>JBPCXN010000299.1:0-8060 GCA_051008495.1 Endozoicomonas sp. | reverse complement strand
TCAGAGAACAGCTTGGTTATCGCATAAAAGTTCCCATGATGAGAACTTTTACGGTGACGAACCAACCCAAGTTCTCCAAGACTCACTCAAACTCCGCAGGCTTAACATACCGTATGCCCTACGGTAGATCTGCAAGAGACAGGATGAAAACTAGCAGAGCACGTACAAACACGCAACCGGAACGCTCTGCGCGCTCCCGCCTTATATCACCGCCCGATTGGGCGATGCTTTACGGCAAATTTGGTAAAGCTTCAGATACCGGAGGCAAGATAGCTGGATACTGTTTGATAGCATGGCTGATTCCGGTATTCGAGTTTACGCGCTTCATCAACCGCTTGCGCAGGCTCATGTTGATTATCTTCACTGTCCAGCGCATACCGGTAACCCACATAGGGAGCTTCTGGAATCGGTATGTCACTGTCACGTAGCACTCCGGTGCGGATGTTATTCTTATTCAGCACGGTATGGATTTCTGCCAAGCACTTGGCAATTCTCTGGTCTGAAAATCGTGTCTTCCGGACATTGTCCAGGGACTGCAGTGTGAACTGTCCGCCAAAACGCCAAACCTCTTCACCAGCATCACCCAATTTTTTCGGATCAGGTAAGTGGCATTGCCAGCTGATAAATGGGCTGTCTTCCCTGGTGATAATGCGTGCAACCAGTGGCCAGGCCCGTTCGAGATCCAGTGGGTGGATGTTCAGCATGAACTGGTGACTGGTGTTGACCGGAGTTTCATATTTTTTCAGCCTGGGGTCCCGGAAGGCGATGGCTCCGGGCGTTTCAACAGGTTGATAAGGGGACTTCCTGGCTTGCCAGCGCTTATTCAGCAGCTTTTCCCTGAGCTGCCCGGTACTGTCTTGACGTTGTGACGATGGAATACAGGCATTGACACAATGCACTAAGATTCTGGCCAGCTCGATCCGGCTCAGGGGCTGCCCGAAATGCCGGTGGTACAGTCGAACCTCATCTTCGAAAGCTTTCTGTATGGTCGCTTCAGGCAGCAGAGACAATAAGTGGCCACCCGGTTCGTTTTCGATAAAGTACTCAAACCACTTGCCCCGGGGCAGAAACTCCTCCACCAGAGGTCGATTCCTGTTGTAAAGCAGTATCATCGCTCTGCTGGATTGAGGCCGGGGCTGAGGTTCACCGACAACTGGGCTCTGTCGGGTCTGCTGTTCATTTTGCTCTGTTGCTGCCTTTGCAGGTGCTTCCAGCAGGGAGAGAAGGCGGTTGAGGTATTGACCGGCAAGTTGTCGTTCTTCCGTTGGTATGTGCCCAAGGCTCTGGTTGGCGCCAGTGAGGATTTGCTGCAGTTTTTTGATAGCCTCAGGGCTCAGGGACGAAGGGGCATTTTTTGCCTGCTGACTGAAATTCAGAACCGCCCAGTCAAGGCTCTCTGTAGAGTCGCGGCCGGCAGGAATAAACGAGTTGGTGCCGGCTGGCAGAAGCTTGCCTATCGAACTTTTTAACTGGTCCTGATGTTCAGTGGGAAGCGTTTCAACCGTGATTTCCATACTTCCACCAGTCTGTTGAGAACGCAGTTTCTCTTCAGCCAGAACCTCTTTCCCTCCCACTTTACAGCTCGGCATACTGCTGAGCTGCAGGTTCTGATTCCAGGCCCATTCAGCCAGAAGATCTCCGAATGAAGAGTCCAGTGAGACTTCGGGCAGTATCAAGGTTTCACCCGTCAAAGACCGCAGGGTCACGCTCGAGCTTGAGATATTTGTTCCAGGCTCAGGAGGGGACAGCCAGTCGATCAAATCGACTTCCTTGGGTGTAGCAGGTGGTAAAGGTGGCTCTGCTACGGCTTCTGTTGTTGTCTCAGGCTCTATCAGGGGCTCTGGAGGTTCTATCTCCAGCTCAGTTTGAGGTTCCGCTCTGGGCTCGGGTTCGATCTTCTCTTTGATGCGGGGGTTACGGGCCAGGATAAATTCATCAAACGCCTCAGCAACCTCTTCCTCCGTCATGGGTTCAAGAGGCGCCTTCTGTATATTTGGGGCTGGCATAAAGTCAGCTATCGGGCGGGCGGTTATTTCATCCAGAGTGTCAGGATTGGCAAGTTTTGATGCAGTGTGAAGTAAGCGGGTCAGGTCTTCGTGCCAGGACCCTGAAAGCTTCTGCAGATGGGTATGCACCGCCGGCCAGTCCTTTCTCTTTGCCGCATCCAGCAGGCTGGCAGCTGTTTCGATTTCGGAATCATCTGGAAGCCGGCTTGCTTTCACTTTCCCGTCCAGGTAATCAATATCCGCCATGAAACGGGGAATATTGATGGGATCTGTCCCGGGAGTTTTGAGGAATTTGCCGGACGGGTCTTTCGGCACATATGGCCGGGGCATCAGCGGGCCTATGTTAACAGGGGTGGCGCTGCGCCTTTTATCCGGATTAGGGGTTTCGGTGGGGGGCAGCTGACCCAGTGGGCTCTCCGGTAGCTCTTCTTTCGACAATACCCGGACTTTTCTGTGGCGGAACACACTGGTGAGTTTCTGCAAGGCAGGCTTGAGATAGTTCTGGTAAAAAGCTTGTCCAGCGGCTGTGATAGCCATTGCCAGTTCCTGAATCAATGGTGTCTAGTAATACTATAGCCCCGTAGCGAGAGAGACAGGCTCTCAGTCAGGCTCCTAGGAGCCTGACTGAGAATAGCGGTCGAGATTAAAATTTAGTAGAACGAGTCAGATTTCTCGTTGGATTTGTGCGAATAGTTGACCTATTTAATCAAATTCAACGGACAATCTGGCCGTTCTTTCTGGATTTTAAGCCGACCTGTCTATTCTCAGTCAGGCTCCTAGGTAAGGAGTCAGCTGGTCGTCCAGTCTGTCCAGATAGAGTGCTGCCGCCAGGAATTCTTCCCGGCTAAGGTCAGGCAGGTTGTGCAGCCTGTCATAAGCGGCACCGATATAGGTGTCCAGTGCATGCAGGCGCTTTTCAGGAACTTTGCCTTTTCTCAGCTTATTCAAGAGGAAGGTGTGTTCTCTCTGTAGCCAGTGCATACGTCGTGCAACGGACAGATGACCTTTGGGAGGAAGCACCTGCTCCATCAGATGCTGAAACTGCTTCTCACCCAGCACAGATGAATGAAAGGCCTGAGTTTTGGTTTTTTTGCCTGCTGGCGGATGATTGGACTTTGCTGGCTGGCTGTTGATTGCCAGGTGCTTTGTGTATTGCTCCCGCCCTTCGGCAGTGTTGGGAAAGACCAGGTAGATCCTGGGTTTACCGGGCGACTTTTGGCCGGCAAGGTACTTTTCTATGGCTTCCCGGGCAATGGCCACTGAGGTTTCAGGAGTCAGCCCCATATTGGCGGTAAAAACAGGCAGGGCTATGGAGGCGGCATCCTGATTTGCGGCACCTTGAATAGCGGATAGATAGGCGTTTACAAAGGTTTCTCTTGGGTTTGCAGCATTTGGCATGGGCAATATGCCCAGAACCAGTTTCCTGTACCCCAGCCTGGCCAGCCTGCCTCCGCCGGAAATAACAGATTGCCCACCAGGATACTGATTGAGAGCCTGGGGTACCCCGGGCTTTATTAAGTCCGGCTCAATCGCTGCCAGCCTCCGGAACAGCCTGTTTCCTTTCATCGTCGCGCCTGAGTATGGGCAGGCAATGGCTTCCACTGGATGGCCAAGTATAGAAGCCATGTTAGTGATATCGCCGATGACCAGATTGACCTGGCCACCTTGAAACGACTTCAAAGACTGCCTTTCAAGATTAAGCTCCCTGGAATTAAGGTCATCAGGAGTCTGCAGGGCCTTTTTCTGACTGTTTATGTCAGATACAGCCGGGTTTCGATTAACGGTTTCCGGGGGGGGGGTGGAAACGGTTTCCAGTGCTTGGATTATTTCAGCCTGGAAACGATCAAAGTCCGAAATGCCAGCAAAATGCAGGTTCATGTCGATCATCTCAAGAACCGCTTCCCACTGGCCGCGGATGATGTTTTTCTGAAGCTCTGCCAAAAGCCTTTGTATAGGAGAGCTAGAAACAGAGCCAGGCTGTTGCAGAAGGTTTCTGCACTCAGTCAGCAACTGCTGCTGTAGCTGTCCCGGCTGGGCTGCTTTGGTTGTCTGGGGTGTTTTCTTTGCCCTGGGCGGTACGTTCGTTTCCTGCTTTTGCTGCTTCTGAGTGAGGTTCTGTGGTTCAGGCTTCGATGGCTGTATATGTCGACGGGTGACTGGAACGGCTCCGTCAGGCCGCTTCAAAGGCTCGAAGGGCACCAGAGATGGATCATCAAGAACCCTGACCTTACGGTTACTGAATAGACCCTGGTATTTATCCTTGAGCCTGTTCTTGATGGTTTGAAATGGGCTGGTTTCGGGCTGGATAGGGCCCATAAAGCGAACATCCCTGCAAGCACTTGTCTTTGATAATTTCAAGTATAACCTGTCAGGAAATTGGCACTTCTCTCCGCATTAACTGGCTGAGGATCTTCTGGCAACATAGATGCCGTTAAACGTTGCTACGATCTTGCCGCCGGACTGAATGTCTATGGAGAGTTCCAGCTTGGCTACTCGCTTGCTGGCCAGTTTCTGTTGAAAACTGTCAGGAACCGTTGCTTTGCATACGGCTATCAGGTCCCCTGTTGCCGGCGTTAGGAACTTCATATGGTGCTCTGCTACCAGGGCTTCTGCTTCTGGTTCGGTAGCACGCGCCTCGATCATGGTGAATGTCCAGCCGCAGATGGTCGCCAGGGTGCCAATGCTGCCGCCGAACCCTGTACCTTTATCGTTAATATTGGGAGCCAGCGGGCAGCTCATGATCAGCTCACCGGGCGTATAATGATCAAATTTGAGTTCCATGGCACGGAGTAGGGGAATACTGTCCAGAATCCAGTCCTGGAAATCTTTTGAGAAGTATGGCTCCATAAGTCACTTTACTGTTTTTTAAAGCGAAAAAGCCCCTGACTGGCAGGGGCTCTGTGACAGGAAGAACAGATCAGTTCGCTTTGGCGATGATATCGTTCGCTGCGCTCTGATAGGACTCAACCTGGTCGAAGTTCAGGTAACGGTATACGTCACTGGCCATTGAGTCCAGGCTACGGGCGTATTCCATGTACTCTTCACGACTTGGAATCTTACCGAGGATCGCCCCCACTGACGCCAGTTCTGCAGAACAGAGATAGACATTGGCACCATCACCGAGGCGATTCGGGAAGTTCCGGGTCGAGGTAGACAGAACCGTCGCACCGGCTTCTACACGCGCCTGGTTACCCATGCACAGTGAGCATCCGGGGATCTCTGTACGAACGCCGTTATCACTGTAGATGTTGTAGTAGCCTTCCTCTTCCAGCTGGGCCTTGTCCATCTTGGTGGGAGGCGACATCCAGAACCGGGTCTTGAGCGGATCACTGTTCTGCTCAAGCAGTTTACCGGCGGCACGGAAGTGGCCAATGTTAGTCATACAGGAGCCGAGGAACACTTCATCGACCTTGTCACCGGCAACATCAGACAGTGTACGTGCATCATCGGGATCGTTAGGGGCACAGAGGATGGGTTCCTTGATCTCTGCCAGGTCAATCTCGATTACTTCGGCGTATTCAGCGTCAGCATCAGCACGCATCAGGCTTGGGTTGGCCAGCCACTCTTCCATCTTACGGGCGCGACGTTCCAGGGTTCTTGGATCGCCATAACCTTCACTGATCATCCAGCGCAACATGGTGATGTTGGACTTCAGGTACTCGGTGACAGACTCGTCAGAGAGAGTGATGGTACAACCGGCAGCAGAACGTTCAGCAGAAGCATCGGAGAGTTCAAAGGCCTGTTCAACGGTCAGGCTTTCAAGGCCTTCGATTTCCAGGATACGTCCGGAGAACGCATTGATTTTGCCTTTCTTCTCAACAGTCAGCAGACCCTGCTTGATGCCGTAGTAGGGGATGGCATGAACCAGGTCACGCAGAGTGATCCCAGGCTGCATGTCTCCCTTGAAGCGAACCAGAATGGATTCTGGCATATCCAGGGGCATAACACCTGTGGCTGCCGCGAAAGCCACCAGTCCGGAACCGGCCGGGAAGGAAATACCCAGCGGGAAGCGGGTATGGGAGTCACCACCTGTGCCGACAGTGTCAGGCATCAGCATACGGTTCAGCCAGCTGTGAATGATACCGTCACCAGGGCGCAGCGCTACACCGCCACGGTTCATGATGAAGTCGGGCAGGGTGTGGTGGGTTTCCACATCAACAGGCTTCGGATAGGCGGCAGTGTGACAGAAAGACTGCATCACCAGGTCTGATGAGAAGCCCAGGCAGGCCAGATCTTTCAGCTCGTCACGGGTCATGGGGCCGGTGGTGTCCTGGGAGCCCACGGTAGTCATCTTGGGTTCGCAGTAGGTACCGGGGCGAATGCCATCGACGCCACAGGCCTTACCGACCATCTTCTGCGCCAGGGTGTAGCCGCTGTCAGAAACAGCAGGGGTGACCGGGCGGCGGAATATATCGGACGGGCCAAGATCCAGAGCTTCACGGGCCTTGTCAGTAAGCCCGCGACCAATGATCAGGTTTATACGACCACCGGCCTGCACTTCATCGAGGATAACGTCAGATTTGAAGCCGAACTCGGACAGAACTTCTCCGGATTCAGACAGGATCTTGCCATCGTAGGGGCGAATCTCAATAACGTCACCCATCTCGAGTTTGTCTACAGGCGCTTCGAATACCAGGGCGCCGGCGTCTTCCATAGTGTTGAAGAAGATAGGCGCAACGTTGCCGCCAATACAGATGCCGCCGGCACGCTTGTTGGGCACACCAGGGATATCGTCACCAAAGTACCAGAGTACGGAGTTAGTGGCAGACTTCCTAGAAGAGCCGGTACCGACAACATCACCAACAAATGCAACAGGGTGACCCTTGGCTTTCACTTCTTCAATCTGAGCCAGGGGACCGGTGACACCGTGTTCTTCGGGACTCAGACCGTCGCGGGTCATCTTGTACATGGCGCGGGCATGCAGCGGGATATCCGGGCGTGACCAGGCATCGGGAGCAGGGGAAAGATCGTCCGTGTTGGTTTCACCGGTCACTTTGAAGACAGCAACCTTGATGCTTTCTGCCACTTTGTCTTTTCTGGTGAACCACTCGGCGTCGGCCCAGGATTTCAGTACGGAAACTGCATTAGCATTGCCTGCCTTGGCTTTTTCTTCCACGTCATGGAAAGCGTCAAAAACCAGCAGGGTGTTTTTCAGTTGTTCGGCAGCCAGCTCGCTCAGTTCAGCGTTGTCCAGAAGCCCGACCAGGGTTTCTATGTTGTAGCCGCCCAGCATCATGCCCAACAGTTCAACGGCCTTCTGGCTGTCAATGAGTGGAGACTCGGCTTCGCCTTTGACAATGGCGGAGAGGAATCCGGCCTTTACATAGGCGGCTTCATCAACACCGGGAGGAATGCGGTTTTCCAGAAGGTTCAGCAGAAAAGCTTCTTCGCCGGCAGGAGGCGCTTTCAGCAGTTCTACCAGGCCGGTGACCTGCTCGGCGGTCAGTGGTTTCGGTGGGACACCTTCTGCGGCACGCTCTTCGACGTGTTTTCTGTAGGCTTCAAGCACGTGATCTACCCTCATCATCTGTGGTGCCTGTCCGGTCACTGCCCCTGACTCTGGTCTTATGCTTGTGGACGGACAGATGCAGATGTTCCTGGTGAATATTCTGGCCCGCACGATAATGAAATTCCCTGTGCAGGCATTAGGGGCCGGTAGCAGTAGTTATTCAGGGCTTTTGCAGCCACATTATTAGAGTTGCCGGTGGCGCAGGCAGTATATCGGATACCTTTATCACTGTTAAGTAAAGACCGAAATTTCCAGTATTCACCGGGTGAATACTAGATGGTCTGGTCAATATAGCATCAGATGGGGTGATCAAGAACTGATGCTGGCGAGGGAAAACTAGTACCCCGTCCGCCTGCAAATGATAGGTTCAGCTCAAGGCAGAGCACTCAGGTCAAGGCGCAGCTGTGCAGGAATACTGTATGTCTTTCAATCAGCTGGAACGCAGAGATGAGTGCTCTGCCTTGAGTCCGAAGGATGGTTCGTAAAGCGGCCATCTGACAGCGTTAGACTTGATTGACGTAGAATGACTACGCCTGCACAAGTCT
>JBPCXN010000298.1:0-31397 GCA_051008495.1 Endozoicomonas sp. | reverse complement strand
TCCAGTGTTTTAAGTTCTGTCATCAGCGCCTGAAAGTCAGGTACCGTCGTCTTTATCTGTTGTATCTCTTTCTCCAGCCGCTTGTTCAGACCTTCCACACTGGGAACCGCTGCGCCTGCTTTTTCTTCCAGGGCTACCCCAAGTTTTGCACAGGCTCCGGGCACCCTGGCGACATTATTGAGAAACTCCATATGATCCTGATTCACCTGCTCCCTTGGGTGGCCGTGAATCGATTCCTCTCTCACCATGCCGTTTTGCATGATATGTCGCATAATCCGAACCAGCATGGTGTGTCGGTTCGGTGTTGCCGTGGCACTGACCGTTTTCAGGTATCCACTGAACTCATACAACGACAGTGATGACTTGTAGTCATTCAACACCTTCAACATCACAGCCATTTCCAGGTCAGCAAAACCGTCTGCCTGACGGGTATCGGCAAAGTGGTACTGCAGTGAATTTATCATTCTCTGGGCAGAGTCATCCGGAAGGTCGCCGAGACCGAGAAAGGCCAGGCTGTAGTACACTTCCAGAAATGCTTTGGCATCTGACAGCGAGACATTTGGCAGTTGCTTCTGCAGGCGTCGCTGCTCATCCGCAATTTTCTGAACAGGGTTCTCGGAAGCAATGCTCTCGACGGGGCCGGGCAATGTTGCCTGGGCTATCGCCGTCAATTCAGGTTCAACCAGCCCGGCTGGCTCTGGTTCAAAAGACACTTCGGGAGCAGGCAATTTTTCGTTGACAGTTCGCGGCTCTTCATAAGTGACGGCGTCAGACTGCTCAGACACCGGAACAGTCTCCTGCTCTGGTTTCAATTCATCCGGCTTAACAGGACGGAAGTCTGCTGTGTCTGGCTCGGGCAGGTTGAAGACGGCCCTTCCAGTGTCAGGCTCAGGCACTCTCTTCTCTTCGAGATGATTCTCCGGAACTGTCCGGGGCTCAGGTGCAACAACCGTGTGTTCAAAGCCAATCAAATCTTCTGGCGGCGGAACCTGTTGTTCCCGATGCGGCTCAGGCTGTTCGAACCAGCCGGCCCCGGCCTCATCAGGCGAGTGCTCCGGCTCTTTAAAGGGCACGTATTGGTGTTCACCCACCTCAGGGTGATCGCCACCTGGAACAACCGGATAATCATTCCTTTGCTCTGTCACTGGCGCATCATTGCGCTGCACAGGCGTTTCAGGCGTTATTGCAGGCTTTACTTCTTCGTAGGGGATCTCATCGTTTTTCTGCTGAAACAGCGCTTGTCCGGTAGATGACGGGACAACCGGATCGTCTCCAGGTACAAACCGGGCCTTGCCAGCCGGAGGCGGTTCAGGGTCAGAGCCCCGGCCAGGCCGCAGGTACAGCTTCTCGTTAGGCTCGACTACGGAAACTTTGGCAGAGGAAAAATAAGACTTTTCCCTGCTCCGGATATCTGCCGCTTCCCAATTTTCGAAGACCGGGCATGGGTTCTTAGTGATTTCTTCAAAAACCTGCTTTCTAAGTCCCAGCGACAGGCCCTTGTTCTCCAGCACCCACTTCATTTCATCATGCAGCTGATCGCCGCCCCCGGAATTCCACAGCCAGCGATGCAGGCGCAGAAGCAGGTTAAACTTGCTGGTAGTCCTGACCACTGTTCGACCATTCATCAGCCCAATGCTGACCGACCTGTTGTTTTGGCGGGCATCCCGCAGTCGATCAAGATTGGCCTGCAGACCAGCAGGGAGCGGTCTTCCATCGATGTTTGTTGCCATCACCTTGCGACCGTTTCAGGGTATTACTGTTCTTAACGGCCAGAAGCCTGCCGGAATTATGCTTTCGAGCAAGAAATTCAGCAAAACAAATAAAATGACAAGTATCCGCCGCTTCAGCTTCAGAGTGGAGCGATAGCTTGTTATTGGCGGCAAACGGCGCATCTTCTATCTGCGGGAACTAAACAGGTAATACAAAACCAATGGTAACCACAACCCGCCGCCACTACACCTGGATACAGAATTTTATTCAAACAGATTGGACACATTTCGCTTAGCAGAACAAAACTGATATAGTCAGCAGGATACGAAGCAATAACAGTGGAAATTCCTGAAGCAATTGAAAACCCTAGAAGGTAAAAAATATCTATTACTGTATGCTCGTCATTTTTTTCGTGTGGCCTTGTGATGTACTGTTGCAGCGCTGATTCCTCTGAATCATAATGGCTGCTATGGATTTCTATAGATCTGCTTTTTAAATCACAGAAAACAAATAAACAAGCCTGATTACTGTCTTCAAATACATTGATGGCTAAAAAACTATTCCTCCCCTTCCCATAATGCACTCTTGGACTGTATTCTGAAACGTTTTTAGGTGCCCCCCCACCACCTTCCCTTAACTGCGTGCACACATCATTTAAAATCACCTTATTGAAAACACTGATAGATCTGTTTCCTGATACTTCATCATTCGACATACATGACATTTCAAACCATGAATAACCTTCACTACCATATTTTGATGGCAAATGTATAAGACCCTCCTCTAATGAAGTATTTCTGAACATTACGCTTATCATCAAGCGACCATTAATAGAGTAAGGAAAAACAGTTGAGCCAGACAATAGCGGAATACAGTCTTGACGGCTATCACTTACTGAAAAGATTTTATTGACAAATTGAGAATCAAGAACAAAGCCATAAGACTTTTTACGCCTAACAAACTTAAGAGTTACAAAATCATCTCTTACATCTTCTACAAGCATCAAAGCCATCCGTATTAAATTGATCACATCATTTAATAGCATGGATAAAAAAAACATCGAGCAAACCAACTGTACTTCGCTTGCAGGACGATAGTGCATTTTCAACTTAAGATAGTTAAAAGTGGGCACAATCAAAAGAATGGTAACACCTGAGGAAACAGCTGAGGAAACAGCTGAGTTAATATAATTTTGTATATCAGCACATAATGTAGATGTGTAAAACAATAGAAAAAAAACAAGTGAACGCATTGGAGGCTTTCTACTAAAGAAACAGTGTCAGTAGGTAATAGCACATTTTCAAAAAATGCGGGAATCTACCACACAGTGAATCCCCGCCTTCGCGGGGATGACGATAATGTTGCTGGAATGGGTTTTAGCGCTTAACCGGGCTACTGTTACCGTTTTATCAGGAGGTTTCCCGGTGGCGTTCAAAGATTTTCCGGCAGTGACCTTCACCCTGATTCTGGCCCTGTCGCCCCTGCATGAAACTTCAGCCAGGGAACAGAAACAGCAGGAATACTCCCTGCCCAACTCCTGGAGCCATGCCGAAGAGCGGGCTCACCGGCTTGAGCAGAACCAGAATCCGGAAACCTTCCGCTTCCTGGAGAAAATCCACATCCAGCCCGGCTGGCACTGCCTGGATGTTGGCGCCGGGGCTGGCAGCGTTGCGCTGTGGCTGGCAGACAAAGCAGGCCCAGAAGGCAAAGTGACGGCCACCGACATCGACACCAGACTACTCAGGGGAAAGAAGCTCCCAAACCTTGTGGTGCTCAAGCACGATATCCTCAGCGACCCGCTCACGGATCAATATGACCTGATTCACATGCGCGATGTCCTGATGCACCTGCAGGACAAAAGCCAGGTGGTGAAGAAGCTTGCTTCTGCCCTGAAGCCCGGCGGCATTCTCGTGGTGGACGATCTGACGGTTCTGAATGACGCCGAAGCCCGTTTTTCTTCCCTGGATGCCCCACGCGATGCCTGGGAAAAGGAGGCCAGGGATTATGAGCAGCTAACCCGGTCCGGCGTCATTTCCTTTCGTTCCGGCTGGTTCAACCACGAGCTGATGAGAAAAGCCGGACTGGTAGATGTGCAGGCGGAAATGACCTCCCGACTGACCCAGGGAGGAGACACCCCGGAAGGAAGGCTGCTGTACCTGTCCACCCTGCAACTGGCACCTCACCAGAACCGAACGTCGGAAGAGAACCGCCTGTATCAGGAGATCCTGGCTGGTTACCAGAGCCCCGACAGCTACTGGTGGGACCATATCAAGGTGATCACCTGGGGCAGAAAACCCCTGAAACCCTGAGCTTCGCCCTGTTGATAAGTTTCAATGCCCTGTTCCCAGCGACAGCAGGCTGGCATTACCGCCAACCGCCGTCGTATTAACAGTGCGGGTGCGCTCGGTGGCAAAACGATACAGGTAGTGGGGCCCGCCAGCTTTTGGCCCGGTGCCGGACAAACCCTGCCCGCCAAACGGCTGAACCCCGACAACGGCGCCAATCTGGTCACGATTGATGTAGACATTGCCCACCTTCAGTCGTTCATCCAGGTAAGCGGCAGTTGCTTCGTTCCTGGTGTGGATACCCAGCGTCAAGCCATAGCCCGTCCTGTTAATTTCTTCGATGACCCTGTCCAGCTCCGCAGCCTTAAAGCGAACCAGGTGCAGAATCGGACCAAACTGTTCCCGCTCCAGCTCAAGGATGCTGTTGATTGCAAAAGCGACCGGGGCGATGAAGTGACCATCACTGCAGCTTTCCGGTAAAGGCGTTTCGGCAATCAGCATTGCTTCCTGTTTCATCCGGTCAACATGAGCCTGCAGGCTGGACAGGGCTTCCTCATCAATCACAGGCCCCAGGTCGGTTGCAAGCAAAGACGGGTCGCCTGCTTTTAACTCGGCCATAGCACCCTGCAGCAACTCAATGATCCTGTCGGCAACATCATCCTGCACATACAGTACCCGTAAAGCGGAACAACGTTGCCCGGCGCTGCCAAAGGCCGAATGCACAGCATCGGTGACCACCTGTTCGGGCAGGGCTGTGGAATCGACAATCATAGCGTTCTGGCCACCGGTCTCGGCAATCAGTGGAATAATCGATCCCTGTCGCTCAGCAAGGGACAGGTTGATCAGGCGGGCGGTGGCCGTTGAGCCGGTGAAAGTGACTCCGGCAATTCGCTCATCCGCCAGCAAAACACGGCCAAGGTGTTCACCATCGCCGGGCAGCAGTTGTACAGCATTCCCTGGAATGCCTGCTGCCAGCATCAGCTCCACAGCTCTGGCAGCGATCAGCCCGGTCTGTTCAGCCGGTTTGGCAATCACGGTGTTACCGGCAACCAGTGCTGCCGTGATCTGCCCAAGGAAGATCGCCAGTGGGAAGTTCCAGGGGCTGATGCAGACAAACACTCCACGTCCGGTCAGGTAGAGTTCATTGGATTCACCGGTAGGCCCAGGCAAAACACTCGGGTCAGCAAACAGCTTTCGGCCCTGGACAGCATAATAACGACAGAAGTCCACAGCTTCCCGGATCTCGTCAATAGCGTCCTGAATCGTTTTCCCGGCCTCCTGATGGCAGAGAGTCACCAGCTCAGGCTGGTTTTCCTCAAGCAGGTCAGCCAGCCTTTCGAGGCAGCCTGCCCGCTTAGCCACGGGATATGAATGCCATTGGCTGAAGCCTTCGTAAGCGATTCCCATGGCCTGTTCGGCTTCCCGTTCACCAGCCCAGTGTATATGACCTACCACCTGGCTACTGTCGTACGGACAACGGACATCCACTACAGTTTCTGTTTCGATCTGACTGCCGCCAATCACAGGGCCTTTGTGCCACTGTCTGTCCTTATGGGCCGCAACAGCCTCCTGAAAAGGTTGCCGTTGTGATTCGATGTCGGTGTTGATGCCTTTGGAGTTATCCCGCTCTGCGCCGAAGATCTTGCCTGGCAGGGGAATTTTTTCGTTGGCAAGCACTGCATGGCTGCTAAGAATTCTGGCCGGGTGCTGCACCAGTTCATCCACCGGTGTATCGGCATCCACCAGCCTGTGGACAAAAGAGGAGTTGGCGCCGTTTTCCAGCAATCGCCGCACCAGGTAGGGCAACAGGTTCCTGTGACTGCCTACCGGCGCATAAATACGAACATCGACGCTTTCCTGCTCAAGCACGGTATGATAGAGGGCATCACCCATACCGTGCAGCCGCTGGAATTCAAAACCCCTGTGACTGGCTATGGTGAGAATACTGGCCACAGTATGGGCATTGTGGCTGGCAAACTGGGGATAGAGCAGCTTCTGAACAGGTTCGCTCAACAGGAATCTGGCACAGACAATATAAGCGACATCTGTTGCTTCTTTTCTTGTGTAGACCGGGTAACCGGCAAGGCCAGCCTGCTGGCAGAGCTTGATCTCACTGTCCCAGTATGCCCCTTTAACCAGTCGCACCGGTATTCTGTCCCCCTGTTCCAGGGCCAGTGCTGCCAGCCAGGAAAGCACCGGCAAAGCTCTTTTGCCGTAGGCCTGTACAACCAGGCCAAAGCCGCCCCAGCCGGCACAGTCAGGATGCCGGTAGAGTTTCTCAAACAGTTTCAGTGACAGCTCAAGACGGTCCTGCTCTTCGGCATCAATATTGATGTCTACGTCCAGGCTTCTGGCCTGGCGGATCAATATCAGAACACTGTCAAACAGTTCGCTGAGAACTCGTTGTTCCTCTGCGGCTTCATAGCGGGGATGAAGCGCGGAAAGCTTGATGGATACCGATGGTCTGAGCCCTTTGCCACTGCGGGCTTTTTCCTTACCGACAGTTTTTATGGCTGTTACATATTCGTCATGGTAACGGGCTGCATCCACCTGGGTGATGGCAGCCTCCCCCAACATGTCGAATGAATAGCTGTAGCCTTTCTCTCGGGGTTTTCGGGCATTCTTCAGGGCTTCCTGGATATTACGCCCGAGCACAAAGTGTCCGCCCATGATTCTCATGGCCTGGTTGACCGCCTGGCGAATAACCGGCTCGCCCATTTTATTGACCAGCTTATTGATGACACCGCCAGCGCTGCCATCTTCATTCTGATCCAGGGTCACTACCTTTCCGGTCAGCATCAACCCCCAGGTGGAAGCATTGACCAGCAGGGAGTCACTCTTGCTCAGGTGACTATCCCAGTCGGCCACACTGATCTTGTCCCGGATCAGGGCGTTGGCGGTTTCGGCATCAGGAATACGCATCAGGGCTTCAGCCAGGCACATCAGCAGGATGCCTTCTCGGGTATCCAGGCTGTATTGCAGCAGCATGGCGTCGATCATGTGGATGGCGTCTTCCCGGCTGCGAACCTGCTCCACCAGCCGGGTGGCGCGGCCGGTGACGGCAGACAGCTCTTCCGGCGACGGGTCTGCCAGTGCCAGCAGCTGTTCCAGCCAGGCTGACTCATCAAGGCAGTAATGAGGAGAAATATGCTGCCATAAGGCTGCAGAGCCTCCCTGAAGAAAGGCTGGGTCGAACGGATCAGAGGCCTTGAACATGTTGTTTCTCTCCAGGGGTCCGTGCTCCATCACAGCCCCGGCTGATTTATCTTTGAACAGCAGCAGACTCTTTATTGCCACAACTTATTGTCACAACTTATTGCCACAACCGGACGCAGTAGTCTGGTCGACCAGTCAGTTTGAAAGATTCTAGAAAAGGTTAGTCGATCATGTATTGACCGGGAGCACTTGCCATGGTCATGAGGAGATTTTTCGGCCGGTTTGTCAGTATGACCAGCGTTATGCCCGGTTCAAGCCAGATCTACCAAAGGCGGTACCGGGCACTCTAGAGTGACAGCGATGGCTCTCAATGCCTGGGCTTCCTCCAGCACCACCTTGCCATCGTGCTGGATACAGTCACAGAGGGTTCCAAGCAGTTTTTCCTTGGCTTCCGGGTACAGCAGGGTGACTTTCTTCAGCGCCTGATTAAGGGCTTTGAAATTCACTTTCTGGCTGGATTTGCCTGGAACCAGGCCCAGTGTTTTCATGGCCTGCCTGAAACAGGCCTGTTTATCCGCCTTGCTCATGCCGGACATGGTCACCAGCGTTTTCACCAGTAGCACCACTTCATTCCGGACGCTCCTGAGGTGGCGGTATTTCCCGCTGCCCAGGTTATCTTTTGACTGCCGTCGATCCTCAAGCTGATGGTCAACAATGGTCATCAGCGACCACTCCCTAACCGACACCCTGCCATCGGCGCCGGCCAGTTCCTCCAGAACCTTTTGCAACGACTTCTGCTGTTCCGGGCTGCAATGCCTGAGAGCCGGTAAAGCCATTTCCAGTATCGCCAGCCGGTCACTGAGCAGGCGCGAAACTTCCAGATCCTGCTGCAGCTCCATCGTCGAACGGGTGACGTCCTGAGAAAAGTGACGATCTATGATGGCGGCCTGCTTCTTCAACACTCCGGGATTCTCATCCAGCAACAGCGCCATGATGATGTGCAGGGCTTCATCCTTATCATGTATTGCGCAGGCAACCCGGATCGGAAGATTCCGGATCAGGGAGCGAGCATAGTCGTGATGAGATGCGTTGGGGCAACCCATTGCCCGAAGCGAGCCTGACAGTGACGCCGCCGCCAGAGACACACCGGCACTGACTGCTATAGGGCTCAGCTTCTGCTCTTGCGCTGACTTTTCTTGGCCAACGGGTGAAGGCACGATAAACTCGCCGTCCCAGTCGGGCATCAGCTTGCTGATCCGTTTTTCCAGCGGCGGGTGGGTAGCGAACATTCCATCCAGGAAACTGTCGATGGAAGAACCAAACATCATGTGGCTGACTTCTGAAGCCGAGGCCGCTCTCAGCCTTGAACCCATTGTCGAACCACCAATTTTGCTCAGGGCGGTGGCAATGGCTTCGTTGTTTCTGGTGTATTGAACGGCCGCAGCATCAGCCAGATATTCCCGGGAACGGTTCACCCAGGAGCGAATGATGTTCGCAAAAAAAGTGCCGCTGTAACCTATGATTATCAGCCCTAAACCGAGGGTTGAACTCCGGTTTCGGGGGTATCTCTCATCTCTGCACAGCATATGGCCGAACTCGGTCAGCATGGTAATGCCGAAGACAATCCCCATCAGTCGCATGTTGAGCCGCATATCGCCATGAACAATATGACTGAACTCATGCGCAACGACGCCTTCGAGTTCATCTCTTGAAAGCTGTTCCATGGCTCCGCGGGTCACACCAATCACAGCGTCTTTCAGCAGGAAACCTGCGGCAAAGGCGTTGATGCCCTGTTCATGGCGAAGCACATAGACTTCCGGAACCGGCGCCCCTGACGCCAGGGCCACTTCTTCAACAACATTCCGCAACCGCTTTTCATAGAAGTCACCGGTTGACGGATTGACCAGTTCGGCACCCAGGGATTCGGCAACCTGACTGCCTCCTCCCCTGGCCAGCCTGATGGTTTTCACCAGACCACTGACCAGAACAACCATACCAATGCCGACTGTGAATAACAGGAAGCTCTTGATCGTAAAGAAATTCTGCCAGGGTTTTTCCTGCACGAGAGGCATGTGCAGGGCAAACAGGAAGTTAGTGGCCAGAGCCAGGGCCAGTATCACCGGGAACATCATGACCAGCAGGTAGCGGGTTTTTCGCCGGGCATCTTTCTGACATTTAAAAAAATTCATCAGAAGCTGATCTTCGGCGCCTGCTGCAGACTGGTGCTGTCCTCAAACTCCAGCAGTGAAGCATCTGTCCGATGCCCGAACACTCCGGCGAAGAACACCGGGGGAAAGGATTGACGGTAACTGTTGTAATCCGTCACAGAATCGTTGTAGAACTGCCTGGCCCTGGAAACTTTGTTTTCGGTGCTGGTGAGCTCTTCGGAGAGCTGCATCATGTTCTGGTTGGCTTTCAGATCCGGGTAATTTTCCATGACCACATTCAGGCTGCCCATGGCTCCAGCCAGTGCCTGCTCGGCACCCTGGAACTGTTTGATGCCGGCAGGGTCCAGCTTGCCGGAAACCTTCTGCAGCAGCTGGGCGGCCTGGTTTCTGGCGCTGATGACTTTCTCCATGGTTTCCTGTTCGTGCTTCAGGTAAGCTTTGGCGGTTTCCACCAGGTTGGGAATCAGGTCATAACGCCGCTTGAGCTGCACCTCGATCTGGGCAAAGGCGTTTTCAAAACCGTTCTTTTTGCTGACCAGATCGTTGTAGATCTTGATAATGTAGAAAATGGCTGCAGCAAAAATCGCCAGGGTGACGATGGTCGACATTTCCATTGCCGGACTCCTTTTGTTGTGTCCAATTTTTATGCTCTTAGAAGCCTGACCGAGAATAGCACTCAAGCATACTCTTTATGGTAAGAGTCAGTAGAACGAGGCAGATTTTCGTTGGATTTGTGCGAATAGTTGACCTATTTAATCAAATTCAACGGAGCTGCCTAGAGCGCTCAGGGCTGCGGCCGTTCTTTCTGGGCTTTAGGCCGAGCTGCCTATTTTCGGTCAGGCTCCTAGATTACCATAGCAACAATGACAACCAATCAAAGTCACTCCATGAAAATCCATCTGGTCGGCGGCGCTGTCCGTGACAAATTACTTGGGCTGCCCGTCAAAGATCATGACTGGGTTGTGACCAACGCTACTCCGGAACAGATGCGGAAACAGGGTTATACCCCTGTCGGGCAGGACTTCCCGGTGTTCCTTCATCCGGAGACAAAAGAAGAATACGCCCTGGCCCGCACCGAGAGAAAATCCGGCCACGGTTATACCGGATTTGTCTTCCATGCGTCTCCCGATGTCACCCTGGAACAGGATCTGCTGCGCCGTGATCTGACCATAAACGCTATGGCGGAAGCAGAAGACGGCACCTTGATCGACCCTTATAACGGTTACCAGGATCTTAACCAGAGACTCCTGCGCCACGTTTCCCCGGCATTCAGGGAAGACCCTCTGCGGATTCTGCGAGTTGCCCGTTTTGCCGCACGTTTTCAGCACCTGGGTTTTGCCATTGCCGAAGAAACCATGACCATGATGAAAGAGATGGTCGACAGCGGAGAGGCCAGCCACCTGGTGCCGGAAAGAGTCTGGCAGGAAACCCACAGGGCCCTGATGGAGCCAACCCCGGAAGTGTATTTCCAGACATTGCAGGACTGTGGCGCTCTGTCTGTGGTCATGCCGGAGTGGCAGCCCTTCCTGACGACTGATTGCTGTCTCAAGGCTGTGCGCCTGGCCGCTGACAACAACGCTGATGACAGTGTTCGTTTCGCCTGCCTGTTTGCCGATGCCGGAGGCTCTTCCATTGAAGAACTGGATCAACTGGCTCAACGCCTGCGTTTTCCTGCCCGTTTTAAAGAACTGGGAATGCTGGTGTTTACTTCAGAATCCCGGCTCTGGAAAACTCTGGAAAACCTCAATGGCGAAACATTGATCAGCCTCTTTGAAGAGACGGACGCCCTGCGTCGTCCAGAGCGATTCAGTGACTATCTCGAAGCCTGCCGGTACATTGCAGAAGCCAGGGGCAATACACTCCCTGATCATGCCCTGCAAAAAGTCACTGTCGCCCTGACAGTCTGCCAGGCAGTGAACGCCAGCGAAATTGTCCAGCAGGGGTTCAAGGGGCGGGAAATCGGTGAACAGCTGCGTCTGGCCCGCATCAAGGCAATCAACCAGCATTCAAGCTGAAACGGACGCTTTCCCGCGGACACAAGAGAGTACAAGAAGCCCATACCTTTGAAGGTAGCTGTTTAGCGATTTTCAATATCGCCAAACAGCTGTCGATAGTTCATAAATCTCGAACTGTTCAGAGGATCAATCCATGATGCGCTATATAGCAGGGACGCTAATAGCATTCAGCTCTTCTATTCTGCTTGCTGCTCCCATAAAGCCACCGCCAGCCCCCCCTGTCCCACCCAGTAACACCATCCAGTGCGACAACATTGCTGAGAGTGGCAAGACCGAACTGCAGCAGAGAATTTTCATTGGTAGTGAATTCGCTGACAGTCAGTGTGTGCTGGCCAGAAATTTTGTGCCGGCATTCAGCGAGGGTCCGGAAGCGACCCTGTCGGTTGACCGACAACCAGAAAGCAGCGACGTTGTGACGGTTTCCATCGACAGGAATGAAGAGAGCGCCTGGCTGAGCGAGTGCTTTTTTCCAGCCTCGGAAAAACGTGCGCTATCCGCCTACCATGGCCGAACAAGGGAGTTTGTCCAGGATCGCCACCTGATCCACCGTTTATGCACAGGTAAAGCAGAACCCGGTACATTGAACGGATACAACTTTAAAGTAAGACTCTCAAGGGTTCCTGATTCTGGCGAAAGACTGATTCTGGCCAGCTGGAAAGGCATGCCGGATTTGTACCGCCATACTATGGGCGGTGCGTACCAGCCCAGTTTATGGCTTAAGGACCAGGTGAACTATGTAAGTGTTGTTGCTGCCGGTGCAACCTTCGAGACAACCGGGTTCGACCCCTTGACCCTGGAGATTCGTGAAGGCTTCCTTGCCCTCATTGCCCGCTCTGATTCATCGCCTCTGACCACTGAAGACACGTGCGATTTTCAGTCAATCTCTGAGCTGGAAGCTGGCCACAGCTCGGAATGCGGTGAACAGCGCCAGGTCACACTGGTGGCAAAGATTCCGGTAGAAGAAGTTTTCAACGGAACATCTGGCTGGGTACCCATGCGCATTCGCGTGGCCTGGTCAAAATACCAGGGCCTCTACCCCGTCTCCGGGAGGGTGCAGTTCTTCATCGACAGACAGCTGAAAGAAAGTTGGTCAGGTAATATTGGCCGAAATGATAATATCGGCCCCTATCTGACCATAGGTGCAGGAGGGGAAAATGTTACCAACCCCATTGAGGTCAGTTATCAGAACCTGAATGTCCGACACAATATCGTCGGCCTGAATGTTAACCTGATCCGAAACCCCAGTAACTATGGCCGCTTCGATAGGTCCTGGAAAGCCCTGACTCCAGCCAGAAGCCGCAGCCTGCCCGCTTTTCTACATAACCGGGTGAGTTGGGGCGATGGAGGGAATGGCTATTTCGCCACCCCTTATTATACGGTAAGTCGTGTCCAGACCATTGACCTGAAAGACTTTTTCGCCTCCAGGCGCAGTAACAAGCCAATCACCCTTGTGGTTGGCGAACAGTTCAACAAAACCTACTGCGGCGGTGATATCTACCAATTGAAAGTCCGGTTACTGGATGAAGGGCGGAACGTCATCGGTGAGTGGGGCACAGGTAACAGAAAGGTGAATGGCCCCTGCGAATGGACTGACGAGGAGTGGTTGACGGTAAAGCATGAACTTCCTCTGGAGGGGAAAGAGCCAAGGTATATCGAGTTTATCGATGGCGGCAGGGACAAGGAGCGCTGGGCGGGCTATTACGGCAGCCGCATGCGCGAAGCAACGGTTGTGCTGGAGAACTGAGCTATCATCCAGTCATCAAAGAACGGGTGAACAGCATAGGTTCACCCGGACTTTCATCATGACCCAGGGAGCAGCAACAGCAACTCCTGCACCAGTGGCCTGAAATAGATATCTTCAATGGCCGCAGTCGAAGCTTTACTCATTTCATCTACCGCCAGCAGAATATCCAGGTCGGCCCTACAAAGGCTTGAACCCCTGACCCGCCCCAGCCTTTGCTCAACTGTTTTACACCAGTCGTTTAACTGGCCTGATTGCCAGTCTGATTCAAAACAGGCCACCGCATTGTAATAGTCCGGCGCCCCGTCATGATCTTCACCATGAGCCTCAGTGCAGATAACACGGCTCAGCCTGACATCATCAAAAGTTTTCCGGATCGCCTCAATCATCAGACGACAGTTGTTTTCAGCATCGTCATTGGAGCCAATGCCAAGGAAATAGCAGGTCATATACCATCCGTGCCCGTCATTGAGTCCTGATCACAATCCCATCTGTTCCCGGGTTCTCTCACACCACACGGTAGCCAGCGCCCCCTTGAGAGCCTGGGGCTTGCGGATCAGAACGCCAACCTTGTCGACAGAATATTGCTCCAGCACCAGACGGATAATGCCCCCCGCCAATGCTTCCAGCAGTGCAAACCGTGAAGCTTCGCAGTAAGCCCGCACCTTCTGGCTGATGGCGTCATAATCCAGGGCGTCGTTCAGGTCATCGCTGTGGAATACCCGGGTAAAATCCGTCGCCATTTCCAGATCGATGATCAGTGGCTGGGGCGCTTCATGTTCAAACTCATAAACCCCGATAACAGCCTGGGTTTCCAGACGCTCTATACAAACCTTGTCCATGCAACAACCTGTGAAAGCGTTTCTAAACGGCAAGGATTATACAGAACTGCCGGAAACGATCATTACCCGGAATCGTTTATACCATCGTTATAAAACATGGGTTCCACACCTGACTCAAGAGCCTTGATCCAGGGCACAAACTGCCTGTCCTCTTCGTTGATATGTCGAATCCACCAGTTTTTCAGAAACTTGAGCAACAGGTAAGGGTCGTTGTATTCCCTGGCTCTTTCAACAGTGCAAAAGGCTTTCATCTCCAGCTGGTGGTGCGAATCCACATGCTGTGAATAACCCGGGTACCCGGACTTTTTCATCAGGCTTTCCTCCAGTTGAAAGTGCACCTTGATGTAGTGTTCCAGTATACTGAGAACGGGCTCAAGCACTTCGATTCCGCCTCCCATGCTCACATTGTAATAGAGCGTATTGATGGTAGAGACCAGCCCGCGGTGCTGCTCGTCAATGATAGGGATGCCAAGATTGTGGTCATCCTGCCAGACAATGTAGAGCTGATTCACTCCCCCTCCTAATCACGACTCGTTCTTGTAGTTGTTTGGTTCAGATCTGCGAAAACTGCAAATATCCTCCTCTCATATAGGCCATCAAAAATGAACCCATCATGAACACAACCACGATTTACCGCGGAGCTCATCAGGATCGAACCAGAAGGTTGACAAATAATTGTGGGAGTTACCTCCAAGTCTCTGCCATAGAAATCTGCGCACCCAGTCCCAAAAGGCACTTGCAGACCTTTCTGCTCCCTGAATGTCCATAGGTATTACTCCCGACAGGGAACATTGCTGACTGATTATTGTTTGTCCATCACTTTCAGGGAGAATGACACTGTCTGAGAACCTACACAGACTGAAGGTTTTCCATTGGCCAGCGAGGCTGCGGCGCCACTTCAAGATCTTCAACCTGTCCGGCCAGCAACCGCTGACAGCCAGCGTAGGCAATCATGGCGCCGTTATCGGTGCAGAATTCGGGACGGGCGTAACGCAGGGAACCACCTTCTTTAGCGACCATGGATTCAAGCCCTTCGCGGAGGCGGCTGTTAGCACTGACACCGCCGGCAATCACCAGCTGCTTCAGGCCGGTTTCCCGCAAAGCACGCCGACATTTAATAGAGAGAGTGTCGACAACCGCTTCCTCAAAAGCCCTGGCAATGTCCGCCCGGTCCTGATCACTGATTTCGCTCTGCTCGCGGCATTTGGCCTTGGTGTTCAACGTAAAGGTCTTGAGACCACTGAAACTGAAATCCAGCCCGGGACGGTCGCACATGGGTCTGGGAAACTTGAACCGCTCCGCAGTACCCTGTTCAGCCAGTTTGGAAACCTTCGGCCCACCTGGATAACCAAGATCCAGCATGGCAGCAACCTTATCGAAAGCTTCGCCGGCAGCGTCATCCACCGATTCCCCCAGCAGACGGTACTGACCGATGCCATCGACTCTCACCAGCTGGGTGTGGCCACCGGAAACCAGCAGTGCCAGGAAAGGAAACTCGGGTGGATTATCTTCCAGCATCGGCGCCAGCAGGTGGCCTTCCATATGATGGACACCCACGGCAGGAATGTCCCAGGCCCAGGCCATGGAACGGCCGATACAGGCCCCCACCATCAGGGCGCCAATCAGGCCCGGGCCTTTGGTGAAAGCCACGGCATCAATCTGCTCACGCTCGACACCAGCCTGATCCAGTGCCTGTCTGACCAGGGGCAGCACACGACGGATATGATCCCTGGACGCCAGTTCAGGCACCACACCACCGTATTCGGTGTGCATATCCACCTGGCTGTATAGGGCATCTGCCAGCAAACCTCTGTCTGCATCATAGAGAGCAATGCCGGTCTCATCACAGGATGTTTCTATCCCGAGCACTAACATGTTTACGACCTGTCTTGAACAGCCTGCCTATTCTCGGTCAGGCTCCTAGTAAAAAGTACCCACTGAGGCTGCGGATTACCATGGAATGAGCTGGGCATAGCGCCGGAATCCACCCGCTGAAACAGGGGAGAAGGCACTGGAAACGGCTCTTTCAACCTCTTTTATCACCGAGCCCAAAGGCGTAACATAATACTCCAAACAGCCCTGAGCGATGAAATACAGTTTTCACTGCTCCTGGCTGTGGAAACTGTATTTTCA
The DNA here is from genome assembly GCA_051008495.1 of Endozoicomonas sp. Taxonomy (GTDB): domain Bacteria; phylum Pseudomonadota; class Gammaproteobacteria; order Pseudomonadales; family Endozoicomonadaceae; genus Endozoicomonas_A. Next base: position 15,347 of record JBPCXN010000298.1, on the reverse strand, counting down.
TACATAAACAGTCCCGGTTTTGCATTTGCAGAGAATAGGCTTTAAAATTCGCGCCCTTGAAAATACGCAGCTAATCCAGTGTGGTTGCACTGATTGTTTGACTGGATTGTTTGGCTGGATTGTTTGCGGGTCGGATTTAGCTTCTTTTGCTCTCAGCGGGCTTATCGTACCGCGAAAATGTGGTATGAGGAGCACATAGCTGATGTTATGATGCCGGGCTGCAAATCCAACTTCTACTGAATCAACGAATATTAGGAAGGTGAGCTCTGCATGCCTGCTGTTAAAGTTAAAGAAAATGAACCGTTTGACGTAGCCCTGCGCCGCTTCAAGCGCTCCTGCGAAAAAGCCGGTATCCTGGCTGAAGTACGTCGTCGTGAACACTACGAGAAGCCTACTTCCGTTCGCAAGCGCAAGGCCGCTGCTGCCGTTAAGCGTCATCTGAAAAAACTGCAGCGCGAACAGCGTCGTCGCGAGCGTCTGTACTGAGACCTGCACAGGTCTCGTACACACCAACACGCGCGTGAACCGGCTCCCAGTCTGAAACGCATCAGGGATGTAACATCCCTGTAACGGGTCAGACAGGAGTCAGTCAACTGGAAGCCTGTGCATTACGCAGGTTCCGGCAAGACGTTCTTAAGGGGAAAACCATGAGCGAATGCAAGGTCAAGGAACAACTGACTGTAGCCATGAAGGACGCAATGCGCAGCCGGGACAAGTCCCGCCTGGGTACCATTCGCATGGCCCTGGCCGAACTCAAGCGTGTTGAAGTGGACGAAAAATCGCTGGACGACAGCCGCGCCCTGGTGATACTCGACAAAATGGTCAAGCAACGCCGCGACTCTATTGCTCAGTTCGAGTCCGCCGGGCGCACCGATCTGGCCGACCAGGAAAAACTGGAACTGGCCACGATTCAGACTTTCCTTCCTGAACAACTGTCCGCTGCTGAAATTGAGCAGCTGGTGACTGACGCCATCACCCAGTCTGGCGCAGAAAGTATGCGTGATATGGGCAAGGTCATGGGCGTTCTCAAGCCCAAGGTACAGGGGCGTGCCGACATGAACCAGATCAGTCAGTCCGTCAAAAAGCAACTGGGCTGACACACCCGGACCCTGTTGATACAATTTCTCTCCACGAGCCAGAAGATTCGGTTTTTTTTCTGCTGGTGCCCTGTTAGTCTCCAACCCTGTATACAGCGAGTGCCATGGCTGGACGCATACCCCAGACATTTATAGACGACCTGCTCGCCAGGGTTGATATTGTTGACGTGGTCGACAGCCGGGTCAAACTGAAGAAAACCGGCCGCAACTATTCCGCCTGCTGCCCTTTCCACAAGGAAAAGACACCCTCTTTCACCGTCAGTCCGGACAAACAGTTTTACTACTGCTTCGGCTGTGGCGCCAGCGGCAACGCCCTCGGTTTTGTCATGGATTTCGACCATCTCGATTTCCCTGCCGCGATAGACAGCCTGGCCGGCATCATGGGCATGGATGTACCCAGGGAGCAGCTGGCAGGTAATCATCGGCGCCCCGACCACTCTGATCTCTACGATCTCATGAGCCGGGCTTCACAGTTTTATGAAGACCAGCTCAGAACTGCAAGAGACGCCCCCCGTGCAGTCGGCTACCTGAAACATCGGGGACTGGACGGGCAAACCAGCAAAAAATTCGGGATCGGCTTTGCTCCGCCCGGCTGGGATAACCTGCAGAACCTGCTGGCGGAAAACCAGGAAAAAGAAGACAAGCTGGTCACCACCGGCATGCTTGTGGAAAACGAGGAGAGCAAGCGACGTTACGACCGCTTTCGCGACCGCATCATGTTCCCAATCCGGGACAGCCGCGGCCGCATCATCGCTTTTGGTGGCAGGGTACTGGGCGACGCCAAACCGAAATATCTGAACTCGCCGGAATCCCCTATCTTTCACAAAGGGCGGGAATTGTACGGCCTTTACGAAGCCAAGAAATTCAACCGGTCACTGGATCGAATTCTGGTGGTGGAAGGCTATATGGACGTCGTCGCGCTCTCCCAGCTCGGCATTCATAATGCCGTTGCCACACTGGGGACGGCCACCACACTGGATCACATGCAACGTCTGTTCAAGACAGTTCCGGAAGTGATCTTCTGTTTTGACGGCGACGATGCCGGACGGCGCGCTGCCTGGCGCGCCCTGGAATCCACACTGCCCAGTATGGAAGACGGCAAGCAGGCCCGTTTCCTGTTTCTACCCCAGGGTGAAGACCCGGACAGCATGGTTCGCAGTGAAGGCCGGGAAGCGTTTCTGCAGCGCATACAGGAGCAGGCCCTGAGCATTGATGCCTTCCTGTTCAGGGAACTGGAAGACGGTCTGGACCTGCACACCATGGACGGCAGGGCGCGACTGACGAAGCTGGCGCAACCCTATCTGAGCAAACTGCCCGAGGGCATTTTCAAACAGCTGATCCTGCAAAAGCTCTCGGACCTGACCGGGCTGGACGCCGATCGACTGGAGGCCCACTATAAAGAAGAGCCGCCAGCGAAAAAAGCGACAACTGCCTCACAGAAACAGGAATTCGCAGCCGAGCCCGCCATGGGAGCCATGCCTGAAGCTGACTTCCATGACTATACCCATCATGAATACTATCATGAGAACCCGGGCTTTCAGCCGGATGACCTCCCGGCTTATGACACCGGTTACCATGCACCTGAGTCGTATAGTCAGCAGAACCAGCAGCGAAAGAAAAAGCCCTGGCAAAAACAGGATACCCAGGCTCATTTTGGCCACACCAGAATAAAGGTCGGCCGATCCATTTATGCCATACGACACCTTCTGTGCAATCCACAACTGGCAGGCGATGTTCAGGACCTGGCCATACTGGAACAGGACAATGATCCCGACACGATACTGCTGCTGGAACTACTGAAAGCCCTGAAAAAACAGCCTGATCTTTCCACCAGCGCCCTCATTGCCCAGTGGTATGGCACCAGCAAGGGAGAACGCCTGCAGCAGCTTGCCATCCTGGAATTGGGTCACCAGCCAGACGACGGAGAGTTCTGGGAAGCCATCAGCCGCATCCGGGAAAAGGTTGCAGATCTGCAACAGAGAAACACTACCGACACCATCATGCAAAGTGTCGCACACAAGAAACCCGGACAGATGGGTGCCGAGGAAATCAGCAACTATCAGGAGTTCCTGAAGCGACGCATGCAACAGATCGCGTCGACTTCGAAGGACCCAAAAAAATAACTGCACACCGACAATTATTAGGTATACTTGAGACTCACCGTGCTCAGTGGGAAGTCGTTATAGACCACACACCCGAATCTAAACCCGGTCTGAAGATACCAAGGAAGGGGAACCCTCATCATGGATAGTATTCCGGTACCTCGTCCAGCAACAGTCGAGATGAGTTTCTGTGGAAATTTACTTGATTATTGAGCTATACTTGCCTGCTTACGTTTTTTCGTCCGGCACTTCACTTTCGCTGTTAAAGGGTTGATATGTCAGCTAATTCGCAACAACAATCCCGACTGAAAGAGCTTATCTCTCGCGGTAAGGAACAGGGATACCTGACTTACGCGGAGGTTAATGACCACCTGCCGGAGGATATTTCCGATCCGGATCAGGTGGAAGACATCATCCGCATGATCAACGACATGGGCATCACGGTCTACGAAACAGCGCCGGACGCCGATACCCTGTTGATGGCCGAAGCGGAAACTGATGAAGCCGCTGTGGAAGAAGCAGCAGCCGCTCTTGCAGCCGTAGAACAAGAAGCCGGTCGGACCACCGACCCGGTTCGCATGTACATGAGAGAAATGGGAACCGTAGAACTTCTCACCCGTGAAGGCGAAATCCAGATCGCCAAGCGTATTGAAGAAGGTCTGCGCGAAGTCATGTCCGCACTGGCCCAGTTCCCGGGTTCTGTGCAGATCGTTCTTGATGAGTACGATCGCATCATTGAAGAAGAAGGTCGACTCACCGACCTCATCAGCGGCTACATTGACCCGGATTCCGAAATCCAGGTAGCAGCTCCACCTGCTGCCGTCGTAGTCGCAAAAGAAGATTTCAATGATAGCGACAGCGACGACGATGATGATGATGATGACGACAACGGCGGCCTCGATCCGGAAGAAGCCAGGGAGCGCTTCGAAGCCCTGCGTGAAAAAATGGACGCAGCCAACGAAGTACTGGCCACCAACGAGCGCGGCACCAAGGTAGCCAAGGCTGCCCTGCAGGAACTGGCTGAACCCTTCATGCCCCTGAAGCTGGTGCCCCGCATCTTCGAAATGCTGGTCTTCCGCATTCGCAACACACTGGAACTGATCCGCAACAACGAACGCGCGATCATGCAGTTTTGCGTGCGCCGCTCCAAGATGCCAAGAAAGATCTTCCTCAAGACTTTCCCCGGCAACGAGACACGACTGGACTGGATCGACGACATTGCTTCCGGCAGCGCCGCTTACGCTGAAAACGTCAACAATTACCGTGACGAGATCATCCGCGCCCAGAAAAAGCTGTCTGCCATTGAGAAGGACTACGGCATTACGCTAGCCCAACTCAAAGACATCAATCGCAAGATGTCTCTGGGAGAAGCGCGTGCCCGTCGCGCCAAGAAGGAAATGGTTGAAGCCAACCTTCGTCTGGTAATTTCCATTGCCAAGAAGTACACCAACCGCGGATTGCAATTCCTCGATCTGATCCAGGAAGGCAACATCGGTCTGATGAAGGCTGTGGACAAGTTCGAATACCGTCGCGGTTATAAATTCTCGACCTACGCTACCTGGTGGATTCGTCAGGCCATCACCCGCTCCATCGCGGACCAGGCCAGAACCATCCGTATCCCGGTGCATATGATCGAGACCATCAACAAACTGAACCGCATCTCCCGCCAGATGCTTCAGGAGATGGGACGCGAAGCCACGCCGGAAGAACTGGCAGTACGCATGGAAATGCCTGAGGACAAGATCCGCAAGGTTCTGAAGATTTCCAAGGAGCCAATCTCCATGGAAACACCGATTGGCGACGATGAAGATTCCCACCTGGGCGACTTCATTGAAGATGCGACCATTCAGTCCCCTGTCGATCGTGCCACAGGCTCCGGCCTGAAAGAGTCCACAAGACAGGTACTGTCCGGTCTGACCGCCAGGGAAGCCAAGGTACTGCGCATGCGTTTCGGTATCGACATGAACACTGACCACACCCTTGAGGAAGTGGGCAAGCAGTTCGACGTTACCCGTGAGCGTATCCGCCAGATCGAAGCCAAGGCTCTGCGCAAACTGCGTCATCCTACCCGCTCCGATCACCTGCGGAGCTTCCTGGACGAGTAATCTACTCGCCGGCAAAAAAAAGAGCCGTACGACGCAAGTCATACGGCTATTTTTGTATATAGAGGATTAATACTCAGAGAACCGCTTCAAACAACTCCAGCTTTGGCGCCCCGGCCATCATCCCCCTGGTATTTCCGGCTCCGGCATGAACCGTACGAAACGCTTCCGACTTTGTCCAATCCTCAAAAGCCTGGCGCGACTCCCAGATTACGTGAGAGCTGTAGAGAGTCGCTCCGTCCTCACTGTCACCCTTCAACAGACTGAACGTCTTAAAGCCAGGAACCTGAGACAGGTGACTATCCCGCTCCCGCCAAACCTCCTCAAAAGACTGCTCTTTTCCCTCAAGAACCCTGAAACGATTCATCGCTATAAACATTCTTGTTCTACTCCTGACCATTTCATTTATTACGAATGATTACTGTGTAAACGTAAGAGCCGGACTGACAATTTCTGAGGTGTCCATCGCAACACTCTCACCATTGCTAACCCTTTTCACATCAATACTGTTCAGACTGACGGTGAAAGTTTTTTCGGTTGCAGTAACTGCTGACTCGGATCCACCGCCATCACAGGCACCCAATACCATGGCCGGAAAAATCAGCAGCAAAGCCCGTAAAATCTTCTTCATTATAATTTCCTTTCCATCCCCCTCTGGAGACATACAACCTCCTAGAAGCTGTACGTCACCAGGAAGTCTGTGTTGCCATTGGGAAGCTGATAGGGTGTCGTCAGAGTGAACGTCACTTCACCATCGTCATTACTGTAGCTATCCGATGCCAGCTTCTCGGTTGCCTCTGGAATGCCGTTACGGTTGTCATCCCGGTAGAGACTGACCGCGGATATATCTGCGTTCTCAACCAGATCTCCCTGGGCCTGAATAGTCAGTTCATGAAGGGCGGCGTCGGTAGAATCACTGCTTACGGTGAAGCCAAGCACCACCTTCTCACCGTCACCCTTATTGAAAGACTCTGTCCCTTTATCAATTCTCGCCAGTCCAATCACCGGTTCGGGAATGACCTGGACCGCTACTCCACCTGGATCTTTCACGACACCGTTTTCCGTTCCATCGGTATCATTTGATCCACCATCTTCAATGGTAAGCTGTACACAGAAGTCCCCCTCCTGGAGCCCCGAGGCATAGCTGGCATCACCTGGTGCGGGGCAGATCCCTAAAGCTCCCGGAGCTGAAGCCACCGCATTGTTCTCGTCTTCAACAAAGTTATTCCAGCCATTATCTGTCGAGAACTTCCGGTAGACAGCATTGTCCGGAAGCGCTGAGGTTTGTGGGATGACGATACGTGAAGACGCTCCTGGCTGAACCCCGTTGACTTCAAAGTCAAATATGCCCGCTGTGTACTGATAGCTGTCGTCTGTAGTACCAACACCGACGCCACCGCCGGAATCGCCATGGGCAGCAATATCCAGTGCACTCACCTGCGCCCCGATCTTGCCCGTCGCGAAGGCTGTTTCACCAAGAACCAGCTGGCTTCCCGGATCTGTCTGCATGACAACACCATCACCCACAGGCAGCTGGTTGGGTTCGTCTACAGGATCCTGATAATCAGGAATACGATCACCGTCCTTATCCGCAATGCCTTCTACACTGTCCGGAGTACCATCACCATCGGTATCCGTATCGGCGCTCAGTTCAGGGGCTGATATCACTCGAACCAGACTGTCCGCAGCCCCAGACAATGTCCCTTCGCCATCATCCGTCACCATCACCCGGAGGTCGTAGATCCCCTCCACCAGATTAAGAGGATTGAAGATAAAGGTCCCACTTTGCGCCCCTTCGTCCGGTACCAGGCTGCTATCTGTCTGACTCCAGTCGTAAGTGTGCTGATCGTCCGGATTAGGATCCTCCACCTGCGCCTGCAGCGTTACCAGCCCACCGTTTGCATCTATGCTGGTAACCGGAGTATCGCCCTGGGTCATTATGATGCTCACCCGGGGAGCGATGTTTTCCTCTCTGATTGTCACTGTGTGGACATCTACAGATCCCGTTACTGCATTATGGGCAGCGGTCATGGCAAGGACTACGCTTTCATCACCTTCCCAGATCTCGTCCGCAGCGGAGCTAAACACAACCTTGCCGGCAGTTCCGGAACTAAGGATCACTTCACCACTGGCAAGACTATGGTCATCCGGACTCTCAGCACTGCCAGAAACAGTGAAGGCGACAATGACTGGATATTCGACTGCCACACCATTAAGCATGACATCAACACTGACACTCGCTCCTTCGTCCACTACCTGTGATGTGGCAAATGACACCATGGGGATCACATCGACCTGTTGTTGAGTCGAAACCTCATTGCCAGCTTTATCCCGTGCTCGCCAGGTGACGATATGCCGCCCGGGAGCAAAGGGCCCTGGCTGGTCAACAGTTGGTACAATTGTTCCATCCAAAGCGTCTTCTGCGGTAATAACCCCCAGGTTTACAGGGGTTTCAGGACCTGCGGAGTTCACAACAATATTCTCAGGCCCAGTCAATACTGGAGGCACATCATCAAACGCAATGTTCTTGCCCTGCTGATGTTCTTCCAGGTTGCTCAGGCCATCACCGTCTTTATCCTCCGCGGCATCTGCTGGATTATTGGGATCAAGCCCGGCAGAAATCTCAACAGTGTCGGGGATACCGTCAAAGTCACTGTCGTCCGTTGTTACTGTCACCGTAGCCTGAGCGCTGCCAGTGTTACCTGCGCTGTCCGTGGCGGTGAAGGTAACCGTTGTCACCCCCAGCGGGAAGACATCCGGAGCATCATGCCCAATAGCCGTTATGGCACCATCCACTGCATCGCTTGCCGTCACCGCAGCAAGGAAGGCTGAAATAATGTTGCTGGAAACCGCCGTGCCACTGGCATTGTCAGCATCAACGGTAATATCTGCCGGGGATGTAATTACCGGTGCCTCACCATCCCGGACCGAAACACTGCGAGTTACAGGTGCCGCAGCATTCCCAGCAGTATCGGTGACATCGTAAGTCAGGGTATACAACCCTACCGCACTGGCATCAACACTGCCGGTTACCTGGATATTGCCACTGAGGTCACCATCCACGTTATCCATTGCCGTCGACCCTGGATCGGTGAAGCTTCCTCCCACATTGACCGTGACAGCACTGTCACCTTTCAGGGTGATCACCGGGGCTTCCTGGTCAGTTACCGTTACCAAAGCCTGGGCATTGCCGGTATTCCCGGCGCTATCTGAGGCGGAGAATGTCACCGTAGTGACACCCAGAGGGAAGACTACAGGTGCATTGTGCTCAATACTGGTTATGGGTCCATCCACAGCATCTGCAGCTGTAGCTCCTGCGAGAAACTCTATGATGGAGATGTCTGTGGCATCTGTTCCATCAGCATCTGTTGCAGCAACAGTGATATTCTCCGGTACGGTAACAACCGGCGCCTCATCATCCTGCACAGAAACCCTGCGAATCACCGGAACTGCAGCGTTACCAGCAGAATCATTTACCTGATAAGTAATGGTATACAGACCTATGACCTTAACATCGACACTACCGGTAACCAGTATCCTGTCGCTGATATCACCATCCACACCATCACTTGCCGTCGCACCCGGATCCGTAAAGCTGTCACCGAGGCCGAGAGTTATAACACTGTCGCCTTTCAGAGTAATAACCGGAACATTCTGATCGGTCACAGTTACGCTGGTCTGAGCGCTGCCAGTATTGCCAGCTGAGTCCATCGCACTGAAGGTGACTGTTGTCACTCCTAATGGGAACCCTGCGGGAGCATTGTGTTCGATTTCAGCAATAGGCCCGTCAACCTCGTCAATAGCGGTTGCTGAAGCAAGGAAAACAGCAATAGCGTCGTCTGTTGAGGCTGTTCCATTGGGGCCTGTTGCAGCAACAGTAATACTATCCGGAGCCGTGACCACCGGCGCATCGCCATCCTGTACCGATACGCTTCGGGTCACCGATACGGCAGCATTACCCGCAGCATCCACCACCTGGTAAGTCAGGGTATAGACTCCAACTTCACCGGTATCGACGCTGCCGGAGACCTGGATCTTGCCGCTGACATCACCATCCACATTATCCGTTGCGGTAGCACCTTGGTCAGCAAAGCTGTCACCAACATTGATCGTGAGAGAGCTGTCACCTTTCAGGGCAATCACCGGTCCGTGCAAGTCCGCCACTGTAACTCTTGCCGCAGCGCCTCCGGTATTCCCGGCCTTGTCCGTGGCAGTAAAGTAGACAGTGGTAACCCCCAGCGGGAAGATTTCCAGAGGTCCGTCATAACCAATATCGGTGATAGGACCATCAACGGCATCGGTAGCGGTAACGGCTGCCAGGAATGCCGCTATTGTGCTGTGGGTTGCAGCTGTACCGTTGGCGTCGGTTGCCGCCACGGTGATATCAGCCGGAGCCAGGACAACAGGCTCGTCGCCATCCTGTACTGAAATACTGCGGGTAACCCTCTCTGCGGCATTGCCTGCTGAGTCAGTTACCTCATACGTCAGGGTATACACACCGACAGAATCCACATCGACACTGCCTGAAATCTGGATGTTGCCGCTGAGATCACCATCGACGTTATCCGTTGCCGTTGCTCCCGGATCACTGAAGCCCTCTCCCACATTCAGCGTAAGGGAACTGTCGCCTTTAAGGGTAATGACCGGGCCTGCCTGATCCGACACAGTCACCGTGGCCTCGGCTCTGCCGGTATTGCCAGCACTGTCGCTGGCAGTGAAATAAACCGTTGTGTCACCGAGAGGGAATAAGAATGGGCCTTCATACCCTATAGCAGTGATTTCCCCATCGACAGCATCCGTAGCAGTTACCTGCGCCATAAGTTGCCAGATATAGTTATGCATATCCTTGCCACTGGCATTGTCAGCAGCCAGGTCAAAGTTGGCAGGAGCCGTGACAATGGGCGCATCTGTATCAAAGATCAGAGCCTGTCGGATTGCCACTGTGTCCGGTTCATTATTGGTAACCACCTGAGCAAAGACATGCCCTGACAGCTCAAGAACATGAACCTCTTCAGCCACATGAACGGTCTCATCATCCAGAGACTGTTCTTCTTCAAGCCTCAGGTTCGCCGCGAGAACCCGCTTCGGCCGATCAGTCAGCATGGAGCGGGTTAGTTGAAGCGTAACTGCAGGGTTAACAATGCCCGGGTATACCTTATCCTTTTCAGGCAAGCCGCCGGAAGGCAGGATAGCCAGATAGCCAACCTTCTCCAGCTCACGGCCATTCTGCAGGCTCTCTTTCTCAAACAGCGCAGCACTAAAGCTCTGGGAGGTGATATCCCGGGCTCTGACCACCACCGTCTCAGTTTCATTCGCTGTCTGCACCGTCAGCAGCAGCAGAGGGGCTGCATCAAAAGGTGCCTGGAAGTTCACCTGTGTCCAGAGGTCTGTACCCTGTAGATCAAAGGTTCCGGCTTCCATCACCGAGCCACCCGGCAATGTGCGACGGCCACTTTCAGTGATCAGGTAAGGCACTGTCTCCTGTGGATGGATGGCATCGGAAGCCTCCCAGCCCTTGAACTGAATACCAAAGCGACCGGCAGCTATATTCCGCAGCTGCACAGCTCCAGGCTCAGGGCTATTCACAGAGGGTACGCCAGTGATCACCACAGGCTCATTCACCAGACGGTGGTGATTTATGATAGCAGGGTCACCCGAGACATCCGCCTGCCCCCAGTGCATCACCGAGGGAATCAGGTAAGACTCTCGATCTCTGGGGTCAGTACCGGCTGCAAATTCCTGATAGTTGCTGACACCGTCATTATCACTGTCGACCTGGGCATCGGTTTCATCCAGAGGGTTCAAACCATGCTCCCTTTCCCAGGCGTCCGGCAGCTGGTCATTGTCATCGTCGGTATCCAGAATATCCGGGGTGCCGTCACCATCCGTATCCCTGTCCGGGTCAGGAGCACCGTCACCGTCAAACCGGGCAACCCAAGGCTTAAAGAGAACATTGTCGCTTACATCACTGCCCTTACCTTCAGGGTTAAGTGTTTCATGGTAAGGGCCGGATTCATCGCCCCAGAAAACTTCGCGGGCATCCACTTCGGCGCCGGTGGAGAAAACACCTTTTTCATTGCTCTGAATGGTCGACCCGGCAAAGCTTAGTGGCACTGAAGATCCATGGTGAAGTCCCCAAGACTGAACGTGTTGTATCAGGATATTGCTGAGCTGTGGGGCAGCCTCCTCCACGGTAGCAATGCCAAAAGATTTATAGGTGTCTGAATGCCCATTGGCAATATGCTGCACCGTCACATGATCCAGAGTCGGCGAGCCAAGAATCTCAATACCCGCTAAATCGCGGCCACTGTTCGCCCCTGCATACTCAACCGTGACAAATTCCAGTCTGCTCTCATCACCATGAATCGCAATTCCTCCCCAGCTCCCAGGTTCTGGATTTGAATAAGCTGAGGTGAAGTGTATTGGTTTTTCTTCCGTCCCAATTGCCTGAAGATTACCCTGTATCCGTAAATGAGCAACACCACCATTAAGAACCTTTGTGCCAGGAAGCAGAGTCAGAGTAGCGTTACTATCAATAACCACTGCGAAAGTTATTGTAACTACACCATCCAGGGTTATGTCTTTAGAGTGAAATATAGAGTCCAGAAAAACGCCCTTTCTCGGATCATTAACACCTACCTGGTTATTTGTAAAAATACCTCCACTTCCACCCTGTAGGCGAATACCGTAGTTAGTAATATCAGACACAACACTGTTGGTGATTGTCGGATTTGCTGAACGGCGTACATCAATACCAAAAGCCGGTGACCCTCTGTCACCTGAGGATATATGGCGAACAGTCAGATAATCCAGTGTCGGAGAACTATTGATTTCAATCCCACCGCTACGATTCAGTCCAGCATATTCAACAGTGACATATTCCATCCGGCCTTCACTGCCCGACGCAAAAGTAATGCCCCCCCAGTCGCCCGCCTGAGGTTCATCCTGCCCCGAGGTAAAGACAACAGGGCTTTCTTCTATCCCTACTGCGTGTAAATTACCTTTCACATCAAGTGAGCTACTGCCATTCTCTGCCTGAATCGACGTACCTGGCCGAAAGGTCAGGGTAACCCCTTCCACTACAGTGACCAGGCCGGAAAGCCTGACATTGCCGCCAAGAATGGTATCTTCGTCAATAGAGCCCTTCAGAACGACTACTCCGTTCTGAGTTTCATCTCCCACTACGTTGTTTACAAGAACCGGTGAGCCTGAGCTGTCTGAGAATATCTCTTTATCAGTAGTTTCCTGCACCACACTGTTGGAGATTGTCGGCGAGCCAGAGCCTGTGATGTGAATGCCGTATGCTTCAGGGCCGCTGTCATCAGCATCAGCAATATGCCGCACAGTGACACGGTTCAACTCAGGGGAGCTTGCAAGCCTGATACCGGCGTCCTGAGCATAGCCCGCGTACTCTACCGTGGCATATTCTAGGTTGCCTTCACTTCCCGGGGCGAAATCAATCCCCTGCCAATCCCCAGCGTTCTGTGGATTCAGGGGTGAGGTAAAGAGGATCGGCTGCTCTTCTGAACCAATGGCCTGCAGGTTGCCTTGCACCAAAATCCCAGTTTCGGACTGGTTGTAATTCAACCACTGACTGGTATCCCCACTGATGCCATGGCCACCATAAACAGTCGCTCCGGGCAGGAAAGACAAAGTAACGTCTTCTAATACTGTCACTCTGGTCAATAAGGTAATGCTATTACCCAGTGCAATGTCTTTTCTAATCACTCCAAAAACAGCTACATCCGATCTGGAACCAGAAAATTCGTTATTCTCCAAAACCACACTAGCGTGGCTCAGGTAGACGCCATAACCTTCAACATCTTTCACAACACTGTTGGTTATCGTTGTCAGAGCACTTCTTACGGAAATACCATATGCGGGCCTGGATGTGTGGTTTTTTATATTCTGTACAGTCAGGTTGTTCATAACAATTGGCGACGTCTCCAAGGGCTCCATCGGGCCCAAAGAATAATCAAGCACTGAAATCGCCCCATGGTTTGTATAAAAGATGTCTTCATTGCCGGCATATTCAACAGTTACGTGTTCCAGTTTGCTTGGTTTTGTTTTGTAACCGATTGTTATCCCTCCCCAGTCTCCCGGTTGAGGGTCAGCTTTAGGCGAGGTGAATAGAATTGGGCTTTCTTCTGTTCCTATGGCCTGCAAACTGCCCCTCACTGAAAGAAAACCACCACCGAAAACCACAGAGCCTGGTTGAAGTGTCAGGGTAGCATCTTCATTGACGCTGACATTCCCAGTCAGCTTTACTTTACCTCCCAGCGTCATGTCGCCGGATATTATGCTACTAACAACTACGCCAGTCTTCTCATCAGCACCCAGCACAGTATTTGCCAAAGCAGTTGCACCGGATACATGGATATGAATACCATCGCCACTGGTATTTTTTACGGTGCTGTTGGTAATCACCGCCTCCTCTGAACCGATGATATAAACACCATAGACACGCCCAAAATTGGAAGTAGGGTCCGCTATTTCCTGCACTCTGACATGATCCAGAACCGGTGAGCTTTGAACTTCGACTGCAGCTCTTCGATTGTGACCGGCATATTCCACAGTGGCATACTTCATCTGCCCTTCACTGCCCGATTCAAAGATAATGCCCCCCCAATCGCCGGCCAGGGGTTCATCCTGCCCCGAGGTAAAGACAATAGGGCTTTCCTCTGTGCCTACAGCATGTAAATTACCTTTCACATCAAGTGAGCTGCTGCCATCCTGTGCCAGAACAGTTGTCCCTGGCTGAATAGTAACAGTAACACCTTCCGCAACAGTGACCGGACCGAGTAGCTGGACTTTTCCGGCAAGGGTTCTGTCCACGGTAATGGCGCCACTGACAGCCTCAGAATTATCCACCAGAACCGGTGAGCCTGAACTGTCCGAGAAAATACCACTGTCGCTGGTGTTTAAAACAATACTGTTTGAAATCGTTGGTGCCGCTGACCCGGTGATATAAATGCCATATGCAGAAGGCGGACTGGTACTGTCATCCCTGATCTGCTGCACAGTGACATGATCCAGAACCGGCGAACTCTGGATTTCAATGCCAGCCCTTCGGTTGTATCCGGCATACTCCACCGTGACATATTCCAGTCGGCCCTCGCTGTCTGCATCAAAAAGAATACCTCCCCAGTCGCCCGCCTGAGGCACGGGTTTTATCGAAGTAAACAGAATGGGGTTGTCTTCTTTACCTGCGGCCAGCAAACGGCCTTTAACATCTATCCTGCTGGATTCATCTTCTCCATAAACTGTCGTGCCTGGCTGCAGGGTGAGAGTAGTGCCTTCAGCAATTTCTAACAGACCCAGGAGCCTTATCTTGCCATCAAGCGTTATGTCTTCAGTAATCGTTCCCGGATTTATGGCAATACCATCCTTCTCACTACTGAGAACAGCATTGTTAACTAGTTCTGGTGCGCCTGTCGTATTTACGAAGATGCCATAGTCTGTCGTATCTTCAGCGGTGCTGTTTCTGATCACAGGCGCCGCTGATCCGTGAATGTGAATACCAAAGGCTCCGCCACCGAAATTCGTGAAACCATTTTTGATGTGCCGAACCATCACATGCATAAGAACAGGTGAGCTCCGGATATATAAAGCCTGCGCCAGACTCCTGGGTGAATACCCTGCGAATTCAATCCTGACATGCTCCAGCGTACCTGTACTGTTGTCATCAAATTGTATTCCCTCCCAATCACCTGCCTTTGGTTCCACCTGCATCGAAGTGAAGAGAATGGGATTTTCCGGCGTTCCGACCGCCTTCAACTCACCTTTGACATCAAGGCCGCCGACACCACTGCGAGGGTATCCCTCCACAGTCTCTTCCCCAAAACTGCCGTAAACCTTTGTGCCAGGCAGAAGGGTAAGGGTGACGCCTTCGGCTACAGTAACACGGCCTTCAAGCTTTACTTTTCCATCAAGGGTCATATCACTGGCAATAGTACCGAAGATAGACACAGAATTATTGGCAAGAACCGGTGAGCCTGAGCTGTCCGAGAAAATACCTCTGTCGGTAGTGTCGCTTACAACGCTAT
>JBPCXN010000297.1:0-24060 GCA_051008495.1 Endozoicomonas sp. | reverse complement strand
TGCCCCTTGCCGCCTCAGGAAAGTTTGGCTCGGTCGACCGTACTCCCCGGTACGGCGCTCCCTCACCAAATTCCCTGAGACAACAAGGTTCTGCGCGATAGTCGGGGCAGTTTATGAAATATCCGGGTTAGAGCCTGATTTTTCCAATCCTTCAAATAACTTGATTTCAAATGATCGTTTTTGTGAAACAAGCCGCTTTTATTTGACGCTGACCAATGGTGTATGGTGGTGATTGTTGATGTGCATCAAGGGTCAGCGCTTTTGGGTTTGGGTGATATTGTGCCCGGAATTGTGACGATGTAGCTTGCATATACAGACAAAATTCGAATGCCCCGTTAATGCCCGTGACAAAAGCCGTCGCTGGTGTTGGCGGGGCGTTGTGTCTCGTTCTGGGGCCAACAGGGTGGAGGTACCAGAAAGGTGAGGACAGTTGTCGGGCAGTCAGTATTGCTTCTTATCACGCGTAGACTGTTTTTATCCGATAACGGCAAATACAGTTTCTCTGAACTGTCATAAATGAATGAAAAACTGTTGTGCTTATGAATGGCGCTTACTTTCGCTGAACCGCCCCCACAAGACCGTTTAATTTTCGCCTGACCAGGAAGTGAAATCATGAATCAGTTGCAACAGCTCAAAGCCGTGACCAAGGTCGTTGCGGATACAGGCGACATCGAAGCCATCAAGCGTTATCAGCCGGTAGACGCCACCACAAACCCCTCCCTGATCCTGAAAGCCGCCACTCTTCCACAGTACAATGAGCTCCTGACAGAAGCGCTGGCTTATGGCCGCAGGAAGTCTGATGAAAAGGCAGATCAGATCAGCCATGCCTGTGATTTCCTGGCCGTTGGCATTGGCAAAGAGATTCAGGGTGTAGTCCCTGGTGTGATTTCCACCGAGGTGGATGCACGTCTGTCGTTCGATACTGAAGCGACCATCGCAAAAGCCCATGAATTGATCAAACTGTACGAAGAAAGTGGGGCTGACCGCTCTCGTGTACTGATCAAAGTCGCTTCCACCTGGGAAGGTATCCGCGCAGCGGAGCAGTTGGAAAAAGCAGGTATCCGCTGCAACCTGACCCTGCTGTTCAGTTTTGCCCAGGCCCGTGCCTGTGCCGAAGCCGGCGTTTTCCTGATCTCACCTTTCGTGGGTCGAATTCTGGACTGGTACAAGAAAGATACCGGCATTGAGCAGTACGCTCCAGTCGAAGATCCTGGTGTTGTTTCTGTCACTGAAATCTACAACTACTACAAGCAGCACGGTTACAAGACTGTGGTCATGGGCGCCAGCTTCCGCAATATTGATGAAATCCGTCAGCTGGCCGGTTGCGACTGCCTGACCATCAGTCCGAACCTGCTGGATGAACTGGAGCACAGCATTGAGACGCTGGAAGCTAAGTTGTCAGCAGACCAGGCCGTGAGTGCGAAACCTGCTGAAACTATCACAGAAGCCGGATTCCGCTGGGCCATGAATGACAGTGCCATGGCCACCGAAAAGCTGGCTGAAGGCATCCGTAACTTCGCCATCGACCAGGGTAAGCTGGAAGCCCTTATTGCTGAGCAGATCTGATTGTTTTCGGAATGTCCCCGAATGCCTCAGGCATTCGGGGAGTATTACCTGCAGGTAAATAGCAGTTAAAGAAGTTCGGCTTCCACCCGGCGATTCTTCTGGCGGCCATCCACGGTGCTGTTATCTGCAACAGGTTCCTTTGGCCCGTAGCCTTTGGCTTCAATGCGATCGCTGTTGATCCCAAAGCTTTCCACCAGCGTGCTTTTCACGGCATCAGCCCGATCCTGGGACAGCTTCATATTATATTCCACTGAACCGTTACCATCGGTATGCCCCTGGATCTGAATGCGTGCGTAGGGATGATTCTGCATGTACTCAACCACATCCAATAATCGCCCGGTAAACTGTTCCCTGATAACCGCCGAGTCATTTTCAAATTCAATCAGCAGGTCCACGGTGGTGTCTGGTTTGAGAACGGGGGGCTGCTCCTGGACAGGCGGTGCGACAACGACGGGTTGTTTTTTAACTGGAGCCTGAACGACCGGTTGCGGGGTGGGTGCAGGTTTGGCTGCGGTTCCAAAGGTCCAGACCAGTGCAAGATTGATCATGGCTTCGGTCTGGTTGTAGTCGAGGCTTCTGATGGCGCGGATGCCACCACGTAACGCCAGGTTGTCAGTCAGGTCTTTACGAAGACCGCCACCAAAACTCAGGCGGGTATCTTCACGGTCCCTGGCTGATTTAAGCGACTCCTGCAGCTCACCAGCGCCGAGCACAAGGTAAGGGGTTAGACCTTTGGATAAGACATCCAGGTCGTAATACAAGTCGGCACGGTAATTTTTCAGACTGGCGCTGTTATCGTTCTTCTGGTCTGTTTTAATCTCGGAATAGATCGCTTCCAGGCTGAACCGCTCGTCAAAACGATAGCCGACGCCTATTTCCGGTCCCCAGTTATTGTCCAGTTCACGTATAGAGTCAAAAGCCGTGTAAGCTGCTCCAAGTGACAGCAGAGGGCCTTTCTCGATAGCAGGGCTGGCTGAGCTGGCGCATGCAATAACTGCAACTGCCAGACCCGTAAAGGATCTAGAAAATGTTCGGGTCATTATGATTCTTTCCTTGTTTCTTTGGGAGAAAGCTTCCGGTTATGGATGATTATTGTTGTCCACTGACTGCTTTCTTTTGCTGAATGCGCAAGAGGTAATACGCTGGGGGCCTTTGGATGACCTCTCGACACTCAACCCTTGTGGGCTGACTTATTATTATCGAAACCTGTTTCAGAGGAAACAGGTTTCGGGGATGATTTGGTTGATTCGGAAGGTTAACGACGATGGTTATTCTTTTTGCTTTTACCTGGGCCTGAAGGTTTCTTTCCACCCTGTGAAGGTCGCGAAGACCACTGGCTGCCTCTGGCTTTCTGAAACTTTTCGCCAGGCTTTCTCTGGGAGCCTCTTCGCTGCTGGCCCTTTTCTTCCGCAGGAACCAGTTGCCTGGAACCTGGGCCAATGAGATCAGTGCGTCCCATTTCTTTCAGCGCCTCGCGAAGCAGTGGCCAGCTCTTGGGGTCGTGAAAGCGCAGAAAAGCCTTCTGTATGCGTCGCTGCTGCAGGTCCTTGTGGCTGTTCAGGTTCCGGCTTTTATACGATACCTTCTTGAGAGGGTCTTTTTCTGAATAGTACATGGCTGTCGCCAATGACATGGGCGACGGGTAAAAGGTCTGCACCTGATCAATCCGATAATTGTTTTTCTTCAGCCATAACGCCAGGTTAAGCATGTCTTCATGCTCACTGCCCGGGTGTGCAGCAATGAAATAAGGGATCAGGTACTGCTCTTTCCCGGCCGCCCTGGAATAATGGTTGAACATTTGCTTGAAGGCGTAATAGCTGTCAATGCCCGGCTTCATCATCTGGGTGAGAGGGCCTTGCTCAGTGTGCTCCGGAGCGATCTTCAGGTAACCACCGACATGGTGTGTCACCAGTTCTTCAACGTATTCCGGGTCTTTGACGGCCAGGTCATAGCGCAGCCCGGAAGCAATGGCGACTTTCTTGATACCGGGGAGGTTGCGGGCCTTCCGATAAAGCCGGGTCGTATGCTGGTGAGAGGTTTCCAGATTTTTGCAGATACCAGGGTAAATGCAGGAGAAACGACGGCAATTGGCCAGGGCTGTCGGCTCTTTGCAGTGCAGCCGGTACATGTTAGCTGTGGGGCCACCCAGGTCGGACACCTGTCCGGTAAAGCCCGGAACCTTGTCACGGATATCTTCCAACTCGTTCAGAATAGATTCCTCTGAACGGCTTTGTATGATTCTACCCTCATGTTCAGTGATCGAGCAGAAGCTGCAGCCACCGAAGCAGCCACGCATGATGTTGACCGATGTCTTGATCATGTCGTATGCCGGTATTCTGGCATTCCCGTATGAGGGGTGCGGCCTGCGCTGGTAGGCCAGCCCGAATACGCCATCGATTTCCGGGGTTTCCAGAGGAATCGGAGGAGGGTTGACCCACAGTTCCCGGCTACCATGCTTTTGTACTAGAACCCTGGCGTTGTGGGGGTTGGCTTCCTGGTGCAGAACCCTTGAGGCATGGGCGTACAGGACGGGATCACGGTTTATCTTCTCAAAAGACGGAAGACGTATATAACTGGTTTCCCGATCATAGTCCGCCTTGCCCTGCAGGGGCTGGGGAATGATGCGCAGAGGCTGAACGTCGCTCTCTGTTTCACCCTTTGAGCACTGATCTTCGGGAATATATTCGTAGGGACTGACACCGTAAGCTTCCTGCAGGGAGCTGATATCCTTCGGCCAGTCAACACGGGTGCTGTCTATCTCTGTCCAGTTGTCAGGTGCAGATGACCTGATAACCGCTGTTCCCCGAATATCCTGAATGTCTTTAATATCAGTACCTGTAGCCAGCCTGTCAGCGACTTCCGCCATGGCTCTTTCAGCGTTGCCGTAAAGCAGGATGTCGGCCGTCGAGTCGATCAGTACGGATCGACGAACCTGGTTGCTCCAGTAATCGTACTGGGCTATACGACGCAGGCTTGCTTCGATGCCGCCAATGACAACAGGGACATCGCTATAAGCTTCTTTGCAGCGCTGACTGTAAACAATGACTGCCCGGTCCGGACGTTTTCCAGCTTCGGCATTGGACGTATAGGCATCATCATTACGGACTTTCAGGTCAGCCGTGTAATTGTTGATCAGGGAGTCCATGTTACCCGCGGTAACTCCGTAGAACAGGTTGGGCTTACCCAGCTGCTGGAAGGCTTCAGCGCTGCTCCAGTCAGGCTGGGCAATAATACCGACCCGAAACCCCTGAGATTCCAGAAAGCGGCCAATGACGGCCATGCCGAAACTGGGATGGTCCACGTAAGCATCGCCTGTGACAATGATGATGTCGCATGAGTCCCAGCCCAGGTCATCCATTTCTGCCCGCGACATGGGCAGGTAGGGTGCCGTGCCATAGCACTCTGCCCAGTATTTCGGGTAGGAAAACAGGTCCGGAGCACAGGCGGATTGCAGGGAAGATCTGGTCATGGGTGTTCGAGCGATTCTGTGGAAACAGGGGACGTCTATTTTTTCAAAATTGCCGAGCGTTAGATAGCTTGGGTTGCAAACTTTTTATGCGATGAAACCGCAGGGACGTTAAGGAGTTTCAACCAGAAGGGAGCTGAGAAAAAAGAAAGCCGACACAGAGTCGGCTTAATGGGGGAATATCAGCCAAAACGGCTTCGTTGCATTATGGCCAACTCTCTGAGCGAATCAGCCTGAGAATCTGTTGTGGCTTGTGGCACCTTGGCTATCTGGTCCATGAAACTGTGAAATTCCTGGGCAGTTTCCTGGTCTTCAGTGTCGCTAGACTCAACTCCTGAGTCAGGGCTTTCATTTGCTTCAGCATCTGATCCATTAGTGCTGTCTGGCTCAAGGGTACTACCTGATGCATCAGCGGAGTCATTACTGCTGCCTGCAAGAATGGACTTGGCCAGTTCCGGATCTCCCGCCTCAAGGGCGGCGATAGCTTCGGCGAGCTTTTCGTTCGCGTCTTCACTCTCCTGAAGCTGCTTTAAAAGCTTCATGAATTCTGCCTGGGTCATTCCCTGCTGAGCCAGATCCAAACCTTCCGCAACATCGTTGATTGGTCTCCTTTCAGGGACTTCATCAGTATTTCGGGGTGCCTCTGCATCAGTCAGTTCCGGTCCATAATAGACTTCCGGGTCAAGGGGGGTATCAATCGATGGTGAGTTAAAACTAAAGTTAGAAGGGCGGTAGGGGATTCCATTATTGTCGTTTGTATTTCTGGTGCTTCTTGTGCTGACTGTTGGTTTTGATCGTTCAGTAGCCAGAGCAATCTCTGACATGCCCAGGGTGAAAATTCCAGCAAGTATGCGTATGGGGAGGGGCAGTTCAATTTTGTTAGCTGCCTGATCAGTCCCCTCGGTTTGAACATTGGCAGCAGCAATTTCATCCCGGATATCTTTTACGTTACTGTTATGCAGGCTTTGTAATGCCTGGGCATCAATCCGGATTTGTTCCTGCTGGTACTTTATCGAGCTGTCCGCCAGTTTGGTCTGAAGTTCACTGAGGATTTGCTCCAGCTTGTCAGCTGTCAAAGTGCCATCTGCGACGCCAGTGTCAAACCTTTGCGTAAGTTTATGGAGGTCCTTCATTGTTCCAGGAGGTGCACTTTCGATTTGAGTCAGTTTTGCGTTGATATCCCTGTGCATGCCCTCGACACCCGGCCTTGCTGCCAGTTCGGGGTTAGATGACCTGAGGAATTCCAACCCTCCTGCCCATTCCACCTTCATTGAGTTGAGAGTGTGCTGAAATCGCTGGTTTTCAATATCTCCGATTGCGCCATTAGCGCCAGCTGCCGGTGCAGGGATTGAGGGTGGCTGGCGGGTAGCCTGGCCGTATGATTGAACAAGAGCACCGCCTGTCAGGTGAGAGATGCTGTTCTGCTGGTCATAGCCTAATCCGACTGCCTGTTTTTTTTCCACCCCGCCGGACTGTTGTCTGTCAATGGGAGCAATGTCGGTATGCCTGTGACTTCCTTGTACTGAATCGACCATAATCAGTTTCTCCCCTTGTTGGCATTGAGTCTGGAAAGGACACTTTTTACTCGAGTCATCTCTTCGTGCTGAAAATTGGTGACCTTTGCCAACTTCAGTGCGGTTGCGTATGCCCGATAAGCCTTGTCGAGTTGTTTTAGAGCCATCCTGGCGTCTCCCACATAAACCATGGGCAGAGGATTGCGCCGGTCGAGCTTGAATGCAAATGACAAAGTCTGAATGGCTTGGGTATAAACCCCCAGCATCAGCTGGCAGGCCCCCAGACAGATGAAGTTGCGCGGATTCCACTGGTCGTAGAAGCAGAGATACTGAAATGCCCTAGCTGCTTCTTCATATTGTCCGCCCTGATACTTGTTGTAGGCCATGCTATAGGTCGCTTCCAGATCCTGAGTACTGACGTTTCCCAGTTTCGCCAGATTACCGCCTTTGGATAGATAGGAAACGAAAATGGCCTGTTTGTCGCTTACGGCAGGCTCAGGAGATCCGGCTGGCATGAATTACTTCCTCAATGTGACTTCCTTGACGCTTCATATAGGTATAGCACCTGCATCAATGACTCATATCTGGCTGTCGACTTTAGTCTTAGGGAAGATCAAGTTTTCTGGAGGGTTTTCCCTCAGGCAAGAGATGACGGGAGGTGGTTATTGCAAATTGCTATAGATTGCTATTGCTAGGAACCTGTCGGACTTAAGGCAATTTCGGCCTGAAATCCAGAAAGAGCGGCCGCAGCCATGAGCGTTCTAGACAGCTCCGTTGAATTTGCTTAAATAGGTCAACTATTCGCACAAATCCAACGAAAAAACTGGCTCGCTCTACTAACTCTTACCATGAAGAGCATGCTCGAAAGCTTAAGTCCGACAGGCTCCTGGGAGCCAAAGCCGGTTTTCAGGCTGGTGAGGTATAACAGCGAGTGGAGAGCCGGGGCAGAGTGGCAGCCGCTGTCTTGTCATCCTTAAAAAGAGCTGGCGGCTGTGGGAGTGGGAATGATCAGAACTGCCAGTGCAGGCCTACGTTGAAGCCGCGCATGCGCTCACTGTCGTCAATACCCTTCGTGCCGTCCAGCTCAAGCTTGTAGTTTCTGTAGCCAGCCTGAACTCTCAGGCCTGCAATCGTGTAGAAACGCACCCCGGCTTCGAAGTCAGTGAAGCTGGTATCGCTGCCAAGAGTGTCAAAGCCAACATCCATTTTTCCGTAAAAGGCCATTTGGCTTTTCTCGAAGAAAACTGCTTCAGCGTTAAGCATGGGCACGCTATCGCTGAAAGAGTCACCTTTCAGCTTACCGTTGCTGAAGCGACGCAGACCAAAACCAAGGTCCAGAGCAATATTGCCATTGTCCAGGACTTCGTAGTAGCCGTAAGCATCGTAGCTGTCGAACTTCAGCTTCTTGTCATCCATGGTGCTGTAACGAACGGCGGCATTGGGGACCAGTGGAATAAAGTGTTCGAACTGGCCGTAGACAGTATGCATTTTGTCGTGATTGGCGGTCATCCAGTAGTTGTAGCCAGCCTTGGCACCGACAATAGCATGAGCGTTAGAAGCTCCAGCCAGCAGGACAGCAACTGCAAGTAAAGACTTTTTCATTGTTAAGTAAAGTGTTGGCTTTAGGTAAAAACCTAAAGTTACCCTGCTGCCCGGACGGATTGCATGCTGGCTTGTACCTAATTTGTCTGGTCGTTTGGCAGGAACTCAGATGTTGTGTAAAAGACACTTGTCGGGCTTTTGAAACAGGGCTTTCATAAAGACCATCCCGGTTGTGTATTGATCAGGAGCAGAGAACTTATAAAAACCATAGTACTTATTCACTTGCCGGCACCCGGGGGCAAGGCAGCTCGGGCGCCGACAGACAGAGGCTCAGGATTGCTGACTGAAAGCCAGAGAATCCACTGCCCCCATGCCGCTGTGAACGCCACCCTCGGTGACCGTAGATGGCTTGCTGCGAATGAGGTAGCCAGCGTAGCCGCCCTCGGACGTTACCGGCTGGCCAGCTACGTGGAGAGTAAACATGCCGATTTCACTGATCAGGTCTTCGACAGGCATCATTTCTCCTTTGCGAACCAGCAGGGCCGGATGGCTTCGATGTCTTGGGTGCAGCCTGCGCATGAGTGACCAGGCCTGATTCTCTTCAGGTCGCAGGGATGACAGCTTAGGCAGAATGTCTTCATCAAAAATGCAGTGGCCGCCGCCTTCCCCCTGGTTTTTGAGCACCCAGTCCCTGGCATTTTCCTGTTTGAACCACTCAAGACTGGATTCGTCTACAGGGCGCATTTCACCCAGAACCAGTTTGGCCTGCTCAGCTTCTTTCCTGGTTAACCCGAATCGAGTCAGTGTATCGGCGTTCATGGATGACAGCAGCATCTGCACTCTTTTGCTGGTGGCCAGCTGCTGGCTGACCGTGGCATTCACGGCAACACGGTGATGCTCGATAAAAGCACGGGTCTGGCTGAGGGCTTCACAGCAGCGGGCTTCTTCCAGGTCGTGAGCCACATAATCGCTGTGCTGGTAGCCGGCTCGAAGATAAATGGCGTCGATGCCGCCAATGCCTTCCAGCAGCAGACGGTTGTGTTCGCCTGTGGAGAGCTGGTCATGGAGCTGCCGGAAAGTCCGGCGAACGGTTCTTACACCGCGTTCCTGAATAGCCAGCTCCAGCAGATGCTGGTCGTAGACGTTATCTTCATCGGGCTGCACCACCATCATAAAGAGTGGCTGATCAGCCTCCCCTGACTCTTCCCGTATTCTCCTCGCGGTATTGGCTATACCCCCGGCCAGCAGTTCAATGGCCCGGTTTGGCACCAGGGACAGAGGCGCTTCCTCTGACCATTCCTGGAACTGTTCAGGCCACTGCTGCTGCAGGTACCGATGAAGCTGGTGTATGCGCTGACCAAAAGGCCCCATGCCGGCGGCAATACCGTTGAACTCAATAAGTTTTGGGCCATGAACGACGTCGTCCATAAAATCAGTGCGCATCAGCAGCATCGGAATTCTTGCTGCCTTCCCTGATTCCTGGTGAATGCTCCGGTGCAGAGCCAGCAGGCTCTTGAAGAAAGGGTCGGCGCCTGCCAGAGGCGCTATTGCCTGCTCAATAAATGCATGATCTTCGGAAACTCCGTGGATCAGCTTGCCAATGATCGGTACGACCTGTCTCAGGTGATCGAACCTGTCCTGCCTGATGAGGGTCGGGGCAAAACTGAAGGCGCAGTGTGTGGCGGAATCCGTGGCGGCTTTCATGGCCATGCCGTGCATCAGCGACCACTCAATGGCTTCCTGTACAGCCAGTTTGGTATTCATAATATTCATACGTCTCAGGCCATAGCGGCGGCTGTCTGAAGTGGAGCGCCGGACTCCAGTTCATCCGGCTTTCCGTGAAGTTGCTCTTCTGCCTGCTGAGCCAGGTACAGGTCACGGTAATGACCGGGTACGGCCAGCAGCTGCTCATGGGTGCCACGCTGGGTGATACGACCCTTGTCCATCACCAGGATCTGGTCTGCGTCCTGGATTGTGGAAAGGCGGTGCGCTACGGCGATCGTCGTACGTCCTTCCCTGAGAGTGATCAGGGCATCCTTGATGAACTGCTCCGTCTCCCCGTCGATATTGGCGGTGGCTTCATCCAGCAGGAGGATTCTCGGGTTCTGGGCTATAGTCCGAGCAAAAGACAGTAGCTGTCTTTCACCGGTCGACAGTGTCTGGCCGCCAGTACCGGGATGATGGTTGTAACCTTCTTCAGCCTGGCTGATGAACTTGTCGGCCTGCACCTGTTTAGCTGCTGTTACAGCGCCATCCTGGCTGACCGCCGGACTGTTCAGGGTAATGTTCTCCATAAAGCTGCCACTGAAGATGTAAGGTTCCTGGAAAACCAGTCCGAGGCTTTTTCTCAGGGTGTTTTCATCCATTTTCTCCAGGCTTCGGCCACCCACCAGAACCTGACCCTGCTGATGCTGGTAAAAGCGCATTAACAGGTTAATGACGGAACTCTTGCCGCTGCCACTGTGGCCGACAATAGCCGTGAACTGTCCTGGCGCAACACTGAAACTGACATCGTCCAGTGCCTGGTGTTGACCGTCGTAGGAAAGGCTGACGTTCTGGAACTCAATCCCACCCTGTTCCACTGGCAGACTGTCACCAGTGGTTTGCTGACGTTGCTCGGGTTCCTGGTCAAGAACATCAAACACCCGTTCAGCGGCTACCATGGATTGTTGCAGGTTACCCAGTTGCATGGTGATCTGACGGAAGGGTTCGAAAAAACGACCAAGGTAGTTAACGAACGCATAAATGGTGCCCACTTCTACCAGACTGCTGCCAGACTTCCAGCCAAACCAGGCGACAATGCCAGCCAGCGCCAGAGTCTGAACGAAATGGCTGAAAGGCATCAGCAGGAGGCTGTCGATGCCGATCACTTTGCGACGCAACCGGCTCCACTGCTGGTTATTTTCTTCGAATTGCCTGCGCTTGTGCTGTTCCTGCCCTGTGGCCTGAATAATGCGCATGGTTTGGAGGGATTCATTCAGCCGGGTGTTGATGTCCGCCAGCGTGGAACGTACGCCGTGTGCAATCGGGTGACTGATCCTGTGGTAGATATGCATGCTGCCCAGCAACACCGGAAACAGCACCAGCATCATAAGCATAAGGCGGATGTCCAGTATTGCCAGTGCGATGAAAATGCCAGTGATTTTCACCACGCCCCGAAGGATAGCCGGCATCACTGCGACAAACATCTGGCGCAATACTTCGGAATCGTTGGTTAACCTGGAGACCAGCTGACCGGTTGACTCCCCATCAAAGAACTTCATGGGCAGTTTCAGCATATGGCTGAAAACCTTTTGTCTTATGTCGTGTATGACCTCCAGTGACTGGTCCTGAAACATGACGCCCTGAATGTAGAGAAATACTGCTGACGCCAGGTATGTCAGGGCCATGATCCCGCCAAGGCCTGCCAGGGCGGCCATGTCAAAATTGCCCGTAGCGATGTAATCATCCAGCATGATTTTCATCAGCCATGGGGACAGCATCTCGAAGCCTGTGGCCAGCATCAGCAGGAGAAAGGCCAGTCCAAAACCCTTCTTGTAAGCAAGGCTGTAAGACAGCAGCCTGCTAAGAGTGGTGAGCTTTTTGCTCTGCTTTGAATGTGTCATGCGCTTAGCACCAGGTTGTCGCTAACGTTGGGGCCGTCTGTAGCTTTTGTTGAAAGCAGCAGGCTGCGGGCCTGCTGACGGAAGATCCGGGAGTACCAGCCGTCGCTCCTCATCAGGTCGTCGTGGGTGCCCTGTTCTTTGATTCGACCTTGATCCAGCACAAATATCTGGTCAGCGGTGATCAGTTCAGGCAAGCGTTGGGTGATCAGAAGAATCGTTTTTTCGCCGCGCAGCTCTGCAAGGTTCTTCAGAATGGCGGCTTCTGTTTTCATATCCAGTGCACTGAATGCGTCGTCCAGCAGAAGAATACTGGCGTCTGACAGCAGGGCCCTGGCAAAGGCGACTCGTTGCTTCTGGCCACCGGAAAGATTGACGCCATTTTCACCCAGCAGAGTTTCATAACCCTGTTTGAAGGCTGAAATCTCATCATCAATGGCCGCCATTTTCGCCGCAGTCCGGATTTCTTCGAAGGTGGCGGAAGGTTTGGCCAGGGCAATATTTTCCGCAATGGTTCCTGAGAACAGCATGGCTTCCTGCGGCACCCAGGCCATACGGCTGCGCAGTGATTGCAACTGAATCTTGCCGATAGAACTATCCGCCAGATGAATAGCGGAATCTGTGTCCAGATCAAATTCTCTCAGCAGCAGCCGGAACAGACTGCTCTTGCCGCTGCCGGTTCGACCGGTGATGCCCACGAACTGGCCGGAAGGAATGGTCATACGAATGTCTTCCAGAACCGGCTGGGTGGCTCCGGGGTATGTGAAACTGTTGATATCAAACGACAGGTGATTGCTGGCAGGTGCAGGTTCAGCGTTCACGACATCCTTTACAGCCGGTTCAACATTGAACAGTTTTTCCAGGCGGCTCCAGGAGGCGCTGCCACGCTGAAAGACACTGAACTGCCAGCCAAACTGCAGCATGGGCCCCAGAAGTTGACCGAGGTAGAGTGTAAAGCTGGTGAGCAGACCGATGGTCAGCTGGCCCTGTTGAATCATCCAGGCGCCGCCAAGCAGGGCAATGACAAACGACAGGCCGAAGAACAGGTTGATGCTGGGGGCAAACAGGGATTCGATGCGCGCCACTTTACGGTTTGCCTTAACGGCTTCCCTGGAGAGTTCAATGTACCGATCAGACTGGCGCTCATTCAACTGGTGAGCACGGACTGCCCGGATGCCGGAGACAGTTTCCCGGGCCTGTTCATTCAGTCCTGAAAAAGACGCCTGGGCACGGCTGAAGCGCCGGTGCATCAGGTCTCCGTAGCGATGGGTGACCCAGACCAGTATCGGAAAAGGCAGCAGCGCCATCAGGGTAAGCTTTCCGCTTACAGCAAACGCCATCGCTGCCAGCACGGTCAGGCCGGCGATCAGGGAGTCCACCAGGGTCATGATGCCGGAGCCAGCGCTCTCTTCAATGGCATTCAGGTCGTTGGTGGCATGGGCCATCAGGTCGCCAGTGGTGTGACGCTGGTAGAATTCCGGAGACATCCGGGTGAAATGGGCAAACAGCCGGTCTCTCTGGCTTCGTACCAGCTCAATGGATGCTCCGTACAGCAGTGACCGCCAGGCATAGCGCAGCCCGTAGATAAGCACTGCGGTGACAAGCATTGCCAGCAGGTAGTAGCCCAGTTCCTCAATGGACAGGTTGTCGATGCTGATTTCGTCCACCAACCGGCCGATCAGCCAGGGCGTCAGCAGGTTAAGAACGGCTACTGTCTGAAGGCAGATAAAGGCAAGGAGATATTGTTTCCAGTAATCGCGAAGGATGAACCGAAGCTTCCACAGCAGCTTCATGAATGAGCCTCCGGGAAAGCGACTGACTGGCAGTTCAGGGGCAAAACGGGCATAAGTGTTTTCCGTCGTCTATTTGGGTTGATGCTGTCAACTAAACAGTGATTAAAAAAGCCCGCATGGGCGTGTAGATGTTTTTATCGGAAGGTGAATCGGGTCTAACCGGACTTTTCCTGAAGGATGGCCATCAGCGCCTGAAGGCCTTCATCGAACTGCCGGCTTTTCTCCTCGCCCATGCTGGATAGCAGTTCCGACATGCTGTCGGCCTGGTAGCGGTTCACAGAGTTCATGCAATCCTGACCGGATTCCGTCAGGCAAAGGCTGCGTATCCGTGCATCTTCAGTGCTGCTTTTCATGGCCACAAGGCCACGCTTCTCAAGCCGTTTGACTACACGGGTCGCGCCACTCTTGGTAATGCCCAGGGCTTTGCCGATGGCCTGCACCGGGCAGTTCTGCTGCTTATCGATGACTCTCATGGCCAGGAAGTCGATCAGCGAGAAGTCGTCACATTCACCGCTGTCACACCCCTTGCCGGAATGACACTGGTCGCTGAAATACCAGGACAGGGTAAGAAGGTTGTTGTATAAGCGCTTGGCCTGTTCGTTCATGGCACACCAGGGAAGATCTGTATGCGCCTATTGAATCGTCAATGGTTGACAGTGTCAACTAAGTGCCTGCCGCAACCTGCCTGCCTGAAGGCAGGCTTTTCACCTGGATCATGCTGGAGTTCTTCTGTTGTTCGGGAGGGGGGGGGAAGAGTCTTTCAGCTGGGAATGCTGCTTGAAAAGGTAGGGTTTGTTGTTGGGCGCTGTAAAACCGGCCCAGCTCACCACTTTCCCCTCTGGGATCATGGAGGGCAGGGCCAGGTGCAGATTATTGCCAGAAAGCCGGCAGGGTGAATGGATGGTTACAGCCTTTTAAAGGCTCTGTTGTCACCGTTTCCTTTGCCTACGTCGTTAAAGTCTATTTTCTTCCCGCAACAGCATTTACCTGAGTTATCCCATGAGAAGGCCTTGCAATCCTCTGTTCGGGCATATCTGCAGCAACGTTCATTGGTTTCTTCTTTATAGTGACGACAGTCTAAGCCCTCATTCGAAAAAGAACCCAAGATTCCCAAGCTAACCTTAAAAGCAATAACCCATCCTTCACCGACATAGTTGTAACCGTCGCAGTGATACATTTCCTTGGGGTCTTGGCCAGCCGGCGTATCACTGCCGTAATCAGCGGTTGAACCTGCAGCATCCTGAGTAAGGTTTATCCTGGTGGTGCCCTGCTTAATAGAAGGCAATTGCGAATCAACATTACACAAATTACCGCCCCAGGAGCCAGTCTGAATAGTGCCTTTGTCCAGTTGCATACAGAATTCATTGGCTGTCTCCAGCTCCGTGGACTTTGCTGGCTTCTCAGGGAGGGCTATATGAGTATGTCCACCAGAGCGGGCGAAGCAGGGTTTATAGCGCTGTTCAAACTGTCGGACCGATTCGTGCAGGACACCGGCTGAAGCATTATTGTTGATCAGCTGTACCAAGTCCGGATGTGAGGCATTCAGCGCGCGAAAGTTATGGGAAGTCATCAGTACCCCGGCATGATCTTTATATCGACACATCAGCCCATTCGGCCCACCTTCGCCAATGACTTTGCCGATATAGGGAAGATTCCCATCAACAATGCAATGTCGTCCGATGATACTCCACAGCGAGGCATGGGGTATTGACTGGGCATCGTCCGGGAAGTACAGCCAGCAGGCCTCTTCTGCACTGACCGATAAAACCGAGATTGCGACAAGAGCTAGCAACAGACTCGATAGTTTGCTTACAGCACGCATAGTATCTACCTGTGTTCTTATTCATGAGTCAGTCTTTGACTGAGTGAGGGTGAGAACTCGATCCCTGAGGCAATTTCACAGATGTCCTGTATAGTCCAGAACAGTCAAAGAGGCCAATGAACCCTCGGATTGATTGAATCTATTCCTTCCAGAAAGGCTTGGCGATCTCTTCCCGCTGGTCCGCCTGGTTGATGCCGATATCCCGGAGCAGGCGCTGATCCATCTCCGCCAGATATCGGCGGCTTCTGGCACGGAATTTCCACTCCTGAATTAAAACGTTGAGGCTCCTGCAGCCATTAGAAACCATTGTGAATAAGTGGTGGGCAATACTCTGCCGTGACCTTATGGTCATTGCCGGATTCCTTTTAATCTGGGGTTTGATAAATAAAATAGTGTTGATCCGACAAAGTCACAAACGATATATTTTTGCCTGATTAAAAAGGAAATCTAATAAATAACATGGCACGTTTTCCCTCTTTGAAAGGACTCCAGTATTTTGAAGTGGTCGCCCGGCACCTGAGCTTTACCCGTGCAGCTAAGGAGCTGCACGTCACCCAGGCCGCCGTCAGTCAGCAAATCCGTAATCTGGAACAGGAACTGGGCAGTCGGCTGTTCCGACGCACAACCCGCCGGTTATTGCTTTCAGATGACGGCGAAAGGCTGCTGCCTCACGTCAGGCAGGCGTTCAGCAGCCTGGAATCCGGCTTGAGAAAGATCCGAAACCGGCACTATGACTATCTGAACATCTCGGTACTGCCTTCATTCGCTGCCCGCTGGCTGGTGCCCAGGCTGGGGCGCTTTGCCATACAGCACCCGGACATAGAAATACGGTTGCTGCCGTCACTGGATCTGGTGGACTTCAGTCGTGGTGACATCGATCTGGCGATACGTTTTGGGGAGGGCGTTTATCCCGGTCTTAAATCCACCTTGCTGATGGAAGAAAGCGTATTTCCGGTGTGTAGTCCTGGGCTTGCCACGGGTGAAAAATCATTGCTTGACGTGGAGGACCTGCGGCATTTTCCCCTGTTGCAGGACGCCGGGCCTGGCGCTCTGACATGGCGGGAATGGCTGAAAATAGCTGGCCATAGTGATCTTGACGTTCGCTATGGCATCCAGATCACCGACGCAAGCCTGCTGATTGATGCAGCCCGGTCAGGGCAGGGCGTGGCCCTGAGCAGAGCGTCCCTGGTGAAAGATGAAATTGAACGTGGGCAGCTGGTCAAGCCGTTTGCAACAGAACTTGATTCAGTTTATTCCTACTACCTGGTCATGCCTGACAGGGAGGAGATTAACCCAAGGATGAAGCTGTTCTGTGAATGGATACAGGCAGAGTGCCAGAACTACTGAAGTGTCGTTTTTACTGTTTCAACCCCTGGCCCGCAGGTTGGGCTGAATGAAACGAGCCCCAACATGCTGTCAATGATGTTGGGACACACAGTCGTTCAACACAACCTGCACCAGTCGGCAATCTCACTGGCTGGCTTTCTTACGCTCCTGGATATGCTGGTACTTCTCAAGGGCCATACCGTTCTTCGCCAGGTTGCGTTCTTCAACCAGGGAGTTGTCACTGGTGACGATAGTGACGGAGTAACCTGTGTCAGTGGCTTTCACTTCGCCCACCCTGATATTGGGGTTGCCTCTTTTGATCAGCCGGGCTTCTGCCAGGGTACTGATCTCGTCAGCGGTATATTCACGATCCATGAACTTGCCAGCGCCATATCCACCTCGACCGGCGCAATCTCCCTTGAAGCCGTGCTTGCCGCCTTTCATGCGGTGTTCGAATCTGGAGCCATGCTCACCTTTTTCATAACTGTTTGCCCACAGGGTAAAGCTGGAGGTGACAGCCATGGTTGCGACAAGGGCGGTGCCTATAATCCTGTTTTTTCTTTTCATCGGGAAGTGTCTCCGTGTCATCTGGGTGTGAGAGTATTCCACCACACAGATGTCGCAGAAGTGTTCCAGCAGCTCATTAAATTGTCGCAAATTGTATTAGGCTCTGTTGGCATAAGTTTATCGCGTACCTGACAAACTTATGTCAACAGAGCCTAATCACCTGTCGCCCTGACCGGCATGTATTGCTCCATTTGAACATATCAGCGTAAAGGCCAGGGAGTTCCTGCCTGGGAGCAAACCGGCCCCTGATAACATTTGATACAGTTTTGCCAGACACACAGTCGTATAATTCTTCTGACTCTTCTGGAATGGCACGGGTAGCGATGCAGAAACAACACATCCTGGTGGTCGATGACCACGACGAAATCCGTGACCTTCTGGGCCGCTACCTCGGGCAGCATGGTTATGAGGTCAGCCTGGCCGATGGTGCCGGGCAGATGCGGGCGGAACTGGCGAAATCCAGCGTCGATCTCATTGTGCTGGATATCATGATGCCGGGAGAGGATGGTCTTACCCTTTGCCGTCAGCTGCGTGAGGCTGGCGGACCGCCGGTTATCCTGCTGACCGCCATGAGTGAAGAGGCGGACAAAATTGTCGGGCTGGAGCTGGGGGCTGATGATTATGTCACCAAACCGTTCAGTCCCCGGGAGCTGCTGGCGCGCATAAAAGCGGTCACACGCCGTATGCAGCAAAGGCCGAAACCGAGTGCACAGGAAGAACCTTCTGGGAAGCTGTCTTTCAACAACTGGACACTGGATACCCATCAGCGTCAGCTGGAAAAGAGCGATGGCCTGCTGGTGCCATTGAGCACAGCAGAGTTCAGGTTATTGAGCGTCTTCATCGAGCACCCCAGACAAGTGTTGAGCCGGGACCAGTTGCTGGACTTAACCCAGGGGCGTGAAGCCCTGCCTTTCGACCGCAGCATTGATAACCAGATCAGTCGCCTGAGGAAAAAAGTGGAAGCCAACCCGAAAGACCCGACGCTGATCAAAACTGTGTGGGGCGGAGGATACATGTTCACCAGTGAAGCGAGATCAGTGTGAAGCGATTCTGGCCAGGCCGCCTGGCGGGACAGATGATTGCCGCCGTATTGCTGGTCTTGGCCCTGGCCTTTGCCCTGAGTATCTGGATTCTTGGGGGGGCTCACCGCACTTCGTATTTTGAGTTAAGCCGCGGACAACTGATCAAGCAGTTTGCCTCGGTAGTTAAGCTCATTGAAAGCAGCCCTGAAGAATACTATCCATTGATATTGCGTGCTTCCAGGAGCAACCGGTCGCAGCTGAATATCAATGACACAAGCCTGGTAACGCAGGTGAGCCAGAATCGTTATGCACAGAGGCTGACAAACCGGCTGAATGAATCTCTCGATCAGGCTTACACCGGACGCATCAGGATTGAAATTGAATACCGTGAACACCCTCGTTTCGATAGAAAAAAGTCCTGGTGGGACAGCAGGCAGCGATTTGGTAAGGCCAGCTGGAAAGATGAACATGGGCGATGGGAGCACTTTAAAAACATCAGGGACAGGTCGCTGGAATACCTGAATATCTCTATTCAGCTGCATTCCGGGCAATGGCTGAACTTCCAGGCTGCCGTCCCCGATTCTCCAACACTGGTGCCACGTCAAACCATTATTTTTCTGCTGCTGGCCGGAGTCTGCCTGCTGCTGGTCATTATCTTTCTGGTTCGGCGTATCACCCGTCCTCTGCAAAAGCTGGCTTCGGCAGCGAACCGGCTTGGGCTGGGAGAAAACATTGAGCCCTTAGCGGAAGAAGGTCCTGAAGATATCCGGGAAACCATCACGGCATTCAATCGCATGAATGAAAGGCTGCAGCGTTTTGTCTCGGATCGCACCCGGATGCTGGCGGCACTTTCCCATGACCTGCGTACACCTCTGACGACCATGAGGCTGCGAGTGGAAATGATGGAGGACAGTTCTGACAGGGACAGACTGCTGAGCACATTGGAAGAGATGCTGCAGATGTCTGAAGCGACCCTGGCCTTTGCCAGACAGGCTTCGGAGAATGAGCCAACCCGTAACGTTGAGCTGAATGCTTTGCTGGACAGCCTTTGCGAGGACCTGGCTGAACTGGGGCAGGATGTGCAGTTTGCTGAAGGTGCGGAGGCTATAGTCGCCTGTCGGCTGGTGAGCCTGAAAAGGGCGTTTCGGAACCTGATAGAAAACGCTGTCAGATATGGCCAAGAAGCCCGGATCAGCATTGATAAAGAAGAAGACTCTGTCAGGGTGACGATACAGGACTCAGGCCCCGGAATTCCTGAAGACAAAATCGAGCAGGTATTCGAGCCCTTCTTCCGACTGGAAGAGTCACGCAACCGTGAAACCGGTGGTGTCGGGCTGGGCATGTCCATTGCCAGGAATATTATTCACAGCCATGGTGGGGACATAGGTCTTCAGAACAGGGAGGAAGGTTTGAAAGTTGTTGTGACCCTTCCCTGTAAATAAGACTTGCAGCCATTGACAGATCAGGTCAGTGGCTGCATCCAGTGAAGAGTATTACAGTCGGCGAACCTTGAATTTCCGACCCTTGATCTTACCCTCTTCCAGTCGTGCAAGTGCCTTACGGGCGCTGTCACGCTTAATGGCTACATAAGCGACAAAATCAAAGATATTGATCTTGCCCACCTGGTCTCCAGGAATACCGGCATCTCCGGTTAGCGCGCCGAGGATATCTCCAGGACGAACCTTGTTCTTGCGGCCGCCATCAATGGCCAGCGTCACCATGGGGGCTTTGGGTGCTTCAGCCGGGGCTGCCTTTAGAGCGCGGTGATCGGCAAAAGGCAGCTCGGTTTTCAGGATGTCGGCCAGGCTATCCAGTTTGTACTCTTCCCTGGATGTATAGATGCTCAGGGCAAGGCCTTCCTTGCCAGCACGGCCTGTACGACCGATGCGGTGTACATGCACTTCCGGGTCACGGCTCAGGTCATAGTTGATGACTGCGGCCAGATCATCAATATCCAGGCCTCTGGCCGCCACATCGGTGGCGATCAGGATGGTGGAACTCTGGTTGGCGAACCTCACCAGCATCTGGTCGCGTTCTTTCTGATCCATGTCTCCGTGCAGAACCAGTGGTTTGTAGCCGTGTTCGTACAGGTCAACACCCACATCTTTGCACATCTGCTTGGTGTTGCAGAAGATCACTGTGGAAGCAGGTTGATAATGAGCCAGTAATCGGCGCAGGGTTTCCGCTTTGCCCAGATCATCGGCCAGATAGAAATGCTGTTTGATATGGTCAGAGCTGTGCACTGATTCTACGGTGACTTCTTCAGGATTCTTCTGGAAAGAAGAACTTAACTGTCGTATGCCCTTGGGGTAAGTGGCAGAAAAAAGTAGAGTCTGGCGGTGAGCCGGAGTCTCGCTGATGATCGCTTCAATAGGCTCAAAAAAGCCCATGTCCAGCATGCGATCCGCTTCATCCAGCACCAGAGTGTGAACTTTTTCCAGTGACAGGGTGCGTTTGCGCAGATGGTCCTGAATACGCCCGGGCGTTCCTACTACAATGTGAGCGCCGTGTTCCAGGGAACCAATCTGTGGACCAATAGGCTGGCCGCCACAGAGAGTCACTACCTTGATGTTCTGCTGATAGCGGGCCAGGCGGCGGATTTCATTGGCCACCTGGGTCGCCAGTTCCCGGGTCGGGCAGAGCACCAGACCCTGGCAGCCGAAGTTGCGCTGATTGATTTTAGCCAGCAGACCAATGGCAAAGGCGGCGGTTTTACCACTGCCAGTCTTGGCTTTGGCGATCAGGTCTTTCCCGTCCAGCACCAGCGGCAGGCTTTGCTGCTGAATAGGCGTCATCTCTTTGTAACCCAGGGATTCCAGGTTATCGAGAGCAGGCTGTGACAGGGGCAGACGGGAAAACAGGGATTCGCTCAAGGCTGGTTCTTCTGTACTGATAAAAAGAGCGAGTATAACAGTTAAGAATATAAGGTGATGGTGTGAATTATCCGGCTCTGACTGCGCAGAAACGGAGTGCCGGTACAGAAACAGAGAAGGTGATTGAGGTGGAATGATTTCGTTCGATGGTCACTGTTTATGTTCTCGAGAGTATGCATAGAGTTCGTCCGCTCTAAATTTTTTGAAGAGTGTGTTTATAACAGTGAGAATTGCGCGTATATCAGCAGGAATGGACAGATAGCTGACTTGATTAAGAGTGGGAAAAATAACCTGAATCAGACCATTGAAAATATATAGGCTGAAAAAATGGTAATAAGGATGATTATCATCAGCTGCCTCGAAAATAATCAGCGTGATTTCAATGGGAACTTCAGTCTCGCCAAGGTTGGCGATATAGCTGGCAAGGAGGGCCAATGAAGGGTAGTAAAATAGCCCTTCCTCTACAGGAACTTCTGAATACTTCTTTTTCTGTAAACCCCTTGAAAGCACTTTCTGTGAATCTTCTTCGCTCTGAGTAATGGAATTGGCTATTGCGCGAATGGTTTGGACAATTGACTGGGCAGCAGTGTTGAACATATAGATGATGCTTATGTCCTGTGAAGCAAGTTCACTCAGTATATCCTGGAATGCATTTTGCTCTACTTGCTCGTGACTTTCCTGTTCAACAATGATGCAGTCTGGGCTATCGGGCTCCGGACTTAGATCGCAGCCCCAGGAATTAGCGTCGTTGGTGCCCCAGGAAA
Source organism: Endozoicomonas sp. (assembly GCA_051008495.1). GTDB lineage: Bacteria > Pseudomonadota > Gammaproteobacteria > Pseudomonadales > Endozoicomonadaceae > Endozoicomonas_A. Next base: position 2,203 of record JBPCXN010000297.1, on the reverse strand, counting down.
TATCGCCATCTCCAGTAAAAAGCCATGACCTCCTCCCACCCCCAAGGCTTATTTTTTTCAAGGTCCGGCTTGCCTCATCCGGGTCAATAGCACAAGCTCCCTGGCTTGATCCAGAGTTGTAGATTCCAGTAGAAGATCCCTGTGTCCCTTGCTTACAGCCAAGGCAGGTAAATTGCTCGGTTGGCATTACCATTATTTTGCAGCGGTCACAATATACCCCCTGGCCGCAATCAGGGCAGGTAAATTGCGCAGTTAGTGTTACTAGTTTATTACAAAGGCCACAGAGTACGCCCTGGCCGCAGTCAGGGCAGGTAAATTGCTTATTTAGTGTTACTTCTCTTTGGCAGCGGGAGCAGTATACGCCCTGGCCTACGGCGACATTTACCAGGAAGGCCAGCAGACATAACAGGCTTAACAGGCTCGCCGTATTTCTACTCATAATGCTTGGTATAGATAGTTGGAGAGAAAGACAGGAAGATAGACTATCCTCGAAGGTGCCAACAGCAGGAGTTTAGAATTACATATTTCTAACTGAGCGTGGTTCAGGTATTAATTGATCGGTGGATTGACCGACTAATAAATAGAATACATTTCAGGAAAACTTCATGGCTGATCCATCCCGGTCTGTCCATACACCGGAGGCAGTATCCGGGAGGAATCCATTGCTATGGCTCACTGGCGTTTTGCTGGGTCTTGGCTTGCTGGCCATGACTTTTCTGCTGCCACCGCCTTCCGGCATGAGTCATGAGGCCTGGCGCTGCGCCGGCCTGGCGATGCTGATGGCAGTGTTCTGGTCCACCGAAGCCCTGCCCATTCCGGTAACTTCTCTGCTGCCATTGCTGCTGGCACCAATGATGGGGCTGGTATCCCTTAATAAGGCTGCGGAACCTTTCGCTCACCCGGTGATTTTCCTGTTCATGGGTGGCTTTGTCCTTGGTCTGGCCATGGAGCGCTGGAACCTGCACCGTCGTATTGCCTTGCTGACGATGCTGGCCGCAGGGACTGGCGAGCAGCGTCAGGTGATCGGGTTTATGGTGGCTACCGCTTTTATCAGCATGTGGGTATCCAACACCGCCACCACCATAATGATGTTGCCCATTGGCATGTCTGTGATCAGCATGATGCAGGAAGAACACAAGACCCAGGGGCAGTTTCCTACGGCCCTGTTGCTGGCTATTGCCTATGGTGCCTCCATCGGCGGGCTTGGTACGTTGATTGGCACGCCGCCAAACGCCCTGCTGGCGGCATTTCTGCAGGAGCAGTACAGCATTGAAATTGGTTTTGCCCAGTGGCTGGCCATTGGCCTGCCAGCCTCTATTATCATGCTGCTGATCACCGGCTGGTGGCTGGTTCGTGGCGGCTACACCCTGAGAAGTAGTGAGAGCGAAACGATACGAGCCTCCCTGAAACAGCAATTGCAGGATCTTGGCAGCCTGTGCGGGGGGGAAAAGCTGGTCGCAGCAATATTCCTTTTGACAGCGGCAGGCTGGGTTTTCAGGCCACTGTTACTTGATCTCTTCCCCGGACTGCCCGTAACTGACACCACCATTGCGCTGCTCGGTGCCGTATTACTGTTTATGGTGCCTGTGGGCTGGAAAAAGCTGGCTTTCCTTATGGACTGGAAAGATATACGCCGCCTGCCCTGGGATGTGCTGCTGCTGTTTGGCGGTGGGCTGAGCCTTGCCTCGGTGATACGCAAGAGTGGGCTGGCAGACTGGATTGCCGCCAACCTTAACATCCTGGATGGTATGCCAATGGTGTTTGCCATTGCCCTGGTAGTGACGGTCATTATCTTTCTGACAGAAGTGACCAGTAACACCGCTACAACCGCTGCCTTCCTGCCGCCACTGGGTGCACTTGCGGTTTCCCTGGGCATGTCGCCGGAGATGCTGGCGATACCAGCGGCCCTTGCCGCCAGCTGCGCTTTCATGCTGCCAGTGGCGACACCACCCAACGCCATAGTGTTCGGTGCCGGAATGCTGTCAATCCGGCAGATGGTGCGCAGTGGTCTGATCCTGAATCTTGCGGGGATTCTGATCATCACTGCGCTCTGCTCTCTGCTGGTGGACGTGGTTTTGTGACACTCCCCGCCTTCTCAGGCGAGGCTTCTGACTTCACAGGCTACAGCCAGTCTATAGCGACTGGACTTACACAGAAGCCTCCATCAGCAGTAACCGGGTGCCCCTCGGTTATTTGTAGGTCT
>JBPCXN010000296.1:0-7465 GCA_051008495.1 Endozoicomonas sp. | reverse complement strand
GTAGGCCGGCAAAAAGTCTCTTCCGTTTGGGGCTCGATATGCTCAGGCGGGTACTGAAAAATTCATGTTCAAAAAACGATCAGATCGATTTCCTCATCATGCTGCATGTTTTGTCCCGTACATAGGTCACAGAGGCAAAAGAAACCTGACGCTGATCGAAGATCTCAATCACCCTGGAGAAATCAGTCAGGGAACGAGTCAGGCGATCCACCTTGTAGACGACCACTGCATCAATCAGCCCTTCTTCGATATCACCAATCAAGCTTTTCAGTGCGGGTCTCTCCATGTTGCCACCACTGAAGCCGCCATCGTCATAATGGGTAGCAGCTAATCCCGCAGAACATACGCCTTAAGTCGTATTAAAGCTGACTAGTCGTACAGATAATTGCTAAGCGCATAAGAACCTTCTCACGCTTTTCGTGTTGCTCTTCCAGTCTGTTTACCCTGAAACCCCGGCTACGATGATTGCTATGATGTGTCGAGCTGAATTTTTCTTGCAACAGTGCCGTGAACGATTGCCTGAAACAGCTCCTCCCAGCTCTCTATCAGCCAGGACAGGAAGTAACGCAGAATCAGTTTCCAGAGATAGGTGCGTGTTCCACGCGCCCGTAGTTTCAGGGCCTCCTGAAAGATTGGGCAGCACAGTTGCTGAATCTGATCCACCAGGAAGGCCAGGAATGTCAGGTAAGCCAGGTTGGTTGCCAGGTGCTGCTCACCGTGACCATAGTTGTGTTCAAGTTCGTAGCCTTGGTTCTTCAGGGTATTGAAGGTTTCATTTTCTATGTGCCAGCGACATCTTCCTCCTTCAGCTACGGGGAGTACGGTTTCTTCGGTTAGCAGGATATCGGTTATCCAGCCCCAGGTGTGACGCTTGCCTTTCTTGTCTGTTTCGACGTAATCGAGCACATTGATGATTTCAACCGGCTCAGCCTTGTTCAGGGGAACCCCATTGGCATAGCGGCACCAGTGCTTGACGCCATCGTCAGTGACCTCAAGGCGTTTGACGTCGCCCTGTTGGTCCAGCGCATCCATAGCCTCAACCAACGAAGCGTGATTGTCATCCTTGGAGACAATGATGAAGTGCCACCCATAGCTTCTTATCAGTCGGACAGTCGGGCCATCAGCGTAAAGGCCGTCCAGCACAATAACCAGCTTCAATTGCGGGTGATCCCGCTTGATGTCTGACAGGAGGCGCTTTAGAGCATTTTTTTCACAGTCGTTCTTGGTCGTACCATCTTGGTGAACGATTGGCTCAGGGGCCAGCGGCAATACGGTTTCCCTGTCAGGGTGGACAATGCAGGCGGTCAGCATCTGGTGATAGTAAGCTTCGTTGGCTTTGCCCTCATTCTTGACACAGCACTACTGGCAGCGACACTTGCCAGAGTAGTAGAGCCCTGTTCCATCAATGGCCAGCAGGTAGTGATCCTTCAGGGCGCCGCATGAGAAGCGAAAGCCTTTGAGCCCTCCGCCCCGCTGTACTTCATTGAGCAGCAGCTTAAAGGGGGCTCTGATTACGCTGGGGTCTACTGGGTCAAGGGTGGTGCGCATGTAAGTGTCGCAGGGTATCCTGCCTTGAACCTGGTATAGATGCTTCAAGTTGAACTTAAGCTCTTCGGTTTCACGTTCCCGGTCAAACTCCAGCAGGGACGAGTACTTCAGGTGCATCATGGCGAAAGCAGACATCAGGGTGTCCACTAAAGAGATCTTTTCATCAAGGTGATTAGGACGGTGATCCGGAACCCCGGAGAAGCAGTCACAGATCAGCTGGATCATGCTACCGAGACAGAGGTACTTTCGTGGCTTGTGAGCAGGCATGGAACTGGGTAATGGGTTGTGGTCGTCTAGCCCCAAAAATAGACGAAAAAGTCTGCGAGCATTTTGTTTTTCTATGCTTCTGGAGCCCTTGTGATTGCTGGTTCAAATTAAAAGTGCGGGATTTGCTGCCTGTCGCCTTCTTCACCGGTAGAACGGGTGGCTTTTATGAAAGGGGCGCAGGTCGGTGGCACCGAATGCGGCAACAACTGGCTGGGATATGTGGTTCACCACACACCCGGCCCAATGATGTATGTGCTGCCGACGCTGGATATGGCCAAGCGAACTTCCAAACAGCGCATTGCACCGATGATCGAAGAAATGCCTATCCTGCGGGAGCGAGTTAAAGATCCACGTTCCCGAGACTCCGGCAATACCCAGATGGTAAAAGAATTTCCTAATGGGGTACTGATCATCACGGGAGCAAACTCTGCCACTGGGTTGCGTTCCATGCCAGCCCGGTTCCTTTTCCTGGATGAGATTGACGCCTATGACGACGATGTGGATGGCGAAGGCAGCCCGATCAATCTTGCCATCAAACGAACTGCGACGTTTTCTCGCAATCGTAAAGTTCTGATGGTTTCAACCCCTAATATTGCAGGCGTCAGCAAGATTGAAGCGGCTTATCAGGCCAGTGATCAACGACAATATCATGTGCCCTGTGTTAACTGCGGCCATAGGCAACCCATTGATTGGCAGCAGATTCGATTTGAGAATCGTGACCCTGAAACTGCCTGTTTTGAGTGCGTCCAGTGTGAATACCAGATGCAGGAACACGATAAGCCCAAGCTACTGGCTAATGGCGAGTGGGTGCCTATGAATCCGGAGGCTGATGGCAAGTTTCGTGGCTACCATCTGAGCTCACTTTATAGCCCAAACGGCTGGTACAGCTGGAAAGATGCGGTAGCGGATTTTCTGGCGGCCAAGGATGATCCAGTCTTACTGAAAGACTGGACCAACACTGTCCTGGGGCAGACCTGGCAGGAAGCGGGGGAGAGTGTCGATCACGAACTGCTCTATCAGCGTCGTGAGCATTACACCGCTGAAGTGCCATGGCATACCGAGGTACTGACCTGCGGCATCGATGTTCAGGATGACCGGATTGAATACGAAGTGGTGGGCTGGGGCGCGGCTGAAGAGAGCTGGTCTATTGATTACATTCGGCTCTATGGCGATCTATCCCGACCCGAGATTTGGAGAATATTGGCAGAGAAGTTGATAAAGCCTTATCGCCGACAGGATGGCGTATTAATGAACCTGGCCCAGATCTGTATGGACTCAGGCGGCCACTTTACTGATGAGGTGTATGCCTTTTCCAGAAAACAGGGGCCCGATTGGCTGATTCCCATCAAGGGTGCTTCACAATCTGGCAAGCCCATTGCTACGTTCCCTAAAACCCGCAACAAGAAAGGCGTCTACCTCACCCTGGTGGGAACGGATACCGCCAAGGAACTGATCTACCAGCGCTACAGAGTTCTGGAACCGGGAGCCGGTTACTGCCACTGGCCGGTGAAAGATTGCTTTGATGAAGACTACTTCAAACAAGCCACAGCAGAAGAAAAGATCAGAAAATACAAGCATGGTGTTGCTTACTTTGAATGGGGTGCTCGCAAGAAGCGTAATGAGGCCCTGGATTGTTGAGTCTACGCCCTGACAGCCGTGCGGATTCTGCAACAGCACCGAGGCTTGGATCTGGAAAGGCTGGCCGAACAACGACCAGAGCCTGAAGTGCAGGTTGAGCAGGGTGAACCAGGGTTACCAGTTCAATCCCGCCCGAGAAGAAGGTCAAGAAGCACCTATCTTTCATGACTTTGTGCTTATTGAGGCGGTGAGTTCACACGGGCATCCGCATTTTGATTACCAAGCGATTTTACGCTCATGAATTTAAGAAATTTCCTTAGATTTTGACGTTGATTCGCCATTACAGGTCCCGCCGCGACTGAGATTACTGCTGTGTAATAGGCCTTCATATACTGACTGAGAACCTTTGAACACTGCCTGGAGGAATGATCCAAGCGCTTCACCGCATTGGCAAGCCTCGACGCACAGTGGGATAAAAATCTTCGGAGGCCGGGAGCAATCTTTGCCGACATAGTGAACTCCTTTTATTGGTGGTGGGAGCGATTATCATGCGCTTAAACCCGGAAGGAGTTAATGACAACACTGTTAGTAGCTCTGACAGAAGATTCTTGCCTGTTGATGGTCTCTGCTGCTCTTACTTTTAACACACCTCCAGGCGCGGCCAGTAACTACCCGGACTTTATTCGTCAGCAACTCATGGCGGTGGCCGCAGGCATTGGTCTGCCCTATGAAATTCTATCGGGTGATATGAAAGGCGTCAGTGATCGGGCCTTACGGGTGGTGCTGAACGAATTCAGACGGCGAATTCAGCAGATTCAGCATAACCAGATTGTCTTTCAACTCTGTCGTCCAGTCTGGCACCGATGGTTGGAGATGGCAGTGCTCAGTGGTGCTATCTCTGCACCCGATTTTCATCGTAATAGAACTCAGTACAGTCCGGTGAAGTGGATTCCTCAAGGCTGGGCCTACATTCATCCGGTTCAGGATGTGCAGTCCCAAAACTTGGCTGTGCGCAGTGGTTTCAAGTCTCGCTCGGAAGTGGTGTCGGAACAGGGCTATGACAGTGAGCAGATCGACGATGAGATCGCAGCGGATAATCGCCGGGCCGATGAGCTTGAGCTGCAATACGACAGTGATGCAAGAATTGACCAGAAAGAACCATCATCCATGGAAGAGGATAAAACTACCGATGAACAGGAAACCGCTCAACAAAAATAGAGCCTGGTACACCTTGAAGAATCATTCAGGCCAGCCAGCTGAATTGCTGATTAATGACGTGATTGGCGATTGGGCTGGGCTGTCTGCTCGAGAGTTGGTGACCAATCTGAAAGATATTGATGCCAATGAAATCACCGTCCGCATCAATAGCCCGGGCGGTTCAGTGTTTGACGGTATCGCCATCTACAACGCATTGCGTTACCACAACGCCCATATCCATGTTCGCATTGAAGGCATGGCGGCCAGTATTGCCAGTGTCATTGCCATGGCTGGCGACACCGTTCATATGGCTGAGAATGCGCTGCTGATGATTCATAACCCTTTCGGCTGGGTCGGTGGTGATGCTGAAGAGTTGCGCAAGATGGCGGATATGCTGAACAAGACCACCGAGGTCATCGCCCAGACTTACTGCAGCCGCTGCGAAATGGACCAGGAAGCCATTCTGAAAATGATGGATGAAGAAACCTGGTTCACGGCCACAGAAGCAGAAGGTCATGGCCTGATCGATGCCATCGACGGCCCTGTGAAAATGGCGGCGAGTTTTGATCTTACCGGTTTTGTGAACCCTCCAGAGGTGGAGAACCCGAATCCTGATCCAGAAGACAAAGGCGTTCATGCTCTGACCATTATGCAGCTGTGTAACAAGGCCGGTTATCCAGAAATGGCTGAACAGTTTATGCGACGGCAGCTGGGCCTCGAGGATGTGAAAGCCCGGCTTACCGAATGCGAAGCCATCAAATCCCTGTGTACCGCAGCCCACTGCCCGGATCAGGCTGGTGCTTACATCCAGTCAGGTAAGACCAAAGAGCAGGTGCGTACTGAGTTGTTTGATTTGCTGACCCAGGACGATGACACCATTGATAACAGATTGTCTCCCAACCAGCAGGAGCAAACCATCAAGCCGCTGATTGATACCCAGGCAGTCTACCGCAGGCGGAATCATAACCAGGTAGATAAAACAGCCGTTTTGTCTGGAACTTAAGTTGCAATTCTGAGTCGAATCCCATAGAGACTGATGAGGTAGCAGTTATGAAGTTCAACATAAAGGCAGGGGTATTCATACTACTTGCGATGTGCCTGCTTGGGGGCTGTGCAGACTATAGAGGGGCCTGGGCTAAGACCACAGCCAAGCTGGAGCCATTTAGTGATCCCGATATGGGAAATGGCTATAAGATCACGTACTTGGCACCTGAGAGTACTGCCATTAATGACCAGGATGAGCCGATTAAAGGTCCTATCGATCAATATGTTACAGGCATTGATAAGCCGGTTAAGGCTCAGAGCGTACAAATTCGTTACCAGAAAGATGAGCCCGTGTTTTTTGAGCTGCTCTCTCCCCTCATAACGGAATAACCCTTTCCTACATCACTCAAGCAAAGGAATGCCATCATGCCTGTCATGACAGAGCCGGTACACACTGGCGAATTTATCGTGTCCGAAGGAAACAACAGTATCAGCCGCGAGTTGGTTGAACTGGCTCCGGATTTGACCCTGTTGCCCGGCACTGTGCTGGAAAAAAACACGTCTACGGATGTGTTTGGGCCACTGGATCCGGTGGCAGCTCTTAATGGAGAGAGCGGCCTGCAAATGGCGGCAGGCATTCTCTGGGATCACGTCAGTACCGATGCCACAGGCGGCGAAGCCGTGATCATCGCCCGGTTGGCAGAAGTGGACCAGGAACTGCTGGTCTGGCCTGAAGCCATTACCGACGAACAAAAGGCGACAGCAGTAGCTGAGCTGACGTCACTGGACATCATTCTCAGGAAAGGAGAGCAGGGATGAGCTTGCTGGATATTTTTAACAACGATGCGTTCAGTCTCACCAGTCTGACCGCCACCCTCAACGATATGCCTTACAAACCCGGGCGGATCGGTAGTCTTGGCCTTTTTACCGAGAACGGCATCAACACCACCACCGCGATGGTTGAATCCCGCAATGGTGAACTGATTCTGTTGCCTACCTCCGAACGTGGCGCACCAGCTCCCCAGGCCAGGAGTCGCAAGCGCAAGGTGCGTAGTTTCGTGATTCCCCATATTCCTTACGATTCCACCATCGTGGCAGATGAAGTCAGGAATGTGCGTGCCTTTGGCTCTGAAAGTGCCCTGGAAGGGGTGCGCACGGTCGTAAATCAGCGACTGTCGGATATGAACGCCAACCATGAGGTCACTCTGGAGCACTTGCGGCTGGGAGCACTCAAAGGTCAAATCCTGGATTCAGATGGCAGCAGTATTATCTACGATCTGTTTCAGGAGTTTGGGGTTGAGCAACAGGAACATGATTTCGCATTCAGTGCTGCGGATACCGATGTGCGCCTGGAGTGTGTTGGCCTGCGAAGAAAAGTGGATGGTGCGCTGGGCGCTCAACCCTATACCGGGCTGAGAGGTTTCTACGGGGCAGATTTCTACGATGGGCTGGTCGGTCATGATTATGTGAAGGATGCTTATCACCGCTACCAGGACAGCGCACTCCTTCGGAACGATCCCAAGTCTGGTTTCCGATTTGGCGACATTGATTGGGAAGAGTACCGGGGGGCAGGTGGGCGACATTCCTTTCATTGAGCCCGATGAAGCCTTTGTTATTCCTGAAGGCACTGGCATCTTCCGCACCTGGTTTGCCCCGGCAGACTTTATCGAAACCGTGAACACCATTGGCCTGCCCCGGTACGTCAAACAGAAAATCATGGACTTTGATAAAGGCGTTCAAGTGCATACCCAGTCCAACCCTCTGCCCATCTGCCTGAAGCCCCGGGCGGTGATCAAATGCACGATGAGCTGACCGCATTAAACGACCAGGTGCTGGCGACGTTTGGCCAGCCGGTCGTGATCACCCGCCTGGACAGCACTACATTGCAGAC
>JBPCXN010000295.1:0-10082 GCA_051008495.1 Endozoicomonas sp. | reverse complement strand
TCAGAGAACAGCTTGGTTATCGCATAAAAGTTCCCATGATGAGAACTTTTACGGTGACGAACCAACCCAAGTTCTCCAAGACTCACTCAAACTCCGCAGGCTTAACATACCGTATGCCCTACGGTAGGTCTGCAAGAGACAGGATGAAAACTAGCAGAGCACGTACAAACACGCAACCGGAACGCTCTGCGCGTTCCCGCCTTATATCATCGCCCGATTGGGCGATGCTTTACGGCAAATTTAGTAAACAGAAACCAGCAAACGGCTAAGACGTGCTGATCACCGCGAATAGCCTACACTCTGTTATCAATAACTATCGAGTGACAGGTAGGGTATGCGTAGAAACCTTGTTTTTCTTTTGCCTTTCCTGCTGGCAGGATGCGCTGGGCAGCAACATCAGAAGGAAGAAGCCTGGGAAGCCATTCTCAGCCCGGAAGGGCAGGGGATTTATAGCTTTGAAGGCCGTTTTATTGAGCGTAAGGTGGACGAAAAAGGTGTTGAACAGTCCAGTTCGACCATGAATATGCCCGCCGTTCGCTTTCGCTTCAAGGAAGAGGGAGGGATTGCTGAAATCGGTGGCGAAGGCTATGGCTTAACCACCGAGGTTCAGGTCCAGAGCAGGGACAGTCAGCGCTCGGTCAATTATTTCATGGAGTGGTACCGTGGGGATATGAAGCGCTCAACCCGTGGAACCATACACATGCAGGACTGAACTATAGAAAGCAGATCAGGCGTAGGCCTCTGTGCCTGCCTGTGTTCTGGTCACTGGCATCAACCATGCAGCCAGGATAGAGAGGCTCATGCCAGCGGCGAGAATCCAGTACAACAGTGTGAATTCTCCTGTGTTCCCCTGGATCAGCGCGATCAACCAATAGGCGACCGGACCCGTGCTGAAGCTCAACATGTACTTCATTGCATACAGTCTTGAGCGCCACTGATCGGCAGCATACTGACCAATCAGCCAGTCGGTGATCGGGATCTGGGCGTAAGTACTGAACATCAGTCCGGTCAGAACAGGAATCAATGTCCAGCCAGAAGCAAATGATGCCAGAATCAGGAACATCACCTGGGCCGATGTGACACAGAGCAACAGGATTCTCGCCGGTACCCGATCAAGCAGTTCGCCAATAATCAGCTGAACTACAGCGGCAACGATGAAAATGGCCGTTGCCAGGGAGCCTGTCTGGCTGAGAGAGAGTTCGAAACTGCCTTCCAGGATTTTTGGCAATGCGGTTGTTGAGCTCTGGAACACCAATCCGCCAAAACAGGCGATGACCGCAATTCCCATGATCAGCTTGATCATGCTGTTCCTGCTGAGAGCCTGGACTTCCTTCCGGTTATTATTTTTTTGTATGGGCTGAATATCCTTTGACACCCAAGTGTAAGCCACTCCAGTCAATACACAGACACTGCCGGGAAGCAGGAAGGCTGCCTGCCAGCCAATCATCTGCGAAAGAAATGCAGTGACTGCAGCAGCGCAGGCAAGACCAATGTTTCCGGCCATCCCGTTCACTGCAATGGCCCGCCCGGTCTTTTCAGATGTACTGAATACCAGGGCTGTCCCCACGGGGTGATAAATTGAGGCGAACAGGCCAATAGCTACAACCCCGGCAGCCAGCTGCTCCGGAGTCTGAGCAAAAGACGTGAGAATAGCAGAAAGCCCCATGCCGTAGAAAAACAGTTTCATCATGCCTTTCTGGCTCCAGCGATCTCCCAGCCAGCCCGATGGCAGGGAGGCCAGGCCAAAAGCCAGCACGCCAAAGCTGCCGTATTTCAGCAACTTGGCGTAGCTGATGTCCCAGTTATCCTGAAGCGCCAGTACCGCTGTCGGGAAGATCAAAATAAAGAAATGATCCAGGCCGTGGCCGAGGTTCATCACCAGAAAATGTAATTGACGTTTATTCATCTCTGATCCGGTTAACAACATGATGTGTGGAGTTTACAAGCCCTGAGGCTGGCGTATAGTCTCCGCTGAGACCACTTATTGCCCAATTGAGCCAAGATGAAACAGATATCTTTTCCTGAAGATATACCGCAACCGGCCATCGTTGTCCCAAGGTCCTACCCTGATGGTCAGGTGCTTGGCTGGCACCAGCATGATTTCGCCCAGCTGGTGTATGCCTGCAGTGGTGTTATGACCGTAGAGACAGCCGAAAACCTGTGGGTCATTCCCCCTCAGCGGGCGTTGTGGGTGCCGCAAGAAGTGCCGCATAAAGTGTCAATGCATGGACAGGCCGAGATGAGAAATCTCTATGTTCGTGCCGATGCCTTTGACGAACTGCCGGAAAAAAGTTGTGTTCTGACCATCTCGCCCCTGATGCGTGAACTGATTCTGCACCTGGCCTGTTTTCCGTTCCAGAATAAACAAATCGAAGAAGCCTCAAGAATGATTCATGTCACCATGGATCAATTGAGAAGAGCAAATGAGGTTTCTTTTTATCTGCCAATGGCCAGTGATGCCCGACTGAAATCTGTATGTGAAGCCCTGTTACTGAATCCTGACGACAGGCGCTCGCTGTCAGAATGGGCACAGAGGGCTAATGTCAGCAGTCGTTCATTGAGCCGCCTGTTTCGTGCTGACCTCGGAATGTCTTTTGTTGAGTACCGGCAGCAAGCCCGGCTTCTCGGAGCTATAAAGTTGCTGGCAAAAGGTCAGCCGGTATCAACCGTGGCCATGGATGTCGGTTTTTCGAGTCTGAGTGCGTTCAATCGGCTGTTTAAGAAAAACATCGGAACCACCCCCGGGCACTTTTTTAATTAACGAACCTCTTGCTGTCATCCCGTACAACACTGTACGGGATGACGTCGTAGAGCCAGTTATTCAAACCTTGCCCACAAAGGCGCATGGTCTGAGGGTTTTTCCATTCCCCGGATATCATAATCAATACCCGTTTCAACACATCTTTCCATCAGGGAAGGTGTTGCAAGGATGCCGTCTATTCTCAAACCCCGGCGGGGTTCCCTTTCAAACCCACGACTTCTGTAGTCAAACCAGCTATAGAGTTCTTCCTGATTGGCAGGAGAGACCTGCCGGTAGCAATCCTGTAAGCCCCAGTCCAGGAGGGTGTTAAACCACTCTCTTTCTTCTGGCAGGAAGCTGCACTTGCCTGTTCTCAGCCAGCGTTTGGCATTGTCAGCGCCGATGCCAATGTCGGCATCGGTATGGGATATATTGAAGTCTCCCATGATCAGAACGGGGGATTCCGGCGAGTAGTCAGCCTTCAGGGTTGCCATTAAATCTTGGTAAAAGGCTTTTTTGGCTGGGAACTTGGTCGGGTGATCGCGAGCCTCTCCCTGGGGGAAGTAGCCATTAAAAACAGAGAACTTCTGACCTGACGTGGATTCATAGTCGGCAATAATCATGCGTCGCTGGGCATCAGTGTCATCTGTGATAAAACCTTTCTGCACAGACAGCGGTTTTGACTTGCTCATCAGGGCGACGCCGTAATGGGTCTTCTGGCCAAAGTACTCTACGTGGTAGCCAAGATCATTAATGGCCTGCAGCGGGAAATCGTCGTCTGTCACCTTGATTTCCTGCAGTCCGATGATGTCAGGCGCATGCTTGTCGATCAGCGCCTCGATCTGGTGCAGACGGGCCCGCAGCCCATTGACGTTGAATGTGATGACTTTCATTCCCGGTAACTCTTGTTTTCGTCTGTGCAGGGAATCATACCCAAACCGCAACGACCGGGAAATAAAGAAAAGATTCTGTAATGACACTGGAGTCTGGTTGCAGCCTGCAGATAAGATCAGTCTGTTGCAGGAGTACGTAAATACCGGTAGTGTTCGGGTGCCTGCCGGTGCCAAAAACAATAACGCTGTACCAAGGATTTTCTTACAAGTATGTTTACATTCAAAAAGCCCAGCAGCTCCTGGCAGTGGGCCATGGTTGTCTCTGTTCTGCTGGCTATCTACCTGCTGAGCGCAGAAGTGACTGATATTAATGGTACGCACAAGGATATTCCCACCGAGCAGGGGAACCAGTCCGAGATCAAGCTCCCTTCAGTCAATGCCGAGAAATTCACCTCTGTCACCATTCCCAGAACACTGACGTTATACGGCCGGACCGGCCCAGACCGCACTGTCATCGTCAGCGCTGAATACACCGGACAGGTTTCAGATGTTTCTGCCCGCCGTGGCGCGCTGGTGAAAAGAGGGCAGGAGCTGGTGCAGATAGAGCAGGGGAGTCTGCCGGAACAACTGGACTACGCCAGAGCGAGAGTTCGACAGACACAGCTGGACCTCGAATCAGCCCAGTCGCTGCAAAGCAAGAAGTTGATTGCTGAAAACCAGCTGCCGCAGCTGGAAGTGGCCTACGCAGATGCCAGGTCACAGCTTAAACGTATTGAAATCCAGCTGGCCGACACCCGGGTGCAGGCGCCAATATCAGGCATCCTGAATGAGCGCAGGGTGGAACGGGGCGATTATATTGAAGCCGGCAAACCTGTAGCCGAGTTACTTGACCTGGATCCACTGGTGGTCACCGTGGATGTCCCCCAGGACAGTGTCATGCAATTCTCCCTGAATGACCTGGCCCGGGTGCGGTTTCTGGATGGCCATGAGACCGATGCCAGAATCCGCTATATCTCCCGCAAGGCCAATGATGCAACCCGCACCTTCAGCCTGGAACTGGAAGTGGCTAATCCGGGCATGATCATCCCGGCCGGCCTGAGTATTGAAGCTGACCTGTTAATGGATGAAGTGCTGGCCATAGAGATCAGCCCGGCACTGATTGCCTTGAACGAAAGAGGCGTTCCCGGAATCAAGTGGGTAGCGCCAGACAGTGTCGTTCACTTTACCGAAGCCCAGGTGGTCAAAACCGACAGCAACAGCATGTGGCTTACCGGAGTGCCCGAAGACGCGCGGATCATTACCCGGGGACAGGGTTTTGTCAGGGCAGGGGACAATGTCCTGGTAGCGAATGACAATGCACAACTGCTGGCAGGAGACTGATGCATGAAGTCGTTAATCAGTCTGCTGTTGTCAGCGTCCCGCACCATGGTGATGCTGTTTGTGCTGTTGCTGACCCTGGGGATGATCTCCTACATCACCATCCCCAAGGAAGCGGCGCCTGATATTCCGATCCCGGTTATCGACGTTTCCATTCACTACGAAGGCATTTCCCCGGAAGATTCCGAGCGGCTGCTGGTTCTGCCAATGGAAAAGGAGCTGCGTGGTCTCGCCGGCATTAAGGAGATGACGTCTACTGCCTCTCAGTCAAATGCCAGCATAAGTCTGAAGTTTATTGCCGGGCTGGATATCAATGTGCTGCTGTCCGAGGTCAGGGATAAGGTCAACCAGGCCAAAAGTAAACTGCCCGATGGAACCGATGAGCCTGTTGTCAAGCAGGTCACAATAGCCAGTCTGCAGCCGGTGGTCACGGTTATCCTTTCAGGCAATATGCCGGAGCGGGCGCTGGTAAAAATTGCCAATAAAGTCAAAGATTTGCTGGAGTCCCGTAAGGAAATTCTTGAAGTAGACGTGGGTGGCGACCGGGAAGATGTTATCGATGTGCTGATCGATCCGCTGAAACTGGAAAGTTATGGCCTGGTACCGTCGGATGTCGTTAACCTGGTGTCCAATAACAACCAGCTGGTTGCAGCGGGTAACGTTGATAACGGCAATGGTCGTTATGCTGTTAAGGTTCCGGCTGTCTACAAGACGCCGGCAGATATTCTTACACAGCCGGTAAAAGTGGACGACGATCGTGTCATTACCTTTGCGGACATAGCTACCGTTCTGAACACGTTCAAGGATGGTGGCAGTTATGCCCGTATGAATGGCAAGCCCAGTGTCTCCCTGGAGGTAAAAAAACGGCCTGGTGAAAACATCATGGAAACCATCCATATCACCAAGGTCATTATTGAGGAAGTCAGGAAGCAATCTCCTGAGACACTGACCATTGATTACGCCAAGGATGAATCCAAAAATGTCAGGGACAGCCTGGTAGAGCTGCAGAACAACGTTCTTTCCGCTGTCATCCTGGTAGCCATTGTCATTCTTGGTGCACTCGGGGCACGCAGCTCTCTGTTGGTAGGTCTGGCTGTTCCCGGTGCATTCCTTACGGGGATTCTGATTATTGCCATCATGGGTGTGACCATCAATATGGTGGTGCTCTTTGCCCTGATCATGTCCGTGGGCATGCTGGTGGACGGTGCCATTGTTGTTACGGAGTTTGCCGATCGCAAAATGAGTGAGGGTCATCATCGCTCCAAGGCTTACAAAATGGCATCGCTACGAATGGCCTGGCCTATCACGGCCTCGACCATGACTACTCTCGCCGCTTTTGTGCCGCTGATGTTCTGGCCGGACGAGATGGGTGAGTTCATGAAGTTTCTGCCCCTGACGCTGATTGCCATCCTTTCGGCCTCTCTGGTTATGGCCCTGGTGTTTATTCCAACCATCGGCAGCCTGATCGGTAAGCCCAGACAGCTCAGTGAATCCGAGCAGAACAATGTCGAGGCGTCTGAAGATGGTGACCTGAAGAAACTATCCGGGCTGCCTGCGCGTTATATCAAACTGCTGGCATTTGCCATCAGGCATCCACGCAAGATGATTGCCTCGGGCTTTGTACTGGTGACCTGTGCCTACCTTCTTTATGGTCTGTCAGGGAAGGGGGTTGAGTTTTTCCCGGCGGTAGACACCAACTATGGCCGTATCGTGCTGATGGCCAACTCAAGCAACTTGTCTATTGATGAAAAGAACCTCATTCTCCAGGAAGCAGAGTCGCGACTGCTGGGCAAACTGCCTGAGATTAAGTCGATCTACTCTAAAACCGGTAATAACCAGACCGTTGGTTACCTGTCTCTCACCCTGATCGACTGGCAATACCGGGATGGCTCAGCAGCCGTCTTTGAAAAAATCAAGGAGCAGTTATCCAGCTTTGCCGGTATAGATGTGTTGACCAGCCGACAAAAGGACGGCCCAAGCTCTGATCTGCCGTTCGAACTGAGCATTGCCGGTGATGACCTTGATGTACTGAAGAACACTTTATTCAGGGTAAAGGCCATACTGGAACAGCACCCAGCCACCATCAATATCGAACACAATGGTCCGACACCAGGCTATGAATGGCATATGGACGTCGACCGGTCCAGTGCCGCCCGTTTCGGCGCGGATGTCACCACGACAGGCAGTATGATCCAGATGGTGACCTCAGGCCTGACCGTCGGCAGCTACAGACCAGACGACAGTTCTGATGAAGTCGATATACGGTTACGATTCCCGGTGCAGGACCGGCACCTGGAGAGCATTGATCAGCTGCGGTTGATGACCAGCGTCGGACTGGTGCCCATCAGCAACTTCACTGAACGACGGATTGCCCCCAAGCTGGACAACATCAACCATACCAATGGCGTCAGGAGTATGAATATTGGCGCCCAGCTGGTTGAGGGGGTGCAGCTGTCACGGGTTCTGCCAGAGATCATGGCTGCGATTGAGGCAGAGAACTTTCCGCCGGAACTCAGTTTGAAATTGAAAGGTGAGCAGGAAGACCTGCAGGAAAGTGGCAGCTTCCTGGTCAAAGCTTTCGCCATTGCGCTGTTCGTTATGACCATGATCCTGGTGACGCAGTTCAACAGTTTCTACCAGGCGGCTCTCATCATGTCGGCAGTGGTGCTGTCTACCGGCGGCGTCTTTATTGGACTGTTGGTGTCAGGGCAGCCTTTCGGCATCATTATGGGCGGCATCGGGGTAATTTCCCTGGCCGGTATCGTCGTCAACAACAATATTGTATTGATCGACACCTACAACACACTGCGTGAAAGGGGTATGGACGCTGTCCAGGCGGTACTGAGAACAGGCGCTCAACGCCTGCGTCCGGTTATGCTTACCACGATAACCACTGTACTGGGGCTCCTGCCAATGGCGCTGATGACCAATATCGATCTGTTTGAGCATCAGATCGAGATAGGGTCACCATCTACGCAGATGTGGAACCAGCTTTCCATTGCGATTACCGGAGGTCTGACTTTTGCGACTATCCTGACCCTGGTCATCACACCTTGTATGCTGGTGATTTCAGGTAAGCGTCAGGACAGGAGAAAGCAGCTTGTCGCGGCCAAGACAAAGGCTGAACATTCCTGATCGTTAACGGAATGCCATCGTAATGGTCTTAGCTTTGATAGATAGCTACGGCGGTTCTTTGTTCTATATTTAATTTCGCATAATACATATTATGTTAAAAGAATGCCCCATTAAAATGCCTGTCTTCTGACAGGCATTCCTGCTCAACCTTAAGTGCTTAAAACAGTTTCTTCTTTTTCTTCCTTCTCTTCAGCCTTGCCAATTACAACTTCATCCTTCAATACTGCTTTCTCTTTTCTATAGATGTTGTTGTAGCAGTGATTGGTTGCATCAATATAGCCTTCAATGCTGCCGCAGTCGAAACGCCTGCCTTTAAAGTTATAGGCTAACACCAGGCCTCGTTCAGCCTGGGCTCTCAGGGCATCAGTGATCTGGATCTCCCCATTTCGGCCTGGAGGGGTTTGCCTGAGGATGTCGAAGATGTCCGGAGTCAGGATGTAACGACCGATAATCGCCATATTACTTGGAGCTTCACCTTCTTCAGGCTTTTCTACCATTTCCTCTACCCGGTACAGACCCGGTTTAATCATTTCCCCGCCGATTACGCCGTACTTGTGCGCCTCCTCCATGGGAACCTCTTCGATGGCCACGATGCTGCAGCGGAACTGGTTGTAGAGCTTGACCATCTGGGCCAGAACGCCGTCAGCATCCGGATTGATGCACAGGTCGTCCGCAAGAACCACACCAAAAGGCTCATCACCCACCAGGGTTTCACCCGTCAAAATAGCATGACCAAGACCCTTCATTTCCCTCTGACGTGTATAGGAAAAGGTGCACTCCTGCATTAAACGTCGAATACCAGACAGGGTTTCTTCTTTGCTGGTTCCCTGGATCTGGTGTTCCAGTTCGTAATTGATATCAAAATGGTCGTCCAGCGCCCTCTTGCCACGGCCGGTGACTATGCAGACTTCATGCAATCCAGCCTGCAGGGCTTCTTCAACACCATACTCAATCAAAGGCTTATTAACTATTGGCATCATTTCCTTGGGCATTGACTTGGTAGCCGGCAGAAACCGTGTACCATAGCCCGCTGCAGGAAAGAGACATTTCTTTATCATGGTGTTCCCTGGTTAAACCTGTTTCCTTCTGTAACACTTGGGTTACAGAATTAGCAATAATAAAACGTCCTGTACCATAAAATTTGCCATATCAGTATAAAACTGTCTAATATTTGTTCTGGTACAGTAGTAGCCAAACCTGTTGTGGTGCCTAGCCTTCGGGGCGGTCACACATGGAGGTAGACGACGGCTATATTCCACAACAGTTCCAATACCCACAGAAAGGTAGCTGACTGATGACTTTAAAAGGACTGATCAAACTCACCCAGCTTCTGCAGGAATACCCGCTGACCATTATACAGTGGCAAATACTGCTCGTGGTAGCTGAGAACCCCGGAGAAACCATTACTGACCTCGTCAATGACGAAAAACTGACCTGTGGTACGCCCAGCGACATTGCCGTCAGCGTCAAGCGTCTTGGTGAAGGCCGCCATGACCGTCCAGGTCTTGGTCTGATTAAGAAAGCTCAGCATGAAGATGACGGTCGTTACTACAAACTGACCCTCAGTGCCAAAGGCAAGAAACTGGTTGAGAAAATCAAGGGCAAATCCCGTTACCTCAAGTAATGCGACTGCAAAGGGCTCAGGAATGCTGAGTGCTTGTCTCTGCCCTCCCCTGCAGATTCACAGCTTGAGCCCCTATCAGCATCTTCTTCTCATTTCTTCCTTAAGACTTTCCCTATCTCCCCATTCGCACTCTGGTCTGGTCTATAGCACAAGTCATCCTATGGCCTGATTATTGCATTTTCATGAACCCTTAGGAGTCTGTCGGACTTAAGGCAATTTCGACCTGAAATCCAGAAAGAACGGCCGCTTTTCGTTAGAAAGCGGATGAGAGTCTCGATGAATTCGATTAAATAGGTCAACTATTCGCACGAATCCATCGAAAAATTAACTCATTTCTACTGACTCTTACCATGAAGAGCATGCTCGAAAGCAT
>JBPCXN010000294.1:0-5201 GCA_051008495.1 Endozoicomonas sp. | reverse complement strand
GGGGAGAGGGACCGGGACATGTTCATCCAAAAATCCCAGCCGCAGACCAACAACGATGGCGGCACAGTCGCCGTTCCCCCAGGCCAGGGTTTCACCAACACCCCGTTCAAAGACCCGCAGGTTGATCTCGCCACGGTCAACGATCTGCATAAAGCCTACGTTGCACTTTTTGGGAAAGCGGGAGTGGCTTTCTATGGCAGGCCCCAGTCTGTCTACCGGTGCCCTGTTGACATCATCAACCTGCAGAACAGCATGAGGATTGCCCATGGAGACCGCACTGATCTCAAACCGTTCGCCATCTACCCGGAGATCATAGTTGCTGGCGATTGCATCAGCCTTGAAAGGAATCTCTTCAGGAGCCAGCCTGGGAGCTCCCATGTCCACTGTGACTTCGTTACTGGACTGAATCCGCAACTCAATATTGCCGCCGGCAGTCTGGACACGGATAACATCGCGGCCAATCAGCTTCTTGTCCCGGACAAACTTGGCAAAACAACGGGCACCATTACCGCACTGTTCCACTTCACTGCCATCAGCGTTGTAGATCCTGTAGCGGAAGTCCATATCCGGATCGGTTGGCGGCTCTACCACCAGCAGCTGGTCAAAGCCGATGCCGAAACGGCGGTCAGCCAGGCGCCGTATTTTGTCAGTGGGCAGCCGCACAGACTGGGTGACCATGTCCACCACCATGAAGTCGTTTCCCAGCCCGTGCATTTTGGTGAAGTGTAACAACATAAAAACTCTGTCCAGCCTTGCGGCGTCATTAATTCATCAGGGAAGCAGCGATTCCGGAGCCAGCTGCTCGGCGACGGTTTCTCGGCGTCGTACCAGGTGCGCCTGGTCACCGTCGACCATCACTTCCGCTGGCCTGTTACGGCTATTGTAATTGGAACTCATGCCAAACCCATAGGCTCCGGCAGAATGAACCGCCAGCAGGTCACCGGCTGCCACTGACAGAGCTCTGTCTTTACCGAGAAAATCCCCCGTTTCACAGATTGGGCCGACCACGTCATAGACCACTTCGTCCCTGCCATTGTCCGGTCTTACCGGCTGGATATCATGCCAGGCACTGTAGATCGAAGGCCTCAGCAGATCATTCATGGCGGCATCCACCACCGCGAAGGATTTGTGATCATTGCTTTTGATTAATTCGACCCGGGTCAGCAGCATCCCGGCCTGGGCGGCAATGGAACGGCCTGGTTCCACAATAATGCTCAGATCACGCCCTTCAAGCCGCTTTTTCACTTCCCCCAGGTAATCAACCGGACTGGGTGGTTCTTCATCGCGATAAGAAACCCCAAGGCCACCGCCAATATCGATATGTCGAAGGGTGATGTCCTTTTCCTGAAGTTTATCCACCAGCACCAGCAGGCGTTCGAGTGCATCCAGGAAGGGTTCGCGGGAGGTCAGTTGTGAACCAATGTGACAATCGACGCCAACAATGTCGATATTGGGCATGGAAGCCGCCAGCTCATAAACCGCAGGAGCGCGGTCAATATCAATGCCGAACTTGTTGTCTTTCAGGCCAGTGGAAATGTAAGGGTGTGTCTGGGCATCCACATCAGGATTCACCCGAACAGAAATGGCCGCTGTTGTATCAAGGGCTGCAGCTTCCTGCTGAATCCTTGCCAGTTCGACTTCGGACTCGACATTAAAGCAATGCACTCCCACTTCAAGGGCACGGCGAATCTCATGAGGTTGCTTGCCGACCCCGGAAAAGACGACTTTGGCAGGATCGCCGCCCGCTGCCAGGACTCTCTCCAGCTCACCCACGGAAACGATATCAAAGCCGGCCCCCAGTTTGGCCAGCACATTGAGAACTGCCAGATTGCCATTGGCCTTGACTGCATAGCAGATCAGGTGTGGCCAGCCGGCCAGCGCCTCTTCATAGGATTTATAACCTGCCTCAAAACCTGCACGGGAATAGACATACACCGGCGTACCGAACTGACTGGCGATACTGGCTGCAGAAACATTTTCCGCAAATAACTCACCATCGGGATAAGAAAACCACTCCATGAATCTGTCTTGTCTCTTTTTATCTGTTACTGGGCTATCTGTACCAGGAGTCTAACTTGCAGGCCGGATCAGAATTGTAAATACGCAAACCGACATCGATCACCGCAAAAGCTCCAGTCTCCATGACTTCTAACGACATGTCGGATTACGGGACAAGCCTTAGGAGCCTGTCAGACTTACGACTATTTCGGCCTAAATCCCAGAAAGAACGGCCCATTTTTTCGATGAATTCGATTAAATAGGTCAACTATTCGCACGAATCCATCGAAAAACCGGACTCGTTCTACTGAAATTTATGCTCGAAAGCATAAGCCCGACAGGCTCCTAATCCGACCTACGCAAACTATCGCTGGCTGGGGTCCATGTTATTGGGACTGTTCCTGCGCGAAGTTTCCGGCACTACTGTCTGTAGGCAGGTAAAGGTCGCCTTTCTGACCGCATCCGGCCAGCAGAAATGCGCCGAACATGAGGGCAATCACCGCTCTCATGGCTTTCTCCTTTGTTTTTTAAACCTTGTCGTTCGTCAGAGTATAACCGTCTAAGCCTCTGTTCATCTAATGCTTTTGCCAATTGCCGACGCAGGAGTTAGGCTTCGCAGACAATGCCTGGAAACAAGATAAGCCAATGAACGAAAGCCAGTACCACCAGCTGCTTGATGACCTGATGTTCGCCATTGAAGATGCCATTGATGAGAGCGGACTGGATATTGATTACGAAACTTCGGCAGGCATTCTGACCCTTAGCCTGGAAAATGACAGCAAGGTCATTCTCAGCCGCCAGACCGTTATGCTGCAGCTCTGGGTGGCCGCCAAAAGCGGTGGGTATCATTTTGACTACAACACTGAACAGGAAAGCTGGATTTGTGACAGCACCGGTGAGGAACTCACGGTGCTGCTGAATCGTTGTCTGTCAGAACAGTCCGGGGAAGCGGTAGTACTTGCGCTCAATTAGGTTTTTTTTCGCCTTCCGCTGCCCGCATTCCGCCATCCGTATTCTTTTTGCCAGCGGGAGACGGAAAGCGGGAAGCGAAAAGCGAAAAGCGAAAAAGGTATATTGAAATAGCAACCATTAAAACGTTCTGTGATAACCCATATCCCAGAAGCCAGTTTCCAACCGGGTGGCTTCACGGAAAATCTGGCACAAAGAGTCCAGCCTTCCTTCATTGAACCGGCTCGCCGCCAGGGCGTCCACTTTTTCTACCTGTGCCACAGCTCCTGATACAAACTCGTCACCGCCATAGGTTTCAATCCAGCGCCAGTAGGGATTGCCTTCACGCTTTGTGGCCGGGTCATTGATCAGTCGCAGACCAATTTCTGCATAGCCTACTGCACATGGTGAAAGAGCTGTGTAGAGGTCAAGAATATCCCCTGCCATGCCCCGCTCCAGAACGTAACGGGTGTAAGCCATGTTGGCCCGGGCTTCCGGGATTTGTACGACATCTGCCTCAGATAGTTCCCATTCCCGGCAGTACTCCAGATGCAGTTTTAACTCACCCAGTATCCCGGCAACACCGGCTGACGCAGAACGCATGTCATCCAGGTTATCCGCTTTGTAGACGCCCAGGGCATAAGCCCGGGCAAAGTGAATCAGGAACAGGTAATCCTGCTGGAGGTAGTGCCTGAAGCTTTCCAGTGGCAGCGAGCCATCCGCCAGTCCCTGGACAAATTCATGATGACAGTAGTCCCGCCAGTCATCGCGACAGGCGTCTTTCATTTTGAAATAGAGAGTACCGGGGGCATCAAAAATGGCAGTGTTCACACTCATGGCTTACTTCCATCCAGTGATAATGTGAGAGGGTCAATCAAAGATGAACAGAAAGCATTCTAGCAACCTCTGGACGCCGCCCATTATACCAAGAATATTCGGCTCATAAGCATGGACTGTGATGGTGCCGGAAAATAACTCTGCTTTAAGCTCAGTATTGGCAATTAAGGCCCCTTCCGGCAGGACACTGCCCAGAAATTGCACATTGACGGACAGTCCGGGGACAGGCATACCTGGAACCTGCTCTTTATCCTGAGGACAGAAGGGGAAGTACAAGTCAGTGTTCATCATGGAAGTGTCAGGGATATTGTCTCCGGAAGTGACCAGGCGGTACTGACCAGCACCCAGGACATTGTGAACCTTGAGGCCCTCTATGGCTCGCTTTAATCCGGCACCCTTATTGTAATAACGGTCATAACAGAAAATATTTCCCAGGACCGTCCCTGAAGGTGGGCGGTGATAAATGCCAAGCCGGCCTGGCTCGGCTCTTTGCTTCCGCCTGAGGATGGCCTCTGCCGCCGTTGTATAAAGTTTCCCATGGGGGTAAGACGTATGAGAGTAATCAGTTGCACGGGCCTGCCCGAAACCCAGTATTTCAATCGAAGGCCACTCAACGATCCAGTCCTCAATAATGGGCATATCCAGAAGTCCCGGATTCTCGTCCTTCAGGCGCTGGCTGTAACTGATCGCCCCTCCACCCATGATCAATATATCCGGCGCCGGATACAGCTCCTGCCAGTCCGAAAGATCCAGGGAACCAGGTCTACGACTGGTATTGTATATCCAGATCCAGTGCTCCCTGTGATCCTGCATGTAGTTATCCAGCACTTTATAGTGTGGCTCATGCTCAATTTCTTTTTCTTCCCCGTAACTGATAGTGCCATCAATATCCAGAGATAGAATCAGCTTCATTCTCCGACTGCGCAAAAGGGTTTCGATAGATTGCAGAATCTTGTAAAGCCCGGTTGGATCATCAATTTGTTCAGGCTCTGGATCATCGTCAGGATCTTCTGGATCATCAGGGCCATCGTCAGTCGCTTCTACGCCCTCTTCAGAGAGCTCCTCAAGCCCATTTCCCCGCATCAAGGGTCGCCTGTCGGCTGCCTTTTTTTTCGCCCCACCCCACGTCCATCGCGGTTTACTCCCTGCCGCCCCTCTTTCAGTGGGATAAAATATTGTGGAACCATTAGAAAACGGGAAAGAATCGGAATGGACGGCGGGCTTACTGGTGGTGAATGCAGGCAATAGCCAGAGCAAAGGTTCCCCGGAAACCTCAGGCACCAGCAGTTTGTTGTTGAGAACTCCATCAAAATAGCCTGCAGCACCTGGCTGAGAGGCTAAGGAATAGAAACAGAAAAAAAGTACAACCTGGCCTTTCATGAGTCCGCCCTGTTTTTTATACGCAGACAGATATAAAG
>JBPCXN010000293.1:0-9216 GCA_051008495.1 Endozoicomonas sp. | reverse complement strand
CTGATCCAAAACCCCTGGATTACCGGACAGGTGATCGGCATCAATGGGGGGCTTGGCTCACTCATGACTGATTAGCCGGTCTTGAATGAGGCTGTTGAAAAGAAAAATGGTAAGTGCCTGACCAGTTGCTCCGCAATATTCTGGCGAGTGGGTTTTTATGTTGTATTAATCCAGCATGACCGCACTCCCAACCAGTTGGGCTATAGGTCAGTAACCGACACGATAACCCCGTTCCGCTTCTATCTGTTTGAGCTGTTCAACCCATGCTTCAGGCACCGGCTCACTGCGTTCAAACACACTTGCAGTGTTTTTGGTATCACTCAAGCCATCGGCTTCATAATCAACGATGAAAGCATGCTCTTTATAACCTTTTCTCTTCAAGGCCCTGGCCTTTCTCGCCTGGGAATTATGCTTAATCATGAAGGGGTTAAAAGTCATTCCATCAACCATGGATGGTTCGTCAACCATAACGGTTTTCTGGACTCCGACCAGACCAATCCAATTACTATTGTGCTCAGCAATTAAAATGTTTTCCAACACCATGGCGTACTTTGCCCACTCCAGTAGTTGGTCGCGTGAAAGCAGGTGATCCACCTTGAGCCATTGCCTCTGAAAATATTCCAGCTCCCAAGAATATTGATGCTCGGCCATAGCCTCAAGCAGCCTTGAAAAAAAACGCTCGGTCATCAGCATTTGAACATGACCGGGGACACCCAGGTTAGGCAAATTATAAAAGGCATAAACACGCTCACTATCGTCAATAGCGAATCCGGCGAACCAAAGTCTATTAACTTGGTCCATAGCCAGAATCCAGCATTCATCATCCATTCCAGCTAATGCCTCAGGGGGCATCCCTGCCCGCCTCAGATTCAATAACTGCATCATATGACTGGCGGTGCCATGAAGGATCTCGCCACCGTGCATTGCCAAGTCAAAAAAGCCCTGAGTGGTTATATACATATGTGCGACATGCACAGGAATAAAGCCCATAAAATAAGGCGAAGGTTTATCGGACGACCCTGAGAACCTGTAATCCATAACGAACTTTAACTGCTCGAAATAGTTGTCCCATTGCAGAATCTCTTCATCAGAGGCATAGGCTTTGCCCACTGGTTTGTATAAAACCAGCTTACCGAGCCCTAAATCCACACCTGCATCGGTATGTTCTGTTGTAACCGGTTCAGACATCATTACGGCAGGAATAATCGTTGTAGTTGTATCAAAAAAACGGTTCAGGTAACTGGGCTGGACATCATCCGGCAGACCTGAAAGCAGGGGAAATAATTGACTTTCACTGCGCTCTCGCTCCTGTATAGCTTTACTGTGTGGGTTGGACAGGTGAATACGCTGGCTGTTATGCACCTGACTCGGTTCGGATAAATCTGTTTTATCGTTAAGCCGTCGATTTAAAACTTGGAGCGTTTGCCCCAACTCAATGATCAGCGGCAACAGCGCCACTGGATCACCATACGTCTCAACACCGAGTTTTACCTGATGGTTCAGGGTTTGGCATTTATCAGGAAATTGCGCAAACATGCGATTATACAATCGGTGTTCCGGGGGTTGAACACCGGCGGCTTCCATAGGTAAACGAACCTGTGTGTAGTAATCCAGCAGAGTATCTGTATGGAGAAGAGAAAAAGACTCTCTGAAACTTGGATACTGGCGGGGTCGCGTGCTGGGTTCTGTATCAGGAAAACAGGTATAGCCTTGTTGGTTACGATCAAAATCCCAAAACGTTCTGTTTAGAATCTGATCATAGATCTCCTGAGGTGTTCCCTTCTTCTTGAAAAACAGCTGCTGCAGTTTGCTTCTGGGGCAGTCTTTTTGATACCTGGCTTGCAGAGAGCGGGAAACTCTTCCCGCCAGCGGCTGATCCAAAGACTGGCCGTCGTAAGTATTTCTTCCCCTTTCCATGGCGGCCACACTAACAACAGCGTCAGCTTTACTGATACAGGAGAACAGAATTACAAATATTATTACCCTCCCGCTCATCTCTGGCATAGCAATACCTTTTTTAAAAAGAAACCCGAAAAAAGGCTCTTGCAGGTAAAAATATCACTCTTTAAAAGCGGTTTTTTCTTCACCCCATAACGAGTGTGCCGAAAGCTGTGGCGGACCATTTCACCCAAAACTATGAACCAACACTCCGGACAGTTTTCAAAACCGCACAACCATGAAAGAAAGCAGGGGAAATAGATAAACGCCCCTGCTCTCTGGTACATTTCTCTCATGGACAGCCTTGGAGCCTGTTGGACTTATGACTATTTCAGCCTGAAATCCAGGAAGTGCGGCCGCAGCCTTGAGCGTTCTGGACAGTTCCGTTGAATTTGCTTAAATAGGTCAACTATTCGCACAAATCCAACGAAAAATCTGACTTGCTCTCCTGACTCTTACCATGAAGAGCATGCTCGAAGGCATAAGCCCGACTCCCAGTTAAGACCGCTCTGGACACTATGTCCAGTTCGAGTCAGCAGTCCCCGGAAAACCTATATTGCACTGCATCGCACCGTTCTCTGTAGCTGGAATAAAAGCAGCTACCGTGCCCCCTGCGAAAAAACAGCTTCGCACAGCTGACTGCCATTGGCTGGAGGTGACTTCTCAAGAATCCAGCGCATTGGCGCCAGAACCGGGCTGGTCACGAATCTAAGAGTGGTCACCACTAGTTGACTGGTTGGGACGCCAATCCCGAAATCCTGAAATTTCCCGGAAACCTTTACCGGCAACTCGATACCAAAAATCTGTGCGGTTTTGGCTCTTGGAATCAGCACCAGGTCGATGTCCTGCCGGGCAAAATCAGCCTGGGTATTACCAAGCACCTGCATGGCCGAGGTATCGAGCATCAGTACATTGTCGGCCATCCTCCCATCTTCCAGATTGAATGAACCAACCAGGCAATTCACCTGGGATGGGTCACTTGGGCCCAACCTGGGCAGTACAGCGGATGCCAGGCTGACTGCCCAGAGATCAATGATTCCCGCTTCGAATTCCCGGGGCCAGACGGCAAAGGCCATTTCACCTCCTGCATGACTGAACAGGTCATCAGGCGTCAGCGCCTGGGTAGCGATATTCAACCGGAAGCTGACATCTCCCTGCATGGACGTTTCCGGATCTACTCTCCTGGCCAGGACACCATAATCCAGACGGTCAACATCCGCTTTCAGACCTATGCTGAAGCCTTCGCCCAGAGGCCTCAAGTGCCCACTGACGCGCACTTCGCCACCAGGTAAAGCTACATACAGAGGATCAAGAACAACCTCCGCGTCGTGTAACTGCAGGTGCAACTGCCCCCTGCCAAGCTGATCCTCTCCGGAAAGGACCTCATCGACGTTCAGTTTCAGTTCGGCATTCAGTGCCCTGAGCACATCAGGACTCAGGAGTGAAGGCTGTGAGTCAGGCGCATTCTCCTCCTGGCTTCCAGGCTGACCTGGCCTACCTGGCTGACCGGGGGCTTGATGGACCGGCTGGCTCCAGGCCTGCCAGCCTTTGAGCTGGAAATCATTGACCTGGATGGAAGGTGCCTGCAGTTGAATCTTAAGATCGGGCTTATCCCGGGTATCCAGAGAGAGGTAACCATTCAGGCTGCTTTCCGCTACCTGAAACTCGAAGTCTTTCAGCTCATAGCCGGCTGCTGTCGTGCTGAAATGGCCTGCCATGCGCAGGGGGCCATAGGGAGGAAGGCTCATTTCAAAGAGATCATTGAGCTGGCTCAGAGATGGCCCCGTGAGTTCCACCTCCAGCTCCATGGTTCTCTGCTCTATGGGCAGGGTCACCAGGGAATGCGTCCGTAGTGACATATCAGCGATTGCCGCATCAAGCGACAGGGGAACCTGGCGGTTTCTTCTCAGCAGGCCATCCAGGGGCAGAGTGCTGGCCTTAATGTTGACCGGCAGTGTTTTTAACTCACCAGCCACATCGAGACTGAGTGGTTTTCCGGGCTCAGCCGTGATTGCGCCGTTCGACAACAGGATATCTGTACTGGCGCCACTGTTGGGGTCCTGCAGTGTCCAGATCCCGCCGGTCAATCTGGCATCCAGCGTAGCCCGGCGCATCAATTCAATCGGTGTTTCACCCTTCAGCCTCAAAGCAAACCGGGCTTTATCCAGCTTCAGTTTCATATCTTCAGCAAAGTTCAGTTCAGAAAGCATCCGGCCCAGGTCCGGGTTATCAACCGCCAGGTTAAAGTCCAGCCCCAGCTCCCGTGTGCGCAAATCCAGGGCCATATCCCCATAAAAACGGGAGTTGACGTATTCTGCTGAGAAAGGCGCCTTCTGCAGCCAGCCATCTCGCACACTGCCGCTCATTCGAATGTCTTTAACTTCCTGTCCCCCAACCACCATTCTATCGATAGCAAAACCCAGGTCAGCATCAGCAATGGTGATCTCACTGGACAAAACGGGGATATTGAGGTTCAGCCCTTTTTCCTCGCTGGCTGAACGGACTGTTGTTTCCTGCTGATCGTCAGTGGGCTCGGGCCAGAAGCCGGACATCTCATCCAGGTGCAGTTGTTGCAGTCTGCCATCAAAATCGGCAAAGGCGCTCTCCCCAGAACTGTCCCAGCTGAACGTCACATGTCCTTTGGATTGCCCGGCCCTGAAATCAGGCAACAGGAGCCTGAGCCTGTCTCCTTCCGTCAGTATTTTTCCCTTCAGAACAAGGGGGGCATCGACATCGGGCCTGACACCCAGCCAGGGGGCCAGATCGCCCAGCCGTGGGGCAGAGAAATCAATATTGAATTCACCACCTTCCCGAACGCCCTGCTCAGAAATAAAACCCTGGGCACTGGCGGTAAACGCTGGACTGTCGACGTTCATGGTCAGGTTCCAGGGTTTTCCCTGACGAAGCCAGATTAACGGTTCCGCCTCCATGGTCAGGTTGACGGGAATCGTCAGCAGCCGGGCATCAAACAGGATTTCTGTCTGCCGTCGCAGGCCAACCCGGGCTTCTGCAGTATTCACCTGCCAGGGGACTTCATCCTCAAAAGCCAGCTGTCCCTGTTCCAGTATGAAGTTAAGGCGTGCCCGGTTAACCAGATTCCGGATTCGTCTGCCGTTGGTTCTGACAGTGATTCTGGCCCGCTCAACATAACCCTCGGCAGGTGTGCCGGTAAGACCTGTAACCAGCTCGCCAATATCAGCGTTTCTAGCCCGAAGCGTTACCCTGGCATTCATGCGCTTTTCCTTAGCCTCGGTTACTACCCTGCCCCGGAAACCGACACCGGCTACATCAACCCCCATGGGAATGATCAGCTTCCCTTCCGAGACCTGCATCTCCATGCCAAGATTTTCCATGGTCACAGGCAGTCCTTTGACTTGCTGAATATTCACTTGAACACCCACTTCCGCCCTGTTCAGCCACTGACTGACCAGCTGGTATACGGGAACCGGTTTACCACCTTTATCATCCGCAGCACTGTCACTTTCAGCATCTTCATTGGCAGTCTCAGGGGCCTCATCGTCTGGGGTGGCCACATTTTCAGAACTGCCAGGCTCCAGCCAGGGACTCAGGTCCAGGTTGGACATGGTGAGTTCTCCACCCACCTTTGAAGGTTCTCCCCTGTGCAGATTCAGGCGCCCCTGAAGATCACTGCCAGCCAGTTCAATAGCAATATTTTCAAGCCACAGCTGGTCAGGGCGGGATCTGATCTGGGCTTTTACCGAAGCCGGCGCGTAAACAGCAAGGTCCGGCCCCAGCAATTGCTGCACGGATTCAGCACTTGGAAGACTCGCCTCCAGATTGAGTGCCGAGCCTCTATCAGCACCCAGAGTTCTGTTACCACTTAAATGGATGCGGACATCTGCCAGGGTAGCCTGCAAATCAAGGTGACTGTCTCTCCCCCTGAGCAGGGCTTTCAGAGAGGTACTGCTCTCCATTGTCCAGGGCTGATCCTGAAAGTCACCGCTGGCGGTCAGATGCAGATCATCTTCACCCTGAAGCTCTGCTGTCAGCTGTTCCAGGGAAGCGTTCACTGTCAGGTTCTGGGACTGATCCTGGTACTGGACAATCAGGTTTCGGAAGGTGATCTGACTGCGAAGATCAAAATCATAAACGACGAAGTCAGAATTTGAAGGTGTCTCCGCCCCATCACCTCTGGGTGCCTCTGTATCCTGGGAGTCTGGGCTGTCGACGGTTTCCCAGTTAGCCCTGCCATTACCATCGCGAACCAGTAAGAGATCGACGTCCTCAACCTGGAAGTAGTCAATATCAATCCTGCGCCGAAGTAACGGCAGCAATGACAGTCGGCCACTGACCAGGCCAACCTCCGCCAGTGTCTCTCCGGCATCATCCTCTGGCGCCAGACTGACACCGGTAATCCGGACAGCCGGGCGTAACGAAAGCTCGGCCTCAAGGTCACCGGCAACCTCAAGCTGATACGGTAAGGCATCGTTCACAGCCTTCAGCAGAGGTTCCCGCCAGGGGGAAAGATCAATTCGGACGCCGATTGCCAGCACGATCAGCAATAGCAGCAGAGAAGTCGCCACAACAGCAACCAACCACTTAAGAGGTTTTCTAACCAGGTTCACAGGAAGGGTTCCACACAAACAGCCAAGATGGAAAAGATATACGCAGCCTGTTTAGACTGAACAGCGTTACCAGGCGCAGCAATTATGCCTGATACCACTAATAAGCGTAAGAACCCAGGTCAACAGAAACCCTGAGCGGGAATATGCATAGGTTGACGTGCCGGCTTCCGGTTCATCGTGATAATACAGCCCTGATCACAACAGAGACTCTGAGTTCAGGGCTGTCAAAGTTGCCCTATACTCACTACTTACCAGACCGGATAACACACTGTTGTTAACATCTGGTCGCTCTGATGTTCTTTTTCCTTCCTTGTCCCTTCACCCTGCAGAGCTTGCGCGAGAAATACCATGAACACTCCCAGCCTCTTTTTCTCTGCTTTGAGTTTTCTTGCTGGCATAAGCAATGTTTGCCAAGCGGACGCTAACCTGGCATACAGCAATATCAATAGTCACATTGTGTCGTTTGATCCCGTTGTGAAAGCCGGGCAGATGCCCGAAGCCTGTCAGGGGGTTCTTGTTTCCAGTACCCATGTAGCCACATCTTCAAGCTGTGTGACTGCGCTGCGGGAGCAAATGTCATCCGGACGGATTAAAGTTGTTGGCTATGGGGCCCGTGAGCTGGGCGAATTGGCAGACTACAGAAATAATTTTTATGCGGACGTTGCCAGTCTGCTGGGCTCTGACATGCTGCTGCCTGTCCAACTAAAGCACGAACTCAGCGAAGAGGTCGATTACCTCTCCGTTTCGAAAATTGAGCCAGCACAACACACAGACCTGAAAGTTCAGTACATCAGCCCCGAAGGGGCTATACTCCATCACCCTGTGTCATTGAGAAGGCTGTCTTCACAGAATAGAAAGCCCACCTTCAGGACTAACGAGAACACAGTATTTCCCCAGGGCGCACCGGTTGTGGCAAATGACTCTGATATCGTCTGCCTGATGTCAGGCAACGGTAAGTGCGTAGCTTTAGACTTTGCTGAAACCCGGGCAAGAAGATCCGGCGATGGCAGCTGCAATGTTCACCATTTTCAATGTTCTGATTCTTCTTTTTCCTTTTGTTTTAAGGGTATTGGCAAGGGACAATGTACTAATGACCTCTCACACCAGGTTTGTGGGGTTGTTGTTTTTCCTGACGGGCTTGACCAGTGGGTTAATGGCAGGCATTTAACTTGTCACAAGGCAGGGGGATGTGAGGCAGTCTACTGCCCGGAAAGTTGTGAAACCGCACTGACTACTTGCAGTTGTACAGGGGCTTATGGTGTTAGCAACATAACTTCAATATCCCCTGAGGGCTGTATAGGTACGGAAGGGCATACAGAACAACCTACATTCCCTTCAACTCCTCCAACCACCTCAAGTCCTGCGAACAATACCACTTCATCACCATCAGAGATTCCAGCAACAATAACCCCTAACCCTTACGTGAACACAGGTGGAACCAGCAGTCAGCAGCCACTAAATTCTACCCGGCATCAGGGTAGTCAGCCTCCAGCCCAACAGGATAACCTTGGACTGGGTTTGGGTCTGGGCCTCGGCCTGGGTATTCCAACAGTCCTGTTTGCGATTGGAGCAGTCATCGTAACGGTGTATAAAGTTCTACACATTGCCAAAATCAGGTATGGACCTCTTTCTGTCCACGACAATGAACTTTAAAGTGAGCATCAGGTAAAAGCCATCTATCCGTGATAGAAGCCTGTCTGGATACTGAAGCCTCCACACAATCAGGAGGCGACTTGTCCGATAAGCATGAATTCTGGTTCCACCATATTATCAAAGCTCTGGAGGCCCCATGGTCGCCGCCTCCCTGCGAGTCTATCCGACTCCTGGGACGACGGACATGCGCAAGTCCATTGACGGACTGGACCTGATTGTCAGCGAGCTGCCGTAGCTGGACCCGTTCTCCGAGAGTTTGTTTGTCTTCTGTAACCGGAGTCGCAACAGGCTGAAGATCCTGCATTGTCAAACCAATGGCTTCTGGCTCTATTACCGCTGGTTTTAGAAGTGCCGGTTTAACTGGCCCAAGCACGACGGGTATTGGGAGTTACCTCTTTCTGTGCTGTGGAGAATGATTCTCAAAAGAGCAGGCGTGAAACACCGCAGAATCTATCAAACACGTCATACTTTGCATGTTGGCAGCTTACAGCTCATGGTAATATTGCCTTTATAGCTGAGCAGTTGGAGCACGGTGATTATTCCATGCTGATAAAGGCCTATGACCACGGATGGCTGCGGAAAGCTCCCAGGAGTCCATTCACATCTGGCTGGAAATGGAAAAAATCGGCTATAGTGCCCCAAAAACACAGATCCATTCTCTGAGCCCCTTGAGATTAATGACTGCAAACAACCTAAGCAACCACACCCCGATGATGCTGACTCTGAAGATTAGCTTTCGACGAACAGTTGAATTCTTTGGTTCTCTATGGCTTCAGTCATATTCTGAAAATATGCGACCTTTACCAACCTCTTATTTATTCAATAAAATGCCCCAATAAT
Organism: Endozoicomonas sp.; assembly: GCA_051008495.1. Lineage (GTDB taxonomy): Bacteria > Pseudomonadota > Gammaproteobacteria > Pseudomonadales > Endozoicomonadaceae > Endozoicomonas_A. The sequence continues at coordinate 199 of JBPCXN010000293.1, read as the reverse complement.
GCCCCACGAGCTGAGCTGGTTTTTCATCTTAGCTCGTGGGTAACTCTGTATGTCCAAACAACACCGACCCTAGCGAAGTTCAGACAACCAGCCAACACCTTATCAGCCCGAACAGCGCTGATTTCAACTCATCAAGCTGCCTGATCACCACACTCTGTGGAAACAGCGCCTCCACGGTGGTGACGTTGATTCCCAGTCC
>JBPCXN010000292.1:0-7016 GCA_051008495.1 Endozoicomonas sp. | reverse complement strand
GATCTGCTCCAGCTGTCTGGCATCGGGCTCAAGCCCTTCTCTCTTCATCTGTGCCAGCTTGATGGTGACCAGGGTATTCGCAGCCTGGTCGGAACCCATGACGGAAATCTGGCTATGGGGCCAGCTGAACAGGGTCCGGGCATCAAAAGAACGGCCACACATTCCATAGTTACCGGCACCGAATGAGCCATTGGTCATAACCGTAAATTTGGGAACTTCAGAACAGGCCTGAACCATAATCATCTTGGCGCCATCTTTGGTAATGCCTCGCTGCTCGTAGTCCTTGCCGACCATATAGCCGGTGATGTTCTGCAGAAATACCAGAGGCACCCGGTTCTGATTACACAGTTCCATGAAGTGCGCAGCCTTAAGAGAACTGTCGTTGAACAGTACGCCGTTATTTCCGAGGATGCCTACCTTGTAGCCCCAGATATTGGCGAAACCACAAATCAGTGTTTCACCATAATCAGGCTGGTACTCGGAAAAACGACTGCCGTCCACCAGCCGGGCAATGACTTCACGCATATCGAACTGTTTCTTGATGTCATCTGGAATAATTCCGTAAAGCTCTGACGGATCGTAATAAGGCTCTTCAGGCGTTTCCCGCTGCAGCTCGAACTTGGGTTTCTGCTCCCACTGCATGACAATCTCACGGCCAATAGCGATGGCTTCTTTCTCATTACTGGCGTAATAGTCACAGGTACCGGAAATGGAGGTGTGCATGGCTGCGCCGCCCAATTCATCAACCGTAACCTCTTCTCCGGTGGCAGCCTTCACCAATGGCGGCCCTCCAAGAAAAACAGCGCCTGTTCCTTCCACTATGACTGAATAGTCCGAAAGCGCCGGAATATAAGCGCCACCCGCCGTACAGTGACCAAACACCAGTGACAATTGCCTGCAGCCCATTTTCGACAGCTGAGTCTGGTTACGGAAAATGCGTCCGGCCATGTACTTGTCGCCAAACAGCTCTGACTGCAATGGCAGGAAACCACCGGCACTGTCACACATGTGGATAACCGGCAGGTGGTTTTCAATGGCGATATCCAGTGCCCGAACGATTTTCTTTACAGACAGTGGATACCAGGCGCCCCCCTTGACCGAACTGTCGCTGGCATTGATGACCACCTCACGGCCACCAACAACCCCAATGCCGGTTATACAGCTGGCAGAAGGTGCAGAGCCATCGTATGCCATGTTCGCGGCCAGGGAAGAAAACTCCAGGAAAGGCGTACCCGGATCGAGTAGCAGTTCAAGGCGATCCCGCGGCATCATCTTGTTCTGTTTCTGCAAACGGACGATATCTCTCTCAGGACGCTTGTAACGGGCGTCCTGCTGTTTCTGCCGAAACTCTTCGATAACCTGGAGGTTATGTTCTCGGTAGCGTTGGTATTCTGCGGAGTTAGTGTCCAGGCTGGATGCTATTCGTCTCACTGTTCTTCCCCCGCTACTTCGATCTCTGCCAGCATTGAGCCTTTTTCGAAGCCTGCACCTGGACCATCAACACCAAGGTGTCTTACGACACCAGATACCTTTGCCTTGATTTCCATCTGCAGCTTCATGCTCTCAATCAGCATCAGGGTCTGACCTTCTTCTACGGGTTGCCCAGCTTCCACGCTGATCTCTACCACGACTCCAGGCATCGGCGCCTTCACCAGGCCTTCAGAAGAACCGCCCGCTTCCCCGGCCTCGCTGAATTCATCAAAGATATCCAGCTGCCATGTACGCCCAGCAAAGTGAATAAAGAGTTTCTTGTCATCCTGCGCGGCATAGACAGTGTGCGTGGTTCCATTCATTTCCAATTGACACTGATACCTGCCCTGCCAGGAGATCCGGACATTCACTTCTTGCCCATCAATATCGAGAGCAACCACGTCATTCCTTCTGACCGGTGTCACACAGTGAGTGGCTTCGTTGAGTATGTATTTCGGCTGCATCAGTTTCTCCAGCGTCCAATACCGGCATAAGGCTCCGGAGTAGCGTCCATCAGCAAACGCATGTTTCGATCGGTCAGCATTGCTGCAGCCAGAACAGTTCGTACCTGTCCGATATCAGGGGAGTCGGCCTGCAAATCTTCGGAGTGGGTTTCGACAAAGCCGGTATCCATATCACCGGCAATAAATGACCTGTGTTCAAGTACCTTAATCAGGTATTCCGCATTGGTTTTGATGCCCAGCAGCACCAAGTCCTGCAACCCTTTGACAGCCCCTGCAATAGCAGCTTCCCGGGTAGGGGCATGCACAATCAGCTTGGCCAGCATCGGGTCAAAGGCAGTAGTGATCTCCTGCCCCTGGAACAGTCCGCTGTCAAACCGTACGCCTTCACCTGCAGGCTCTTTCAGATAAAGTACCCGCCCGGTCTCCGGCATGAAGTTATTGAAGGCATCTTCAGCACAAAGACGACACTCGACAGCATGGCCGTTCATCTGTAGAACGTCATGCTGGATAGACAGCGGCTGTCCGGCAGCAATTCTGATCTGCTCAGCCACCAGATCGACGCCATAGACCATCTCGGTGACCGGGTGCTCAACCTGGATTCGGGTATTCATTTCCAGGAAGAAAAACTTACCCTCCGGCGTATAGAGAAATTCAACGGTTCCGGCACTGCTGTACTTTGCCGCCCTGGCAATGCCTGCGGCCGACTCGCAAATTTTCCGTCGGCTGTCGTCATTCAGAGCCGGTGAAGGAGCTTCTTCTATGATTTTCTGGAAGCGGCGCTGAATGGTGCACTCTCGTTCACCGATATGGATGACACTGTTGCCGTCACCTAATACCTGCACTTCAATATGACGGGCACTGTCAAAATATCGTTCGACATAGACCCTTTTATCACCGAAATACTTTTCCGCCTCTGAAGCCGCCACCCTGAGAGTGCTTTCCAGCTCATCCCGGGAACGAACAATACTCATGCCCTTGCCTCCACCACCGGCAGAAGCCTTGACGACCAGCGGAAAGCCCATGTTTTCCACGGCATTCATAAAACCGGCATCATCGGCGTCCAGAGTGACCGATGGAGGCACAGGAAAGCCGTGTTCAGCAACAAAGTTTCGGGAAGCGATTTTGTCGCCCATTAACTCAATCACTTCTGCGGACGGACCAATAAACCGGATACCCTCCGCTGCCAGCGCCTGGGCGAAAGCCGCATTTTCCGACAGAAAACCATAGCAGGGGTGAACTGCATCCACGCCGAGGTTCTTACAGATAGCTATGATCTGTTCGATATCCAGGTGCGCGGCGCTGGGAGCGTCGCCAAAGATTTCAACCGCCTGGTCGGCCTGCTGAACCAGAGGGGATTGTCTATCGCTGTAATGGTAAATGGCGACTGAGGCGATCTGCAGCTTCTGCAGGCATTTCAACACCCGCAGGGCAATCTCACCACGGTTGGCGATCAGCACCTTTGAGAATAGCGGCCGCCCGTCTGGGTCAGGTAATGAGTCGGTAACCATGAGTTTTATTCTTGTTTTCTCGTCTTACTGAGCATCTATTTTTAATATAATGAGTCAAACTCAATAAAACAAGCCGATGAACCTTCAGTAAAGCAAAACCTTATTACTATTGCTTTACACATTAAAGCTTGCTTGACTTGATTCCGGCCGCTGTGAATATAATTGAGCCAAGCTCAAGGCGTTCAAGGACAATAATAATGGAGCAGATGGCAGCAGGCAGCCTGTTATGGACACCTTCACAAAAACGCGTTGACCAGGCCGGTATCACTGACTTTATCCAGTGGGTTAATAGCGAGTACCAGCTCCAATTGAGCAATTACCGGGATCTCTGGGAGTGGTCTGTAGACGACATCAGCCGCTTCTGGCAGGCCATTTGGAAACATTACGATGTAGCAGGCACACAATACCAGCAGGCTCTTGCCAGTGCTGACATGCCAGGAAGCCAGTGGTTTACTGGTGCCAGACTGAATGCGGCGGAATATCTGCTGAGTAAAGGCGAACTTGGCGACCCCAACAGAACGGCTGTCTACGCCGAATCCGAGTGCTTTTTTCACCGGGAAATCAACTGGATTGATCTGCGGGACCAGGTCGCCAGACTGGCCACCCACCTGCGCAACTCAGACATAAAACCCGGTGATCGGGTGGTCGCCTACATGCCCATCTCCATCGAGTCCGTTGTTGCCGTATTTGCCTGCATGAGTGTTGGTGCCATCTGGTCGAGCTGCTCTCCCGACTTTGGCCCCAGAAGTGTCCTTGAGCGTTTCACCCAGATTGAACCCAAAGCCCTGATTACCATCACTGGCTATCGCTATAACGGCAACCGCTTCAAACGCAAGGATGAAGTTGAGCAGATTATTGCCGCCCTGCCCAGCCTGAAAGAAGTGATTCACCTGCCCTGGCTGGATTCTGGCACACCTCAACCTCCAGGTGTGCCAAAGGATGTCAGGATCACCAGCTGGCAGGACGCCCTGGATAACGACGCGACTTACCAAAACTTCGAGTTTGAACAGGTACCCTTTGATCACCCTCTCTGGATCATGTATACATCCGGCACTACCGGCATGCCAAAAGGGATTGTCCACAGTCAGGGTGGGGTACTGCTGGAGCTCATTAAGTTCGCCTGGTTGCACGACAATCTCAAACCGGATTCAGTAAAGTTCTTCTTTACGACAACTGGCTGGGCCATGTTCAACATGCTGATTGGCGGTTTCGCCAGTGGCAGCGCCATCGTCGTGTACGACGGCTGCCCAACCTTTCCAAACCCGGATCGCCTCTGGGAAATGACCGAGCGCTGCGGCATATCCTATTTTGGCATCAGCCCAACCTATATCAACGGTCTGATCAAGCTGGGCTACTCCCCCAAAGACCGGCACGATCTGTCTAAAGTGGACACCATTGCCATGGGCGGCTCGCCTGTTTCCCCGGAGAATTTCGCCTGGTTCTATGAAAACCTGCATCCTGACCTGCACGTCGTCTCAATGAGTGGCGGCACAGATGTAGCTACCGCATTTGTTGGGGGTGTTCCGACAGAACCGGTCTATACCGGCGAAATACAGGCGCCCTGCCTTGGAGTGGATGCCTGTGCGTTTGACGATGAGGGCAACAGGGTAGTCGATGAATATGGTGAGCTGGTGATTACCCAGCCGATGCCGTCCATGCCGCTGTTTTTCTGGAATGATGAAGGGAATGTTCGCTACACAGCCAGTTACTTTGAAAACTTCCCCGGCATCTGGCGCCAGGGAGACCTGATTGAGTTCAACCAGCGCGGCGGCAGCACTATTTCAGGCCGCAGCGACTCTACCCTGAATCGCTATGGTGTCCGTGTCGGAACCTCGGAAATCTACCGCAGTGTGGAGACTATCTCAGATATCAAGGACAGCCTGATCATCAACCTGGAGCTGTCGGGCGCACGCTCCTTCATGCCCATGTTCGTGGTTTTAACAAGCGACGCAGAGCTGAATGACGACCTGCTGCAGAAGATTAAACAGAACCTGTCGGTAAACTGCTCGCCCCGTCATGTACCCGACAAGGTCTATACGATCAGGGAAGTACCCTACACGTTGTCTGGCAAGAAACAGGAAATCCCGGTCAAGAAACTGCTTTCAGGCATACCTGTGAACAAGGCTGTCAACCTGGGGGCCTGCGCCAACCCTGGTGCCATGGACTACTTTATCGACCTTGCTGGTCGCATCGAGAAAGAGTATGCATAAATTTTCCTGCCGGAACGTTTATTGAATAAACAATAGAAATAGAGGTGGATATGCCCGGTATCTATTACGACGAATGTGAAGTGGATCAGGTCATCAAACACCGGCTGACCCGAACCGTCACAGAAGCCGACAACGTGCTTTTTTGCTCTATCACCCATAACCCCCAGCCTCTGCATCTTGATGAAGAGTACGCAAAACGTACCGAGTTTGGTCAGCGGGTCTTCAACAGTATGTACACTGTGTCGTTCGCCTGCGGTGTTTCCGTGGAAGACACGACCATGGGCACACTGGTGGTTAACTTGGGATTTGGCGAGATGAAATTCCCCAAACCGGTGTTTATCAACGACACATTACGTGTAGAAACCCGGATCAAGGATAAGCGTGCAAGTAAATCCCGCCCCAACGCCGGCATCGTCACCTTTGAGCACTTTGTCTATAACCAGCATGAAGACATGGTTTGCTCCATCATCCGGATCGCCCTGCTGAAAAAGCGGGAAGGAGAAAGCTGATGCTGGCCAGATCCTACATGTTTGTTCCGGGTGACAGTGACAAGAAACTGGGCAAGGCTCAGAGCCTGGCTGCAGATGCCCTGATCCTGTGCCTGGAAGACGCTGTTTCAGAACAGAACAAGCCCCTGGCAAGGGAGAAGGTCAGCACCTATCTGCAAAAACACCGTGACAGCAGCAAGTCACAACTGTGGGTGCGGGTGAACCCAATCACCACAGAACATATGCTGAATGACCTGGTGACGGTGATGTCGGGAAAACCTTTTGGTATTTTCCTGCCCAAACCCGGCAGTGCCAGAGATTTCGAAACCGTCGACAACTACCTGACAGCCCTTGAAGCCCAGCACGGTTTTGAGATCGGCTCCACAAAAATCATGAGTGTCGCGGAATCAGCCATTGGTACTATCAATCAGGGTGGTTTCGCAAACGCCAGCAAGAGGCTCAGCGGATTGACCTGGGGAGCAGAAGATATGTCTGCTGACCTAGGTGCAATCACTAATATGGACGACGACGGCGTGCATTTTCTAGTGCATAAAATGAACCGTGCCAATTGCCTGGTGGTGACCGCTGCAGGAAATATGCAAGCGGTGGACGGCATATGTGCAGATTTCAGGAATGAAGACAAACTTCGTACTGAATGTCTGCGCTCCCGCCAGGAAGGATTTACAGGCAAGATTGCCATTCACCCTTCCCAGGTTGCGATCATCAACGAATGCTTCACCCCTTCTGATGAAGAGATGGCTTATGCCAATCGCATCATCGAGGCATTCGAAAATGCGCAGGGTGCCGGCACTGTGGCACTGGATGGAAAGATGCTGGACTTGCCACACCTTAAGCAGGCCAGGCGCATTTTGGAGC
>JBPCXN010000291.1:0-5044 GCA_051008495.1 Endozoicomonas sp. | reverse complement strand
CACTCTCGCAGAAAAAGAGCTGTAGGAACTTGCGGTAAGACTACTCATTTTGCCGCTGCAAGTTTCTCCTTTTCAGGCTGCTCTTTTACTGACTTAGCCTTATTGATAAAGATCGACAACAACCCCGCAGCAATCACGCAAAGCATGCCCATGATTGCCATGCCATCCGGAGTATGAGCCCAGATCATCCAGCCCAGAAAACCTGAAAAAACGACACTGGTGTAGTTAATCGGTGATACGACACTGGCGCGGGCAAAGCTGTAGGCCCGGGTGTAAAGCCACATGGCCAGGGTAATGGATATCCCGACATAAGCCAGGTAAGGCAGCGTCCATAATGGAATCGCCTGCCAGTGGCTGACAGCCATCGGGATACTGCACAGAAAAGAGATCAGGAAGTAGTAGAACAGAATCAGGCTGGGTGCCTCGGTAGTAGACAGTGTACGTGTGCCAACCATGGAGAACGCCAGCATCAGTCCGGAAGCCAGGCCGACCAGGTGCCACTGGCTGACACCATCCACATCAGGCCGGAGAATCAGGGTCACGCCGGCAAAGCCGATGATCATTGGCAGCCATGCCCGGCCGGGAACGACACGCTTCAACCACAACCAAACGACCAGCGGCACGAACAGTGGCGCTGTAGATCGCAGAAGGGTGGCATCCACCAACGGGATGTAGCTCAGTGACTGGTAGTAGGTGAAAAAGCACAGCCAGCCGGTAATACCCCTGACAAAATGGGCGCCGGGCCGGGCAGTTTTAAAATCGGCGAGAGTGCGCCGGCACAACCACGGCAGCATCAATAGCAGGCAGATCAGATACTGCACGAGCACAATGACAGGTACCGGAACATCAGCGCTAATAAACTTCGATGCTGCTCCAGCGGTACTGCCCACCAGCGCCGTGGCCACGGCATAGGCAATGCCTTTGGGGATATTTTCGACTACGGACATCTATCCGTTCCTTACTGCTGCAGACACGACAATCAATCGTCGCTGTTGCGCCGTGCATTTTGTTTTTCTTGAAGAGACCGTTTACCGGTCTCAATGCTCTCATTCCATCAATAGGTTGTATGGATGGCAGCAGTCTATCGAAAAATGGCCTAGACCGTCTCCTCCAGATGAACCATTCCCTGGCTGACTTTCCAGAGTTTTTCCGCAGCCTCGTCGTCCTTTGCCCAGGGTTTCATCTTTCCAGGCTTACAGTTGGCGTAATAACCGCCTGTCACTCCCTTCATTTCCGAGGCCAGTGCCATGTAAAGCGTAGTCTCAGCGCCCTGGGCAGGTGTTTTGAAAAACGGCTTCAGTAGCTTTGGTACGATTCTGCTCAGAATGCCGTCATTCTGAAGACCAAGCCCTGTGCTCACTGCACCTGGGTGCAGTGAATTCATCGTGACCGGACTGTCTCCCAGCCGTTTCACCAGCTCATTCATAAACAGGATATTGCCCAGCTTGGAGCGACCATAAACGCTAATAGTCTTGTACTTTCTTTCTGACTGAAGGTCGTCAAACTCCATGCCCCGGACAAAGTGGTGGGCATCCGAGGCGACATTAACAATACGACCGTAATCGCTTTTCTTGAGTAATGGCAGCAGGCAGTTAGTCAGCAGGAAGGGCGCAAGATGATTAACCGCAAACATCTCTTCATAGCCGTCAACTGTCAGTTTGCGACTGGTGTTTACTACACCGGCGTTGTTGATCAGCAGATCCAGAGGTTTGCCGCTATCAAGGTATTCCTGCGCCGCCGCATTCACCTGCTCGAGGCTGGCCATGTCGGCCACCAGCAGATCGATGTTCTGATTGCCTGTGCTGCTGATCAGTTCTTCCCGCAGCTGCTCGCCCTTGGCCTGGCTCCGACACAGAATCGTTAACTTGACGCCCTGTTCGGCCAGCCCCCGGGCCGTTTCGGTACCAATACCGCTAGTTGCTCCAGTGATCAAACAACTCAGGCCACTGACATCCTCTCGCTGGTAAGACATGGTTCACTCCCTGTTGGTAGGAGCCTGAACGGAAATAGACAGGTCGGCCTAAAATCCAGAAAGAACGGTCTTTTTTATCGATAAATTTGATTGAATAGGTCAACTATTCGCACAAATCCATCGAAAAAATAGCCTCGTTCTACCGAATTTTATGCTCGACCGCTATTCCCGCTCAGGCTCCTAAAATACCGGAGCAATCACCCCCGGGTATTCATGAAGGCCTTCATTAACATCCGACATTCATCAGACTTCAGTCGTTTGGCAAAAATCATCCCCTCTTCGCCCATACGGTGTTCAACATCATCCTGCTCACTTTTTCTTAACAGCTGTTTGGTCAGACGGACTGACTCAGCAGGTTGTGCCGCAATTCGCCTGGCTTTTTTAAAGGCATGGTCAAACACCTGATCTGCAGGCAGGGAGTCATTGGCAATGCCATAATCCCGCGCCTTACGCCCATCAAAAACCTCTCCCAGCATCAGCAGCTCTGACGCTCTGTGATGCCCCATGATATTGGGCAGCAACAGCGTTGAACCAGCCTCCGGCACCACTGCCAGGTTGACGAAAGGCATGCACATTTTGGCATCTTCAGCCACATAGACCAGGTCACAATGGAGCAGCAGAGTGACACCAATGCCAACGGCATTACCACCAACAGCTGCTATCAGGGGCTTATCGAAGCTCACCAGCTGCAGCAGCATTTTCATAGGCGCGGAGGCATCGTCTTCATCCTGATTCAGGAAATCTTCAATATCATTGCCGGCACAGAAGCAGTCGCTTTGCCCGGTGATCAGGACCGATCGAATATTGTCGTCTCCCCGTGCCTCTTGCAGAACGGAGGTTATGGCAAGGTACATGGACGTGGTCAGGGCATTTTTTTTCTCAGGACGATTCAACTGAATGATCAGCACATTGCCCTGCTGTTTGAATACGACACCTTCTTCAGGCACAGCTTTCACCTTATTTATTTTCATGGGGGTAACTGTCGGCTTTAGTCTTCAGCAGCCTTTTATTATGTGCACCCTACTCTATTCCTGTTGGCGGGATAAAAAAACCCCAGGAGTCTGTCGGACTTATGCTTTCGAGCATGCTCTTCATGATAAGAGTCAGTAGAGCGAGTCAGATTTTTCGATGGATTTGTGCGAATAGTTGACCTATTTAAGCAAATTCATCGAGACTTTCATCCGCTTTCTATCGAAAAGTGGCCGCTCTTTCTGGATTTCAGGCCGAAATTGCCTTAAGTCCGACAGACTCCTATCCCGCCTTTTTCTCCAGCCGTTTGATGGCGTCGTAGATTTCCTGGTTCGCTTCCGCCTTCATACCCTGCCGGTAAGCCAGCTGCAACACCTCACCATTCAGTTCATCAATTTCCGTCGGACGCCCCCTCTGAAGGTCCGCCCACATACTCATGCGCACTTCCGGGTCCATCTTCAGGGTTCGGGACGCCACTATGCGAAACAGGAAATCTGGCAGTTTTAAAATGAAAGGCATCTGGGCAAGAGGCACAGGTGTATCAATATCCACAGGCGCAACCCCCGATTTTTTCATCACTTTCATGCCTTCACTCATACAGTCTGCCCACAACTTCCGGTAGCGACGCTTTTTCAACTGCTCAACCAGGGGCAACCCACTGACAGCATTCACCGAGTTGTTCAGGTTCAGCAGCAGTTTGCTCCACTGCATGGCACTGATGTCATCGTGCAGGCGACTCTTGCCAAAAGCTTTATCCAGGTCGGGCAACCAGGCTTTCAGGGCATCACTGACCTGCAGGTGAAGTCGTCCTTCGGTCTTTTTGAACACTCCGGCGCCGGTATAATTCACGCTGTAAACGACAGACCCGGGAACGATCTGGTCCGCCGGCAGATACCGTTGCAGAAGACTGGCGCTGCGCAGACCATTTTGCAGGCAAATCACGGTGGCATCGGGACAATAGCGGGCAATGTTTTGACCGGCCTCGCCCAGGTCACCACTCTTCACACAGAGAATCACCAATTGAATCCCCTCCAGGGCAGTCGGCTCGGTTTGATAATCAAGGCGCTGCGGGGCAAAGGCATGGCGATTTCCATCGGGCCCGACAATGGTCAGGCCATGCTGGGACAGTTCTTCCTGAAACCAGGTACGGCCGATCATCCTGACGGGGGTGCCTGCCGCCATTAACTGTCCGGCCAGGTGGCAGCCGATACAGCCGGCACCGAGAATCGCAATGCTTGTCATCTTGTTCTTATCCAGCAAAACGGTGACCTTCAACTCTAAAAAACAACGACCGTCGCCGTCAATGCCCTGTCCGGGCAAACTACCTATGTACTCTCATGGGGAGTTTGATAAATTGCACGCCCTGAACATTTACTGAGAAAAAGCAGCATTGATAATGCCAATGAAAGAAACACTACTGAAAGGCCAGGCCTTTCCCCTGGACGACCAGTATCAGTTGAGCCTGCTGCTGCCTGGCGACATTGACGACATTATCACCATGCTGGGCGATGAGCGCGTCACCGAGTTCCTCTGGTTTGCTCCGGCACCGGAAAGTTTCTACCGGGATTATTTCAATCCCATGGCAGAACAAAATGTGGCAGCCCTTGAAGGTGAGGGCGAGCCAGCCATGACTATGGTCATTCGCTGCCGCACCTCCGGTGAATTTGCCGGAATGGCGGCCATTGTGCCCATGGGTATGATCCCTGGCGTCTATGAGATCGGTTACCAGCTGCCTTTCCACACCTGGGGTAAAGGCCTGGCTACCCGCATCAGCCAGTTGCTGATCCGTTTTGGCTTTGAAACACTGGAGGCTCACAAGATCACGGCAGACTGCTATGCCAGCAATATCGGCTCGCAAAAGGTCATGCAGAAAGTGGGCATGGTCAAGGAAGGTCATCAGAAGGATTTCTACCCATACAAAGGTGGTTTTGACGACCGGCTTCACTACGGCATCAGCTCAACGCCTTCCTGTTAAGCTAACCCGGATATTTCATAAATTGCTGCGATGATCGCGCAGAACCTTGTGGCACTAAGGAATTTTGCGATTGAGCGCCGTACTGGTGTGTACGGTCGATTGAGCAAAACTTTCTTAGTGCTGCAAGG
>JBPCXN010000290.1:0-49455 GCA_051008495.1 Endozoicomonas sp. | reverse complement strand
TGCTCTGAGCGGAAAAAATACCTGGGCGACTCGCACCGATGGCAGTGTGGGCTATCTAAGGCATGAGCCCATGTGAGAATAGGTCATTGGCTTTTGCTCCTGCAAAGCCAGAATACCGCACATCCATGTGCATAATTGCCAGGCATTGAATTAGAAAACCCCAGTTGAGAAATCGATTGGGGTTTTTCTTTATGCTTTGCTTCGCAACGAGATACCCATTCCAAGAGAAATCCCACAGAACCCTAGACGATATATGTCGTTCATATCAAGTTCGGACCGAACTAGCGAAGTGACAAAATCGTCTGGAACGATTTTGGACAGCCTTCAGGCTGTCCACAGAGTGAAATACAGGACGTAGTTCATCAAACGACAGGCCTCGCCCGCGAGGCCCACTCTCAACCAATATAAGTATTCATTCGTTTTCTTTTGAATAAAATTGACTGGTCGATCGGCAAGCTATTATTCCTAACGTCTCCTGGCGACCCGATTATACTCAATCGGAATGTGACCACTTGCCATACTGCCACTATGAAAGCTGTTGACCCCATTACTGATGATGCTGTTAAGGAAACCTTGAGAGAAGCCATCCGGCACGGACCCTATCCTTACCTGAGAGAAAGAGCTCAAGCTGTTCTGCTGAGTTCACGTGGGTACTCCATGCAACAAATGGCTAGGATGCTTGAAGTTCAGTATCAAACCGTCTCTCGCTGGATTGACGAATGGGACGACTATGGCCTTCGTGGCTTGTACAAGGGACATAATGGCGGCAGGTCAGCAATATACACACACCAAGACGAACAGCGGATCCAGGAGTTAGTAGCCGAAGAGCCTCGTCGTTTGTCTTATGTTCAGGCAAAGGTCGAAGAAAAGACCGGTAAGTTAGCGTCAAAGGCAACCCTCTCCAGAGTCGTAAAAAACTTGGATTCGTTTATAAAAGGCTTCGTAAATCCTGCAAGCATAAGCGAAACGAGGAACACTTCGAACGCTTCAGATCCGCTGTGGCAGACGCTCAAAAAGCGGGGCAGAAAGGGCTGATCAACCTGTTTTACTTTGATGAATCCGGGTTTAGCCAGGAACCTTGTGTCCCCTACGGATGGCAGGAAAAAGGCGGGTAACTGAGGGTTCCATCCGTAAAGAGCAAACGCGTCAATGTGCTGGGGTTCATGAATCGAACCAACGGCTTATTCTATTATCCGGTTACCGGCTCCGTGAACAGCGACACGGTCATTGAGGCCTTTGAAAACTTTGCCCTCAAGATGGAAGACCCCAAGTACAACGCCAATGACCGTTACACCGTTGTGATGGTCACACAAGTAAAAAAATCAGAGCCAAAGTTGAAGACTGGATGATCGAAAAGAAGCTGGTAGCCTGCTTCCTTCCGGCCTATTCACCAGAGCTGAACCTGATAGAAATTCTATGGCGAAAAGTGAAGTATGAATGGCTGAACCTACTGTCAATCATGAGCTTCAAGGAATTCGAACAGGAAATAGAGCGCGTGTTTGACTCATTCGGTCAGGAATATATGATGTCATTCATCTGAGTACTTAAATCTCCATAGAAACCTTCGAGCAGACCTTGAAGAAAGCAGGCTCTCACCAGGCAGAAACCATACTCAAGAACTCTTCCCGACAGATCCAGCCTTTTCACTGGCACCCTGTCGATCTAATGCTATGTTCTTCATACCCGGATTGAGCCTCGGGAGGAGTAGCCATTATGAGGAGCTCAAAAACCGCCTTTGCAGTTTGTTTGTGTCTGGTCATGCAAGTGTTCCACTGGCCGGCTGAAGCCATTATGTTTGAAGATCTGAGCAGGGAGCTGAAGCTGACTGTGCAGCAACAACAGGATGTAAAGAGTATTCTGGACGTTGAGGCCAGCAGGTTGCTGCAACTAAAGAAGTCGAGCCTGGATGCTTCAGCGAAGAAAGAGCAGTACCGACTGATCCTGCAGCAGACCCTTGATCGCCTTGGAGGTGTTCTGACAGTTGAGCAGCAACAGGGTTATGTTCGTTTCAGAACTGAGAAAAAGGACAAGTTGCGAACGAAAAAGCAACAGATAAAGAAGCCGCTACCAGAGACCGAGTGGGTTTCAGATGAGTGAATCTCGTCGTTTCTTAGAGAAGTTAGCCCGGCATCAGCCGGGCTTGATACAGAAGTGCTTAGCTAAGAAAAGCTTTATAGGCTTTGTTGTTACTCTCTTCAGAATAATGATATCCCAGCTCATCCAGGAATCCGCCGATATGACCGCGATCCTCCGGCGGTACATCAAGCCCAACCGCGACCCGGCCGTAGGCGGCGCCATGATTCCTGTAATGGAACATGCTGATGTTCCAGCGGTTGCCCAGCTTTCCTAAAAAGTTAAGCAAAGCACCAGGGCGTTCGGGAAACTCGAACAGGTATACCACTTCGTCTTTGACTGCACTGCTATGACCTCCAACCATATGGCGGACATGCAGCTTGGCCATTTCGTTGTCAGTCAGGTCTTCTACCGGATACCCCTTGTCACCAAGCTCACTGATCAGGTTATCAATAGGCATCTGGTCAGGGTGTACCTGCACACCGACGAAAATACGGGCATTTGCCGGATCGTGATAACGATAATTGAACTCGGTGATGTTCCTGCGCCCGAGAGTTTCACAGAACTGTTTAAAGCTGCCCGGCTGTTCCGGAATGGTGACGGCAATAATGGCCTCACGTTTTTCACCCAGTTCGGCGCGTTCCGAGACATAACGCAAGCGGTCAAAGTTAATGTTGGCGCCACTGTCGATAGCCATCAGGCACTGGCCAGTTACACCGTCACGCTCGACATATTTTTTCAGACCGGCGACAGCTACAGCCCCCGCCGGTTCACAGATTGAACGGGTATCATCAAAGATATCTTTGATGGCCGCACAGATTTCATCAGCGCTGACCGTGATGACTTCATCAAGGTGCTCGCGACAGAGCTTGAAACTTTCTTCACCAATCTGGGCCACTGCAATGCCGTCGGCAAAAATTCCTACATGAGGTAACACGACCCGTTCATCAGCTTCGAGTGCGGCTTTCAGACAGGCGGATTCCTCATATTCAACGCCGATGACCTTGATCTCAGGGCGAAGGTATTTAATGTAGGTGGAGATGCCTGCGGCCAGCCCTCCGCCACCCACAGGTATGAATATGGCGTCCAGTTTTCCGGTGTGCTGGCGCAGGATTTCCATCCCGATAGTGCCCTGACCCGCAATGGTATCCACGTCGTCATAAGGGTGGATAAAGGTATAGCCATGCTCCTCAACCAGTTCCATCGAATGGGCGAGAGCCTGGTCAAAAGTATCACCATGAAGAATAACCTTCGCGCCACGGGCCTCGCAGGCTTTGAACTTGATCTCGGGCGTTGTGGTGGGCATGACAATGACGGCTTCAATGTCGAGCTTTTTAGCAGCCAGGGCGACCCCCTGGGCATGATTGCCCGCCGAGGCTGCAATCACTCCCCGGGACTTCTCTGTTGCGGAAAGCTGGACGATTTTATTGTAGGCACCGCGGATTTTGAATGAAAAAACCGGCTGAAGGTCTTCCCGCTTGAGCAGTACCCGGTTGCCAAAGCGTTCGCTCAGGAATGGCGCGTCATGAATCGGGGTCTCCACCGCCACATCATAAACTCGTGCTTCCAGTATCTTTCTTATGTAGTGGTGAGGCATTTTTCTGCTTTCTTGCTGTCACTGTTCTGGTTTGAGCCATTCTATAGGATTTTATCCGAGTCCTGCACTGACTTGGGTAGTATAATTGGCGCCAGGCTATTTCTCATGCACTGATAAGGCAAGGTAACAATGACCCAGGACGAGCTGAAAAAAGCTACGGCAGATGCTGCATTACAGCGAATTCTTCCCCAGCTGGAAGATGACATGATCATCGGTGTCGGCAGCGGTTCAACGGTGAATTTCTTTATTGATGCCCTGGCTGCCCACAAAACGGCTTTTGATGGCTGTGTTGCAGCTTCTGAGGCCTCTGTAGCGCGATTGAAGAACAATGGAATTCCCGTATACGACTTGAATGCTGTCAGCGATCTGCGCTTTTACATCGATGGCGCCGACGAAATCAATGCTCACATGCACATGATCAAAGGGGGAGGGGCGGCCCTGACCCGGGAGAAAATCATTGCTGCAGTCGCGGATGAATTCATATGCATTGCTGATGAAAGCAAGAAGGTTGACGTTCTGGGTAAGTTTCCGCTGCCTGTGGAAGTGATTCCCATGGCCCGCAGTTATGTTGCCCGTCAGCTGGTTAAGCTGGGCGGTGACCCGGCCTACCGTGAAGGTGTGGTTACAGACAATGGCAACATTATTCTGGATGTCTGGAACATGCAGATCATCGACCCGGTAGCCATGGAAAGCCGAATCAACCAGATTGCAGGGGTTGTGACTAATGGTCTGTTTGCGGCAGGGCCTGCCAATGCCCTTTTGCTCGGGACTTCAGAAGGTGTGAAGGCTCACACGTCTGCCTGATCTTAATAGAAAAAGGGGCTGAATTGCCCCTTTTTCTCTGCGCCTGTAGTCTGTATTACAGGATGGCCTTGAGGAGGAAATGGAGCGCTGCCAGAACACTACCAAAGGATAAGGTCAGGAGAACTAGCTCAGGGAACTCGATTTTTTGGTTGGATTCTGCATTTGTGTTCATGATGACTTCTCCATGTCCGTTTTAGTTTCGGGTAAATCGTTTCAGGCGTGATGGCTTCAGCTGACCAGATCCAGCCTGGCCAGCTGGTCATAGATATCAGACCAGTATTTGTAGCCCTGGACGCTCTTGCTCCAGTCGAAACAGTTGTCCTGTGATGCCGTGGTAGCCCTGTGATCCCCCAGAGTGTGCCAGCGGTTTTCAATGATGAACCGGGCTTCGTAGAAACGAGTGTTCCGTGTCACTTTATAAGCCCTGGTTAACTGCTCAACTATATCCATAGCCACCTCTGTTCCTTGCCCCGCTTGAGCAAGTGTCTCAGATCTTTCTGATTGACCTGGGAGCACACAAATGCCTTGCTGATGAATTCACTCTAGGAAGCTACCCAGGGATTCTCTGTAATACGTTGGTAGGTATTTAGACTGAAGTCTTAGGTAAAAGCCGGAGATAGTTGCTGATCTGTCTGTCAAAAATCATTAATATAGCTATTCGTAAGCACCATAGATTTTAAAATAACGATTAGAAATTAATCTTGGGAAAGGGGTGGTGACGCGATGAAAAGAATAAATCAGGCTCTGGTCAGCTTCACGGCTGCAGCGGCTCTGGCAGGCTCCATTGGCCTGGCGCAGGCCGCAGAAACTATAAAGATTGGTCTGGCTGGCCCGGAAACCGGTGCGGTAGCCCAGTACGGTGACATGCAGTTCACTGGCGCCCTGATGGCTATTGAGCAGATCAATGCCAAGGGAGGGGTAAATGGTAAGAAGCTGGAAGGCATTAAATACGATGACGCCTGTGACCCTAAACAGGCGGTTGCCGTGGCCAACAAGATTGTTAACGATGATGTCCGTTTTGTAGTAGGCCACCTCTGTTCTTCTTCCACTCAGCCCGCTTCTGATATCTATGAAGATGAAGGCATTCTGATGGTGACTGCCGCATCTACCAGCCCCACAATCACAGACCGTGGCTATCAGCTGATTTTCCGCACTATTGGTCTCGACAGTCTCCAGGGCCCGACAGCCGGTAACTACATAGTTAACTCTGTGAAGCCAAAGACCATGGCGGTTATTCACGACAAGCAGCAGTACGGTGAAGGTATTGCCACCGCAGTGAAAAGTACTGTTGAGAAGGCTGGCATCAAAGTAGCGGTGTTTGAAGGCGTAACATCTGGCGACAAAGACTTTTCTGCCCTGATCGCCAAGCTGCAGAAAGAGAGTGTCGATTTCGTCTATTACGGCGGCTATCACCCGGAACTCGGTCTGATTCTGCGTCAGAGTGCTGAAAAAGGCTTGAAGGCCACCTTTATGGGACCAGAAGGCGTTGGTAACAAGGACATTTCAGCGATTGCCGGTGAAGCTTCCGAAGGCCTTCTGGTCACTCTGCCCATGAGCTTTGACCAGGATCCTGCCAATGCCAGGCTGGTGACGGCGATCAAAGCCAAGGGTGAAGATGCGTCCGGACCTTTTGTCTTCCCAGCTTATTCTGCCGTGCAGGTTATGGCTGAGGGCATGAAGATGACCGGCAGTGAAGACCCTGAGAAAGTCGCAAAAGCCCTGCGCAGCAATGTGTTTGAAACACCTACCGGTAAGCTTTCCTTTGATGCCAAGGGCGATCTGAAGGACTTCTCTTTCGTGGTTTACAAGTGGCACGCTGATGGCACCAAGACCGCGATGAATTGATAGCTCTCCAGCAGCTATGCAAAAAAGGGCTTTTCATCACGAAATACGCGGTGAAAAGCTCCCGGTTCGTAGAAGGCAAGAAGAAGTAGTACGGGGCCTGCCTGAAGAGCGCTTTCAGCGCGGGCTCTGGAGATAATAATATGCCAGAGTCTTTTTATTACTTTATCCAGCAGCTTCTTAATGGCCTGACCATGGGCAGTACCTATGCGCTGATCGCCATAGGTTACACGATGGTTTATGGAATCATTGGGATGATCAACTTTGCCCACGGTGAAATCTACATGATCGGGAGTTATGTAGCCTTTGCCGTGTTGGCCGGTCTTGCCATGATGGGTATGGACAGCGTCTCCCTGATGCTCGTCTCGGCTTTTATCATCAGTGTCATTATTACCAGCAGCTATGGGTTTGCCATTGAGAGGGTGGCCTACAGGCCGCTGCGCAACAGCAACCGGCTGATCTCCCTGATCTCGGCCATTGGCATGTCCATTTTCCTGCAGAACTATGTACGACTGGCGCAGGGCTCCAGGGATATCGCCATGCCGGGTATGATAACTGGCGGCTGGAGTTTTGGTCCTGAAGATGGCTTTAATGCAACACTGTCGTATATGCAGCTGATTATCTTTGTCGTCACTTTTATCTCCATGACGGTACTGACCCTGTTTATTTCCCGCTCAAGGATGGGCAGAGCCTGTCGGGCCTGCGCGGAAGACCTCGGCATGACAGGATTGCTGGGGATCAATACCAACCAGATTATCTCTATCACCTTTGTCATCGGTGCAGCCCTGGCGGCCGTGGCCGGTGTGTTGTTGAGCATGTATTACGGCGTCATTAATCCCTACATTGGTTTTATGGCAGGGCTTAAGGCCTTCACAGCCGCGGTCCTTGGCGGGATAGGCAGTATTCCCGGCGCAGTTCTGGGTGGACTGATCCTGGGAGTGACGGAAGCCTTCACCGCTGGCTACTTCAGCTCGGAATATAAGGATGTGGTGGCGTTCAGCCTGCTGATACTGATTCTTCTGTTCCGTCCCACCGGGCTTCTGGGTAAGCCTGAGGTGGAGAAAGTATGAAGTCACTGAGGTTTGCTCCGGCACTGCTGTCATCTGTCGTGTTTCTGGTTCTGACCGGCATGATGCTGGGCGTTCGTCTTGTGCCTGAAGGCACATCATTGGCAGTCACTACTGCCGATCCATCTGCTTACAAGGTAATAGTCGCTGGAGTCTCAATTGTTTTTCTGTTTCAGCTCTTTAGGGAGAGCATTGATAGGGCGGTTTCCCAGATAAGCATCAAGACCGCTTTACCGAACTCAATGTCGTTAAGCCGGTTAACTGGAAACAAAGGGTTTAAAACAACCCTGATCTGTTTTGCCATTGCCGGCCTGATGATCTGGCCTTTCTTTGTGTCACGTGGAGCCGTTGATCTGGCAACTCTGGCGCTGATTTACGTCATGTTAGGGCTTGGCCTGAACATCGTCGTAGGACTGGCCGGTCTGCTGGATCTTGGTTATGTAGGCTTTTACGCGGTTGGCGCATACAGCTATGCGCTGTTGAACCAGTACTTTGGCCTGGACTTCTGGAGCAGCCTGGTGGCAGGAGGCATGCTGGCAGCACTCTTCGGCTTTATTCTCGGCTTCCCGGTGCTGCGCCTAAGGGGCGATTACCTGGCCATAGTCACCCTGGGTTTTGGCGAAATTATCCGGATACTGCTTAACAACTGGACCAGCATAACCGGTGGTCCGAATGGCATCAGCCAGATTCCCAAGCCCAGCCTGTTTGGACTGGAATTCAGTCGCAGGGCGAAAGAAGAAGGCAATGTTCCTTTTCACGAGTTCTTTGGGATTGACTACAGCAGTGTCCACAAGGTGATTTTTCTCTACCTGCTGGCGCTCCTGCTGGTGCTGGTCATCCTGTTTGTGATCAATCGTCTGTTGCGAATGCCTATTGGTCGTGCCTGGGAAGCTCTTCGTGAGGATGATATTGCCTGTCGCTCTCTGGGACTCAACCCCACGGTAATTAAGCTGTCTGCATTTACCATTGGTGCTGCATTTGCTGGATTTGCCGGAACCTTTTTTGCGGCACGACAGGGGTTTATCAGTCCTGAGTCGTTTACGTTTATAGAGAGTGCCATCATCCTGGCTATTGTTGTTCTTGGGGGAATGGGCTCCCAGCTGGGAGTTATTCTGGCGGCGGTTATCATGACGGTTCTGCCTGAATTCGCCCGTGAGTTCCAGGAATACAGGATGCTGATGTTCGGCCTGATGATGGTCTGCATGATGGTCTGGCGGCCGGAAGGCCTGATGCCCATGAAGCGCCCGCATATCCAGATCAGGCCTGATAAAAGTAAGGCCGGCATGGACAGCACATCCGTTCAGATCGCTGAAAAGGCATAGGCGGAGGTATTCAGTATGAGAGATTGTTTGCTTGAAGCTTCTGATCTAAGCATGCGTTTTGGCGGTCTGCTGGCTGTTGATGAGATGGCCCTGAAAATCCGGGCAGGGGAAATTGTGTCGATGATCGGCCCTAACGGGGCTGGCAAGACGACAGTCTTCAATTGCCTGACCGGTTTCTACCGACCGTCCGGCGGCAGGATTACATTTAAACAGCAGTCTATCGAACGTCTGCCCGGATTCCGGATTGCACGACTGGGTATTGTCAGGACCTTCCAGAATGTCCGGCTGTTCAAGGCCATGACGGTTCTGGAAAACCTGCTTGTGGCACAGCACCGTCATTTAAAAACAGGACTGTTGGCGGGCCTGTTTAAAACTCCCGGCTTTCGACAGAGTGAAAAGCAAGCCATCGAGAGAGCCGAGTTCTGGCTGAATAAAGTGGGGCTGATTGAGTTCGCCAACCGGGAGGCCGGCAACCTGGCCTATGGTCAACAGCGCAAGCTGGAGATTGCCCGCTGCATGGTTACCCAGCCGGAATTGCTGATGCTGGATGAACCGGCTGCCGGCCTTAACCCAAATGAAACCACGGAACTGGACGAACTGATCACGGATCTTCGCCGTGATCATGGTGTGACAGTATTATTGATTGAGCACGACATGAAGCTGGTGATGGAGATTTCCGACCGGATTTATGTCATCAATCAGGGGCGCCCACTGGCCTCTGGTACCCCGGATGAAGTTCGCAACCATCCGGATGTGATTAAAGCCTATCTGGGAGAGGCGTGAAGAGATGCTTCTGGCCAGCTAATAACCGATGGCATCCCAAAGGCATTCAAGGTAACCAGGCCTGCTATCAGTTGAATACATTTCTATCGGTGTGTTACCGGGGCTCATGTACAGGTTCCTGGTGAGCCCCAGCAGAGTCAGGGCACTTCTTATATAAGTGGTAAGATGCCGGTATTTATGCAGACAGGCAATGGCAAACTGATCGGAGTGGTAACCTTTGAGGACTTCTTCTGAAGTCAGTGGAGTCAGCTTTCTCTCTTTCAGGGTGGAGTTGACTTTAGCCATTGCCCACTGGGGGTACTCTCTTTTAACCGGCTTCTTCTCCACTTCGTTGCTGATCGGCTTGCCATAGCCCCACAGTGCCTGCATCAATAGATTCCTGGGGGCAAAGAGTTCCTCAAACTCTTCCTGCATTTTACTTTGAACGATCAGGTGTAGAGGTGCAATGACGGAAAGGGCCTGGTCATACAAGTCATAGGCAAGCTGGTTATTTTCCTTATACAGTGGCTGGGCCAGATCGTTCAGTCTGATCTCGAAATTTTCACTACCGGGAGGGTAGATCTCCCAGTTATTGCTGACAATATCTATGGTAATGGCTTCTTCGGAATGTTCTGTGTTGTGACGGATCAGCTTTTCCGCAACCTTGATCTGCTTGTTCAGAAATTGCTTTTGCAGATGGAGACCTTTCTTTTCAAAAGCGGCTTTGGACAGCTGTTCATCTTTCAGAAACGGCTGGATAACATAGACGACACCGTAAAATCGAGTGCTTTCAAGGGCTATCAGCTGGGTATCCGTAGTAGCTATGCCCAGCCGGTGCAGCCGGTCTCTGTAGCGCCTGATTTTAAGGACGTGCTGTTTTGCCGATGTGTAATCGTAAAAACCGGGCAGCCTCCTGATCAGTAGTTCCTCCAGTTCGGGAATCTGGAATCCCATAGAGGTAGAGCCAACGCCTATTATATTTGGGCGAATCTCGCTGCTATCCGGGTCAGTTGTATTCAGCGCCTGCTCGAAAGCCACTATCTTCTCCAGTAGTTTGTGTTGGCTTTTCGTTAAATTGAGCTTGTCACTATCCGTCTCAGACTCATCTAGACGGAAGTTGGTTTTGCTGTCAGTACAGTCTTCGCAGAGGTAAAAATAAACCCCCTGGGCATTGGAGAGGCGTGAAGCAGATAGAAATAGGCAGACAAGTACAAGGAGTACGAGTAGCCGGAAATGTCCTTGATTGTGCACAGATATAACCAGAGTTTTTTTTGAAATCGGATGAACTATAGCTAACATCTGCGTGGCTGTAGTGTCCGGTAATTTCTGGTATCTTGGTCCGAACTCTAAAACCACAGAAGTGATAAAGGGAAGCAGTGCCATGTCGTCACAGACCCCGCTCCTGAAAGTGAAGGAAGTTTCTACTTTCTATGGAAAGATCCAGGCGCTGGATTCCGTCAGTGTCGACGTTCATCCGGGGGAAATTGTCACACTGATTGGCGCTAACGGCGCCGGGAAATCCTCCCTGCTGATGACGATCTGCGGCGAACCCAGGGCTGCATCAGGTTCCATTCACTTCAACGGTGATGACATCACGGGCAGGCCTACTTCGGGGATTATGCGCTCGGGTATTGCGGTGGTGCCGGAAGGCCGGCGAATCTTTTCCCGGCTGACCGTGGAAGAAAACCTGACAATGGGCGGCTTTTTCGTAGAAGGCGAGCCGTTCAAAAAGAATTTCGAGCACGTTCTCGAACTTTTTCCCAGGTTGAAGGAGCGGCTGCATCAGCGCGGCGGCACCATGTCCGGCGGCGAGCAGCAAATGCTGGCCATTGCCCGGGCATTGATGAGCAATCCTCGTTTGCTGTTGCTTGATGAGCCCTCTCTTGGCCTGGCACCCATCGTTATTCAGCAGATTTTTGGGATCATTGAAAAGCTGCGTGATGAGGGCATGACCATCTTCCTCGTGGAACAGAACGCTAACCAGGCCCTGAAACTGGCTGATCGAGGCTACGTTCTGGAAAACGGCAGGATAGTTCTGCATAACACCGGTGATGCACTTCTGGCTGATGAAGCCGTTCGCCGGGCCTACCTGGGCTCATAAGCCAGTAATTTGACGCAGTCCCGGGACTGAAATCTGTTCATTAGCCGATAGCAACCACTTGTCTGGAAGTGGCCCGTTTGAGTACTGCCTGAATCCCCCGAGAGCCGGCAAGCATAGAATAAAAGTGCGTTGGCATCCTTTATTCGAACATTGGTTCCAAGCGCTATAATTTCAAATGATTAAGCAGTACAAGGTCAGCAGTATGAAACCTTTGAATGATCATTTGAAGCACAGTGAACTCTTTCTCATGGCCAGTGCATTGTTATCAGTCGCTGCGTCTCTGGCGTGGCTGATTCATTCAGTGTACTGAACCAGACTTCCTCCATCCCGGAGCAAAAGGCTTGAGCTGGAAATGCTGTGACTCGTCTTGGAAAGTGAAATTGTGAACAATCGGTAGATCTCATTGGGCCTTTGGCCACAACGGTTATTCACCTGAGAGCAGACGATTGATTAAGGGATAGACCAGCCAGGACCGGCAGGTTTCTACAGCACAGGGAAAAGCTTTATGTCTCAGGGGGAGCAGACGTCTTCAGGCACCAAGTTCCGGCACGGCCTGGCGGTGACACTGTTTTGCTGGTTCATTTTTTTGTCCATCACACCCATCGCTATCGTCGGCATTACTGAGTACCGTGAAGGCAAGAAAGCGATAATCGCCACCCGCTATGAAGAACTCTCCATCATCAACCTGTTGCTCAGTGAACAGATCAATGATTACTTCGACTCCATCGTCACCAACCTTTTCATCAAGGCTGGTGTAGCCCAGGAGTTTCTGGATGGACTGGTAC
The DNA here is from genome assembly GCA_051008495.1 of Endozoicomonas sp. Classification (GTDB taxonomy): domain Bacteria; phylum Pseudomonadota; class Gammaproteobacteria; order Pseudomonadales; family Endozoicomonadaceae; genus Endozoicomonas_A. Next base: position 37,102 of record JBPCXN010000290.1, on the reverse strand, counting down.
AAAGCCGTGAAAAGCTGGGTGTTGGAGCGGCTGAGTTCATTAACTCACCGGAATACAATCTGGTCCTTGATGAATACGGCAGTGAGTTTGTCGATTTTCTCCGCTATTACGACTATTCCGATGTCATTCTTACCGATGCCGACGGCAACATTGTCTACACCGTCAATTCCTACAGTGATCTTGGGCAGAACATTTTCCAGGGGGAACTCTCGACGACGGCTTTTTCCAGGGCTGTCAGGGAGAGTTTCGAAAATGCCGAGCCGCGCTATGCCGATGTAGGGCTTTATCCGCCCATTGGTGAACAATATGTCAGCTTCTTTGTGTTACCCCTGGTCAATGACCGGGAGAGGATCATAGGCTTTCTGGCGGTTCAGATTCTGGCCTACAACGTCCAGAGTATTTTCGAGAATGATCACCAGCTTGGCCAGGGACTGAAATCCTACTTGGTGGGAACGGATGCCTACATCCGCTATGGAACAGAACTGGAATCCAGCCAAACCATGAAGCTGAAAGCGGAAAACCCGCTTATAGAAAACTGGCTTGGGCACTTTGATGAGTATTCTGGTGAATATCTTGATGAAGAGCAGGCCCATGCCCATGCCCATGGAGCCCATGACGGACACGACGATCATTCCGGCAGTAACGAGCTGGATGACTGGATGCCTGATCTCGATATGGAATTCGATGAGGATAGCCATGGGCATGCTGAGGATAATGTTGATCTGCTTCAAGCTCATATTCGAAGTTATAAGAACGTTTATGGTGAGCAGGTTCTGGGTATTTTCTACCCCATCAATGTCGCCGGAACCCCCATGGCGCTGATCTCCGAAGTCAGTGAAAGTGATGCATTCGCTACGGTTAAAAGCTTCCAGGAAAGGCTGATTTACCTGACGGCAGTGACCGTCATTCTCGTCCTGCTCATAGCCTTGCTGATTACCCGCAGGCTCGTGCGTCCTATCAGAACCATCACTGACTGGGTGAACCGCGTTGCTGCCGGAGATTATGTTCAGGGAACGGTGCTCAGTGGCCGTAACGAAATCAGCCAGCTAAGTCGCAGTTTCTCCGAAATGACCGAGAAGCTGAGAAATGTCATCAGCGAAAACGCCAAACGCAGCTGGATGCAGGATGGCCAGGTTGGGCTGAATGACAGCATGCGCGGGGAACAGGATATCTCCGAGCTTTGCCGCAATGTGGTGTCGTATCTGGCGAAATATCTGGATATGCAGACCGGCGCCATCTACGTCGTCAACGATGAGAAAGTGCTGCAGCTAACCGCTTCCTACGCCTGGAGCCAGAGAAAGCAAAGCTCGAATCGCTTTGAGTTTGGTGAGGGGGTGGTTGGCCAGGCAGCTCTGGAGCAGCAGACCATCGAGTTGACGGATATTCCTGAAGACTACCTGACAATTGAGTCCGGGCTCGGCTCGACCAGGCCCAAAGCGATTGTTGTCATGCCCCTGGTTTATGAAAAAGAGATCAAAGGGGTCTTTGAGTTTGCCCTGTTGCAGAAGCTGACCAGTGAGCAGATTCTCTTTCTTGAGCTGTCCCAGGAAAAAGTCGCCATTGCCATCAATTCCGCCCAGTACAGTGAGCGGGTCAAACAGCTGCTGGAAAAAACCACCAAGCAGTCTGAAGCCATGAAGGAGCAGCAGGAAGAGCTCAAGACTGTTAACGAGGAGCTGGAAAGCAGGGCGAAAATCCTTGAGGAATCCCAGGAAGAGCTCAAGGCCCAGAGTGAAGAGATGCAGAAGTCTAACGCTGAGCTGGAAGAAAAAACGGAACAGCTGCAGCTGCAGAAAGAGGAAATTGAGAGAAAGAACCTTGATATTGAACTCTCAAGTCGCACCCTGGAAGAAAAGGCGAAAGAGCTGGAGATGACCAGCAAGTACAAGTCTGAATTTCTGGCCAACATGTCCCATGAACTGCGAACCCCGCTGAATTCTCTGTTGCTGCTTGCGCAGATGCTGGCTGAGAACGATGAGGGCAATCTGACCGAAGACCAGGTTGAGTCAGCAGAGGTCATTTACAACGGCGGTAAGGAACTTCTTACGCTCATTAACGACATTCTCGACCTGTCCAAGGTTGAGGCCGGAAAAATGAGTATTAACCTGGAAAACATTGATGTTGAAGAGCTTTGTACCAGTGTGAAAAGCCTCTTCAAGCCTCTGGCGGATGACCGGGGACTGGACTTCGTTGTTGAGGTGGAACCGGGCACTACACGCAGCATTCTCTCCGACAGCCAGAGAGTGATGCAGATACTGAAGAACTTCCTGTCCAACGCCTTTAAATTTACGGACAAAGGCGTTGTTTTTATCCGGATCGCCAACTTCACCCGTACCAGGGATCATGGTGAAGAGACTTACGTTGGCTTTTCAGTGAAGGACTCCGGGATTGGCATACCGAAGGAAAAACAGAATGCCATTTTTGAAGCGTTCCGCCAGGCTGACGGTTCTACCAGTCGCAAGTATGGCGGTACAGGCCTGGGGCTGGCTATTTCCAAGGAAATGGCTGGTATGCTGGGTGGCTTTATTGATCTTGAGAGCGAAGAAGGTGAGGGAACCACGTTCACCCTTTACTTGCCTGATAATGCCGTGTGCTCTCTTTCCGGTGAAAAGGTTCTTGCTGACAGCTATTCCTCTCAGGTTTCCGAAGGTGTGGCTGTGGAAAACAAGGCCTCCCAGCCAAAAACGGAATCTGAGTCTGATTCAGTGCAGGTCGAAAAGAAAACATCTGAACCAGCTTCAGTAGCTCCTGTGCTTGTCACTGGCACAGCCATCCTGACGATTGAGGATGATGATCACTTTACCGGGATTCTCTGCAACCTTGCTCAGAAAAATGGTTACCAGTGTCTGCATGCAAAGACAGGCAGGGAAGGACTGGAGCTGGCCAGGGTCCACAGGCCCAACGCTATAATTCTCGACCTTGGGCTGCCGGATATGGACGGCAATGAAGTGCTTCGGCTCTTGAAGGGGGGAGACGCTACAAGGGACATTCCGGTTCATATCATTTCAGGCAGTGAGCCCGATGATCAAACTGGCAGCGATGCTGTTGGCTGCCTGGTCAAGCCTGTAACCGTAGCGGATCTCGACAGTGTGTTCTCGTTGCTGGGGCAGGTGATTTCAGCGGATATTCGCCATGCGCTTCTACTGGACAATGATGCTGACAGCAGAGCCTACATACGGTCAATGCTGGAAAAGAAAGGCATGAACGTCGGGGAAGCGGCGACTGCCGAAGAAGCGGAGGCGGCACTGGCTGATCAGGACTGGCAGTGCATTGTGATGGAGGTAGAACTGCCTGACTCAAGCGGCCTGGACTTCCTGCAGAAACTTGAGAAAAGCAGGCCGGAAAGCATGCCATCCATTGTTATTCATACCGGTAAAAAATTGAGCCCTGAAGAACACAAGGAGCTGCAGAAATATACAGGGGCAATGGTACTGAAGGGCGACATGGCTTCAGAGAGGGTTCTGGACGAAGTCAGCTTGTTTATTCATTCCATTGGCAGTGACTCCGGGGAGCAGAAGCCACAGGAGACTGACAATGACGGCACTAGTATAGAAGGTCACAAACTCCTGCTGGTGGATGACGACCTCCGCAACACCTTCGCCCTGTCCAAGCGTTTGCAGAGCCTGGGGCTGGAAGTGGTCATTGCCGATAATGGCGCCAACGCAATCGCCAGGCTTGAGGAAGAAGACGGCATAGAGCTGGTGCTGATGGACATCATGATGCCGGTGATGGATGGCTATGAGGCCACCAGGAAAATCCGGGAGATGGATGACTTCAGGGATTTGCCTGTTATTGCGCTAACGGCCAAGGCCATGTCCGATGACAAGGCCAAGTGCATTGAGGCGGGAGCCAATGACTATCTGACCAAGCCGGTTGACCTGGACCAGCTGGTGGCCATGATCAAGGTCTGGATATTCCAATGAGAGATGACAATACTGAAGCGCTTGAGCTGCAACTGCTGCTCGAAGCCATTGAGAAATGCCACAGTTATGACTTTGGCAATTACGCCAGGGCCTCCCTCATGCGCCGGGTTCGCCGGCATATGGAGTCTGTAGGCGTTGAGCGCATCAGTGAACTGATCCCTCTGTTCATCCACGATAAGGCTGCCGTAAGCGGTTTCGTCAAAGATATGTCGGTTTCTGTCACTGAAATGTTCCGTGATCCCGAGTTTTTCCTGTCGTTACGTCAGGAAATCGTCCCGCTGCTGAACACTTATCCATTCGTGAAGATCTGGCATGCAGGCTGCGCAACCGGCGAAGAACCCTATTCGATGGCGATATTGCTGGAAGAGGAAGGGCTGCTGGAGCGCTGCCAGATCTATGCTACGGATTTCAACGATGAAGCGCTGAGCCGGGCGCGGAAAGGTATCTATTCGGATGCCGATATGGAGCTTTATGAGGCCAACTACCAGAAAGCAGGCGGTAAAAAGCGGCTGGAGGACTATTGCCAGCGTGGCTATGACTCGGTGAAGTTTAACGGGCGACTGGCCCAGAGTATCACTTTTGCCAATCACAATCTGGTGACTGACGGTGTGTTTGGGGAAATGAACCTGATCCTGTGCCGTAACGTTTTAATTTATTTCAACCAGGAACTGCAGGATCGGGTGCTGGAACTGCTGGTGAACAGTCTCCAGAGTCGCGGTGTGTTGTGCATTGGCCGCAGGGAAAACATTCATTTCAGTTCAGTCAGGGATCAGTTGGAAAAAATCGATACCAGGCAGAGGATCTACAGGAAGAGCACGTGATGGCTTCCGGGTTGAAAAAAAACTGGTGGTAGTCGGTGCTTCTGCCGGAGGGCTTGAAGCACTGAAGGTGCTTTTCCAGAGATTGGGAAAAAACTTCCCCTTTGCTGTGCTGGTGACTAAACACCTGGGTGTTGAAGATGAAGACGGGGTGCTGAATGTACTGGATCAGGAGGCTGAGGCCCGAGTCAGGCTGGCCAGGGATAAGCAGTCGATTCATCCCGGTGAGATCTACCTTGCACCTGGAGACTACCATCTCCAGGTAGAAGACCGGGGTTCAATGAGCCTCAGTGCGGATGAGCGGGTCTGTCACTCCCGTCCATCTATTGATGTGCTGTTTCAGACGGCTGCAGATGTTTATGGTGCTGAAGTGATCGCAGTATTGCTGACCGGGGCCAACAGGGATGGTGCGGATGGCATTGTCGCCGTCAGGAATCGGGGTGGAATGACTATTGTTCAGAATCCAGAGTCGTCGGAAGTCCCGGTTATGCCCAATGCGGCAGTGGCTACAGGTTGTGTTGGCCATATTCTGGAACTCGAACAGATCGCGGGCTTTCTTCGGCAGTCGACGGACAGTGACTGACTGCTATTAACAGGCATTATGGATCAATGCTGAATATATCCGGGTGACTGACAGGGACGACATTGGATGGCCGGGAAAACAAAAGTCAAGATTCTGGTGGTGGATGACCGGCCGGAGAACCTCTTGGCTATGGATAAACTGCTGAAACCTCTGGAGGCCGAAGTTCATAAGGTCGATTCCGGAGAAGAGGCGCTGTCGGAAGTGCTTCATCACCATTTTGCCGTCATTCTGCTCGATGTCCAGATGCCCGGAATGGACGGGTTTGAAACCGCCACACTGCTGCACAGCAACAAGCAGACAGCCAATATTCCCATTATCTTTGTCACCGCCATCAACAAGGATCAGGCCTATATCAACAAGGGCTACCAGGCGGGGGCTGTAGACTATCTGCCCAAACCTATCAATCCTGACATTCTTTTGGGCAAGGTAAAGGTTTTCCTGCAGCTGGAAGAGCAGCGTCTGGAACTGGAGGCAGTGTCAAAACAGCTGCGCTGGATCAGCCGGAAAAACAAGTTGCTGCTGGACTGTGCGGCCGAAGGAATTGCCGGACTGGATCAGGAAGGCCGGATTACATTCATCAATCCCACAGCCTGCGTCATGCTGGGTGGCACCGAAGAGACTCTGCTGGGAGAACATATCAGCCAGTTTCTCTATGAAGACGACAAGGAAAAGGCGCTGGAGCTCTGGAATGAATCTGAAGCCTATCAGATTTGCCTGGAGAAGGGAGGGACATATCGTACTGCCGACCGGTTATGGCGACAGTCCAGTGGCAGCTTTCCGGTGGAGTACAACATGGGCGCCATCGTCAACGGCAAGAAAAAGGTCCAGGGCGCGGTACTGGTTTTTCAGGACATTACCGAGCGCAAGAAGCTGGAAGATCAATTGCTGCAAATGGCCAAGTACGACAGCCTGACCGGTTTGGCTAACCGTACCCTGTTCAGGGAATTTCTGGGGGCCTCCCTGGCGCGGAGTCAGCGGCGTCAGAAAACGACTTCCGTCATGTACCTGGATCTGGATCACTTCAAGGAAATTAACGATACCCTTGGACATGATGCTGGAGATATGCTGCTCTCAGGTGTCGCCAGCCGTTTGCAGGAATGCGTCCGGGAAGGTGACCTGGTGGCCCGTCTTGGCGGGGATGAATTTGCCATTGTGCTGGACGACCTGGCCAACCCTGACGATGCCAGAGTTGTTGCTGAAAAAATACTGGCAAAAATCCAGATGCCTTTTGAGCTGCAGGGGATGCTCAAAACTGTTGGCACCAGTATTGGTATAGCCACTTCATCGGATGCTGGTACAGAGCTGGATGAGCTGTTGAAAACTGCTGACGCAGCTATGTATGTTGCCAAGAAAGAAGGCCGGAATGACTACCGTGTTGCCTCAGATTTGAAATCTTCTACCTGACCCGTCTTGTCACCATTTGCCCCTAGTCCCAGCGGCTGACCATAACTGAACTCAACGTTGTTGCCGTTCGGGTCCCTGACGCCACAGTAATATCCGACAGGAAAGGGCTCTGACACTGGTTCCCAGATGAGGGAGCCTGATGCCCTTGCAGCGTCAGCAAGCTGGTCAACATCATCCTTGCTGGACAAAGCAAATCCCAGATGGCTGTAGTCATTGGCCCTGGGTTTAATGATTTGTCCACCGGAAATCAGTACCAGTACAAACCTCTCCTCTTCCCCTGGCAATGCCAGCCAGTGCACTTTCGAGCCATTGTTTTCACGGGTATGAATGGTCTGCATCCCGCAGATGTTTTCATAGAAAGCCTGGCAGGCACCCAGATCAGCAACATGCAGGGCGATGTGTGTGAGGTGCATGAATTTCAACGTACCTGAAGAATTTGGCTGATATAAGGTATATCGCTTTCCAGGCACTGAGGGCAAGCAGGGGAGGCTGTGGCAGATGAAAGACCTGCCACAGCATTGCCTGTCAGGGGGTGAATTCTGTGTTCAGCTTCTTCTCAACCATGTTCTTCCTGAGGCGGGCGAACCGGGGTAAGCCGTTGAGATAGGCAGGATATTCTTCGCCTTCGATCAGGGGCTCCAGGTATTCCCTGCAGGTCCGGGTTATGCCGAAACCATCATCAGTGATGAAGTCCAGTGGCATTTTACGCTCGTAATTGGCGACGTCTTCCAGGGGCGCTTCGCCGATAGACCAGCGGTAAGGCGCATTGGATTCCCTGACAATCACAGGCATAACCGCATTTCGTCCAGTTACAGCCAGTTCTACGGCGGCTTTGCCTACGGCATAGGCCTGTTCGACATCGACCCTGGAGGCAATATGCCGGGCTGAACGTTGCAGGTAATCAGCGACAGCGTAATGGTATTTGTAGCCAAGCTGCTGTTTGATCAGCGTACACAGGGCTGGAGCAACACCACCCAGCTGATGATGGCCGAAGGAGTCAATCACGGTTGTCGAGGCCGAAACAAAACTTCCGTCGTCGTATTTGGCGCCTTCAGAAGCGACAATCACACAGTAGCCTTCTGTCTCAACAGTGTGTTGCACTTTCGCCAGGAATTTGTCCTTATTCAGAGGCATTTCCGGGAAGACGATCACATGAGGCGGATCGTCAGCCTGCCTGGCCGCCAGACCTGCTGATGCTGCCAGCCAGCCTGCATGGCGCCCCATGACTTCCATGACAAAGACTTTTGTAGAGGTGTCACACATGGAGGCGATATCGTGACTGGCTTCCTTGGTGGACACCGCCAGATACTTGGCCGCCGAGCCAAAGCCAGGGCAGTTGTCGGTGACGCTGAGGTCATTATCGATGGTTTTTGGAACGCCTATACAGGTGATTGGGTAGCCGAGTTTTTCACTCAGCTGCGAGACCTTGAGGGCGGTATCCATCGAGTCATTACCGCCGTTGTAAAAGAAATAGCCAATTTCGTGGGCTCTGAAGACCTCAATAAGGCGCTTGTATTCGACTTCACTCTCTTCAAAGGATTTCAGTTTGTAGCGACAGGAGCCGAAAGCGCCACCAGGCGTTCGCAATAAAGCGCCGATGGTTTCATCGGACTCCTGACTGGTGTCGATCATCTCTTCCCTGAGTGCGCCGAGAATACCGTTATGGCCGGCGTAGACTTTTCCAATTTTGTCAGGGTAGCGTCGGGCAGTCTCAATAACAGCGCAGGCACTGGCGTTGATGACTGCAGTGACCCCTCCTGACTGAGCATAAAATGCATGCTTGATTGACATCCTGGCGGCTCTCAAATTGTGTAATTATTTTTTAGCACAAGGCTGTTTAATTAGAAGGCGGTGTCTGGTAGTGGCGATGATACTTAAAAAGAGGGGTTTATACTATGCGAGTTGCGCTTTTTACTTAAGGTTGGTTGTTTAGATATCAATTGTCTCGTCAATCAGACGTCAGCTCGTATTGTTTGTCTGTTCGCTAGCGGCAGTTTCTGTCAAAGTTACTTGTTTTAAGCAGTATTCCGGACTGCCTGGAACGAGTTGGAGTGAGTGGATGCATATACACATTTTAGGAATTTGCGGCACTTTTATGGGGAGTCTGGCGCTGCTGGCCAGGGATCTTGGTATCAGGGTCAGTGGTTCTGACCAGAATGTCTATCCGCCCATGAGTACTCAGTTGCAGGCCCAGGGCATCGAGTTGATGGAAGGTTACGAGGTTTCCCACCTGGACCCGGAGCCTGACCTGGTTGTTATTGGTAACGCCATGAAAAGGGGCAATCCGGTTGTTGAGTATGTTCTGGACAGGGGACTTGCCTATACCTCCGGGCCACAGTTTTTTGCCGGGCATATTCTCAGGGGCAAATGGGTTCTGGCGGTTTCCGGAACCCACGGCAAAACCACTACCAGCAGCATGCTGGCATGGATTCTTGAGGACGCCGGGATGGCTCCCGGCTTTCTGATCGGGGGGATTCCCGCAAACTTCGGTATCTCGGCGAGAACCGGTGATACCGATTTCTTTGTGGTGGAAGCCGACGAATACGACACGGCGTTCTTTGACAAGCGCTCCAAGTTTGTCCACTACCGGCCAAGAACCCTGATCATGAACAATCTGGAGTTTGATCACGCGGATATCTTCCCTGACCTGGCCGCCATCCAGATACAGTTCCATCACCTGGTCAGAACTGTCCCGGCCAGTGGCCGGATCATCGCATCTGGTAATGATCCGGCCATTGACCAGGTTCTGGGCATGGGGTGCTGGTCCGAGACCGAATACCTGGAAACAGATCAACTGGAAAAAGGCTGGTCAGGAAAACCTTTGAAGGACGATTGCAGCAAGTTTAACGTTCTGTACAACGGAAGTCGTGTAGGAAGCGTCAGCTGGTCACAGCTTGGACGCCACAACCTGTCTAATGGGCTCGCCGCGATAGCTGCCGCCAGACATGTAGGTGTTTTACCTGAACAGGCCTGTGAGGCATTGTCCCGATTTTCTGGCGTCAAGCGCCGTATGGAACTGGTTGCAGAGGTTGATGGTGTCAGGGTTTATGATGACTTTGCCCATCATCCCACAGCGATAGCCTCCACGCTCGAAGGAGTGCAGAAAAACCTGGGAGCTGACGAGGAACAGCGCATAATTGCCGTGATTGAGCCTCGCTCCAATACCATGAAAATGGGGTGTCATCAGGATACACTGGCACAGTCCGTGGCAGCGGCTTCCGAAGTCATCTGGTATCAGCCGGAAGATATGGACTGGCCATTGAAAGATATTGCGGAGAACAGTTCTGTTCCTGCTCGGATCATGAGTTCTACGTCGGCGATCATAGAATACCTGACAGCTAACGCCCGTTCTGGTGATCAGCTGGTGATCATGAGCAATGGTGGATTCGAAGGTATTCATGCCCGACTGGTGCAAGCACTGCAGGATAAAAAAAACGATGTATAACGGAAACAGGGAATCAATGTCGCCTGAACCAGTAACCCTTGCCATAACCGGTGCTTCAGGAGCCCAGTACGGACTGCGACTTTTACAGTGTTTGACAGCAGCGGGCGTCGAAGTCTTCTTTCTGATGTCCCGGGCAGCCCGTGTGGTGATTGCTACCGAAACCCGTGTACAGGTACCTGATGATTTAGAGGAGATGACTTCGTTCCTGTCCTCCTATACCCGGTCGGAGCCAGGACAGATCCGGGTTTTTGACCTGGAAGACTGGATGTCTCCAGTAGCTTCAGGCAGTGGTGCGCCCAGCAGCATGGTGGTGTGTCCCTGCAGTACAAGTACGCTTTCAGCTATCGCCTGTGGCGCCAGTAATAACCTGATTCAGCGTGCGGCGGATGTCGCCTTGAAGGAAAGACGCAAACTGATTCTGGTGCCCCGGGAAACACCTCTCTCGGAAATACATCTTGAGCATATGCTGAAACTGACCCGAATGGGCGCCGTAGTCCTGCCGGCTGCACCAGGCTTCTACAACAAACCTGAGTCTATTGATGAGCTGGTGGATTTTGTTGTGGCCCGAATTATGAATCAGCTGGGAATAGAGCATAATCTCATGCCCAGCTGGGGAGAGAATCAATTGTAGCGGGATGTTCTCTTTTGCCGGTTGTGCAGCCACAGTGCCAGTGCATCCAGGTAAATGCTGAGCTGGGTATCTGGGTCTGATTCCTGCGCTGCCGCATCAACGGCAAAGCTGTCCGGGAGTTCCTGCTTGACCACTTCGGCCTGGTAAAAAGCGTGTGGCTGGTCTGAGATCACCAGGGTTTTTCCCGGTTCAGGTTTCCGGCCCAGCCATTGCTTGAGCGTGTCGCGGGTGTTGGCTCTCTGCCAGTGATCGTGTTGCCAGGTTCTTGGGGTGTCGACAAACTCTACCGGAACCAGACGCATGGCAGGGGGAAGGTCGGATGTTTCAAAGACCAGCTTGGCTCCTTCTGTCTCGGTAAGAGGGCGGGCGGCGTTGGCTCTTTCTCCTGTAGCCTGCTTGCCTATGGTTCGTGCAATCAGTGTATCCACCTTGTCGATACCATCTGCCAGGGGTCTCTGTCCGACGAGAAAGATAATCCTTTTGAAGCGAACGCCTTTTTTCCAGAGGCTGGCAAGATGGTTCAGTCGCCTCTCCATCCGGGGGACAGTTGCTCCCAGCAGCAGTGCATAGTGGTAGTTTGCGGACTCCGGCATCAGCTCATCAACCAGCCCCAGCTGATTGAGGAATTTCTGTACGGTGTCGTGCTCGGTCTTGCCCAGTTTGACTTCCGGCATCTCCCAGCGTTCCTGACCGGGTTTCCGGCGCCAGACCTGGGAAGCTTCTGTCATGGATTTCAAAGTCTGATCGTGGGGGATTTTGAATGTGTTCAGAAGCCCGGACAGTGGCGACATGAAGTTGCCGGAACTGTCGGGAGAGCCTGAGCTGGAGGAGTAAGGTGTAATCATCAGTGTTATCCATAACAGGTAGACGGCCTTCCACTGCGATGTGATGAATCTTGTCATGGATTCAATGCCTTCAGGAAGCTGGTTTTATGTTGATAAGACCGATATATCGACCCGGCGAAGTAATGAATTATGGTTGCAGGTCAATCTCGCCGGGAAAATTGTATGACATCCCGCCTACGGCTTTTTAATGAGGCAGGGATGTTTGCTGACTGGATGTGTGGTTCTGGCTGACGGTCTGGGTGAACGTTGTGTCCAGTTCTGGCAGGGCCCAGGTTTCAGGATAATGCTTGGAAAGTTCCTCAATCATCACTGAGTATTCGTCAGCGGGCTTGTGCAGAAGGTAAGTCAGGAAAGTATAAACCTTGTCGGACATCTGTTTGTTGAAGCTGTTGAAATCTTCCTGGGAGATTTTCCCCTGGGCACAGTTTTCTTCGATGATGGATTGGCGGGTACAGTTGGCGGTAATAATCAGCGCCAGCTTTTTGACGGTTTGCTCATTCATGGCAGGCTCCACTGCAAGGAAAACTCAAAACACGACTGCTAAATTGCTTAGCCCTATCTTTAAAACTAGTTGTTATTAAAGTGTTATCAAGGAAAGCGATGGGTAGGGATAGAATAGAAAGGAGCTCTTGCGAGCCCCTTTAATCGTTAAACAAATTTATCTTTCAAACCCAGAAGATTATTGCCATCTTTTATGATCACTTCATAACCTTCTTTGTGAGCAACATCAAATTGTTTTCTCAGTTCCGTTGTACTCGTGCTTTGGTATGAATACTGATCATTAACAGGCAGCTGGGAAGACTTTTCCTGACGGCGTCTGCGAACTTGTGACTTGCCCTCATGGTATCCGGTCATGGCACCGACGGCTACACCTACTGATAGGCCACACAAAGCCGGCACAGCGGCAGGAGTTACTCCAAAAGGACCAGCAACAAGGGCCGCAGGACCCGCCAGAGCGACACTGACTGCTGCGCCAGTTGCTAACCCGGAAAAACCGCCAATAGCCACATGCTTACCCATGACTTTTGAACGGATAGTGAACTCACGAAAGGCTTCTGGGATATCGTTCTTGACAAAGCTGGGAGTGGCCTTGATAGCTCGAAATAAACCACTGCCAACGTACTTTATTCCATTGGCAATTCTAACTGCGAAGTCACCAATGGGCCTGGCTGCATCAGTAGCTTTTTTTGTCCAGGTATCCTCCTTGGCTGAGACCTTTGCTTTTTGACCTGCAACCCCTCGGCCAAGCCAGCCATTTTTTGCGCGCTTCCCCTCTGCTGCCGTACTTGTCTGAGGCAGGCCAGCACTGGTAGCGCTGTTAGTTGCTGACTGATTGGACTCAGAAGGCACTGGGGAAGTGACACCCTGAGACTTTTTGTAAGATGGGGGGCTAGTTTGTGCAGTATGACTACGGTCATCTGGGAGTTTCTGATATTCCGGAGTCAGCCGTGCTGTTCCATTCGGTACCTTCATAACAATCTCCTTATTTATCCAGTGGGCAATTGATTCCCTTTGACTGGGAATGTTTTTTTATGGAGGGCAGTATCCCATGGGAATCAAGAGGAGATCACTGACAGCGGTGTCAGTCAGGCTGACGCTATTGATTTTGAAAAGAAAGTTTAATATTTCCAATTGCTATATGCTTGATTTTTAATGGGTTTGAATGTTTGTAAATAGTGTTTGCTGATTAGCAATGGGTGTATCTATTCTTACCTATAATAAATTCAACAATTGCTGAACATAGAAATTTCTTTGAAGTATGCAGGGAGGCTTAAAACATGAGTTCCACCGGTGGTGTTAATAACAGGGGGCCAGCGATTCACTCTCAACCAGGTGAGCATGAAATGGAGGAGGTTGTTGTTGGGAAAAACAATACTGGGCATAAGATTAAAACCAAGGACGATCTGCCTGTTCGTGTTAAAAGTGGTAATACTGCTGAAGGCAAAGCTATCCTGAAGAGAGATGCCTCCCAGACTGATGAGGGTTTCTCATCAAGACCTCCTTCCTTGTCCAGTGAAGCTGAAACACCGCTTAACGACTATGATTCTTCTATCTTGCCCCGTAAAGGCTCCGTATCTAGTGATGATGAAGGCTATGGCAGTGAACCTAAATACCAGGACGCTTTGCCAGTGTTTGGCGATGGTGAAGCTTCTGTCAGTCCAAGTGACTGGGCCCAATCAGTCTTAAATTATTACTTTCCCACTGAAGATGATGATGTATTCGAACTTTTTGATAACCAGGATATAACTGATGAAAGTTCTATCAGCTCATCAGATCAAATGGTGTCAGAAACAACCAGTGAAAATCCTGAATATGTCCAAGAGGCGACTGCTGAAACCAGGACTTCTGTTTCTCTCGCTCCAGATCAGCTTGTTGTTACTACGGGTGATACCATTGCTTTAAATGGCGGTGTGGCTAAAGCCGATAGTGGCCCAGTCCTTCGCAGCACAGAAATTACTGTAGATCCAAATGCATCAAAGAAGGCTCGTGCTAAAAAGCTGGCTACTGAAATCAAGGAAGAGGTGGCAAAAAGGTTAGAGCGTTCGATAGGAGCTGGAACTGCAGATGCCGAGTATGTAAAGGATATACTGGACGTCCTGCCCAAGGAGTTGCACAGACCTATACGCAGAGCTGTATTAAAGAAGAAAATTGCAACGGCCTTCAGTAGTTTTTTCTCTAAGCTGATGGCTCCAAAAAGGGCGATAGTTGCCGTTTTTTCCGCAGTTGTCAGACAGTTTAATGATCTGGTAAACAAGTATATGTCCACAGGCATGTCTGAAGAGGAGGCCAGTGGAAAAGCAGCAGATACTGTCACTGCAAACTTCGAAAGTCCTTCTGCCCTGATTGCTTCATTAGAAAAGCAAGGATACAAAGCAGAAGCTGAGGTTCTTGTGGATGCATTAACGTTAGATACCAATAAAAAGCTTCATCAGCATATGGGGCGTACGCTGGATGAGATGCTTCATATTACTACTCAGTATAAGTATCCAGCACTTTCAATGCTGTCGGAGCCAGAGAAAAAATTTCTGGTTGAGGCCAGTTTGGTCGCAGCGGGAATTGCCTCGGGCAGAGTAAGGCCAAATGGTGACTTGCGGATAAGTCATAAGACCGGAGAAGATGCCTTCTGCACCATGGAAAAAGTTGATCATGCCATGAACATCCTGTCAGCGCCTACTCTCCGGGAAGTGATACAGAAACTGAGTACCAGCCCGGAACTGAGTGGCCTGTCATACTCAAAGCATCTTCCGGGGGATGGTAATCGCGTTGAAGGTGACTCTTCAGGCGATGAGGTTTCTCTTGAAGGCGTTAATATGTTTGATGACGGTCAAGGGTTCACAACTTCGGAAGCTGCACCAAAAGTGAGAACTGCGAAAGGAGTGTTTGAGGATGTAAGGAGTCAGCTGTCAACAAGACTGAATTTAGCGAAAGAAGGCAGCTCCAGTATTGGAATAGATTTTATTCTTGATTCAGTGATGGTTAATGCTGGTGCTGCAGATTTTAACGATGAACTATTTAGTGATACAGCTTCGGGAATTACTTATCGAAATCACTACGATAGGGAAGTAGCCAGAGCATTAAAAAAATCCCTTAAATATATGGTTCCTGACAGAGCTGATGTGCAACTTGAGGAAGTTGTGAATAAGTTGCTGACTAGTCGTCGAATGGAGCCCTATAAAGAGTCCCTTCGTGAGCAGTGGGATAAAATCAAAGATCAAGTCAAGGAAATTAAGATAGAAAATGATCAGGTTAGACAGGAATGGGCGCTTTGGGAAGATTTTGATATGAACGGAAAGATCAAGCCAGACTAGAAAATACTTGAGAAACTAAAAAAACAGCTACCGGTTGGTAGCTGTTTTTTTATGGGCAATTAGTCAGTGAATACCACTCACTGATCAACTCAATCTCTTCTTCAGAAAGCATTTTGGCAATATTGACCATAGGTATATGGTTGCTCCTTCTTCCTTCCCGGTAGTCGTTTAATTGTTTGACCATGTACACCTTTTTCTGACAGGCCAGGTTGGGATTGAAGTCGGCTGTGCCAATGCCTTCCGGCCCATGACAGCCGGAGCAGAGCACCATGGCCTTGTTTCTCGCTGCTTCCAGCTCTGGTGTCAGTGCTGGCGGCTTGTTGGCAGTGTCCTCGAAAAAACAGCCGCCAAGTAACAGACAGATTGGCAGAAGGCGGAGAAACAGGCTTTTTATCGTCACTGTGCTTCCCGGGTTAATCAGTCGATCGCTTTGCCGTCTTCCGTCAGTCTAAGCCACTGATGTGAGTACCAGTAATAAGTTCGCCCGTCGATGGAGGGCGCCGTGCAATTATAGCGACTTCGACCAACCGGCAGTGGGTTGCTGACTGAGGTTATAAAACGGGTTTTATCCTCATCAAGCCATTCTACCGCTATTTCACCCTGACCGGAGGCGTAGCAGCGCAGCTGGTTCTTTTGAAAGCCCTCACTTGCCAGTGTCAGTTCCAGTCCAGGTTTGAGGTTATCCTCGTCAATCAGGGCTGAATCAGGATGCTGCTGTTTTAGCGGTAAGGGCTTAGTATTTACCTTGGTTCTGAATTGAGCCATGGTGCTAAAATTGCCTGCCATGGGATAACGTGGCAACCGTGTAAAGTCGGAGAGCGGGCCCACCGCTCCGGACTGCTGCCCGAAACCAACATAACCTGTGTCGTCTATCAGCTGACGCAGTTCTGGCGTTGTTTCGCCAAAAGGCCAGGCGAGCATCATGACGCTTTGCCCGGTCATCTCTTTGATACGAGACTCCGTCTGTGCAAGATCTTTTCGCACGCGTTCCAGCCACAGTTCTTCACTTTCTCCGGCAAGACGTTCCACCAGATGATCATGGTTCAGACTGTGATTGGCCAGGGTTGCGCCGTGTCTGCTCATTTCCCGCATCTGGTCCCAGCTCAGGAAACTCCCGAACCCTTTATCCACAGGTCCCGGACTGACAAAGATGGTGAAAGGCCAGCCTTTCTCTTTAAGCAGGGGAAAGGCATTGGTGTAAATATTCCGGTAAGCGTCATCGAAAGTGATCACGACCGTTTTTTCCGGCAGGTTTTCGCCCTGCTGAATAGCATTAATCACCTTGGTGAGGGGCTTTACGGTGAAGCCGTTGTCATCCAGGTAGTTAAGGTGTTCTGAGAACCTCTCAGGTGTCACACTGGTAACAGCGGGCGTTGTGTTGCTGACGTGATGGTATTGAAGAAACACAGCACTGTCGGCACTCATCGCCAGGCTGGAGAGTGCCAGCGACAGGGAAAAAAGACAGGATTTCAGAATTTTTGTCATCCAGGAGCCTTATGCGAACCTAAATTTTTCGATCGCCTACTATAGCGACTTCAGTCGTATATGCATCTGAAAAGTCCTTTTTTTATAAGACAGGGTAATAATGCTTCGAAGGCAGAGCTGAGCGTGCCTGTTATTACCGACACGCAGAAAGAGTTAGCTCTTTAATGGCCTATTTGGTTCTCTGTCGGATCAGCCCTTCCTGAACCGTTGATGCTACCAGACGACCCTGAAGATCAAATATCTGCCCCCTGACCAGACCTCGGGCGCCACTGGCGGAAGGACTGTCTACGTAATAGAGCAACCACTCATCCATGCGCAGGGGGCGGTGAAACCACATCGCATGGTCCAGACTGGCAAGCTGTATACGCGGATCCAGGAAAGTGACGCCGTGGGGGTAAAGCGCCGTCGACAGAAAATTGAAGTCAGAGGCATAAGCCAGAAGGTATTTGTGCACCCCCGGGTTATCAGGCATCTTGCCAGCCGCTTTGAACCAGACCTTGTTAACCGGAGCTCGTCTCTTTGGGGTCAGCGGGTTCTCAGGCTCATCGAGTCGTATTTCTATGGGCGACTCAGCGAGCAGTTTAGATCTCATTTTTTCCGGAACCAGTTCCCTGAACTGTTCTTTTTGTTCCTGCCAGCAGGTTAGCGTTTCAGGATCCCGACACTCCGGCATATCATCCTGGTGATCAAAGCCGTCTTCTTTTATCTGGAAAGAGGCTGACAGATTGAAGATAGGTTTGCCTTTCTGGATCGCCACCACCCTGCGGGTATTGAAGCTGCCACCGTCGCGGATGCAGTCGACATCGTAGACTATGGGCAGATTGGCGTCGCCTTCCCGAAGGAAGTAACTGTGAAAGGAGTGGACATGACGGTCGTTCGATACCGTCTGGCGGGCAGCTGACAGGGCCTGCCCGATTACCTGGCCGCCAAAGATCCGGCCAAACCCCAGATCCTGACTTGGCCCCCGAAAAATATTGGCTTCGATCTGTTCGAGTTTCAGCAACTCAAGCAGCTCCTGCAGTAATTGGCTCATATGTGCTCCTTATCTCCCGATCAATTGCGGCAGCTCTGTATTCTGGCATACCAGTCTGAGGGGTTGACCAGTTGGCCTGTGTCGTTGATTTCAGGGTATTCCAGGTTCCGGTCGTCACAATATCGGGCCAGCTCCGGATAGCCCCATCGGAACAGTGTCGGTTGATAGATTTTACTGTTCAAACGAGGATTGTCGTACAATCCCTTGGCCTGCCTTTGCCGCTGCGCCTCTATCAGTATGACTGCCGCAGCCACTGAAACGTTGTAAGAGCCTACCATTCCCTGCATGGGGATAATGATATGCTGATCTGCCAGGTTGGCGGCTTCTGTGCTGATACCTTTTTTCTCGGCACCCAGGATGAGCGCACAGGGAGTGGTGAAATCCACCTGGTGGAACGGCACAGCCTGTTCCGAGAAGTGCGCGGCGTATATTCGAAAGCCTTTCTCCTTCAGGTGCTGAATGCCCTGCTTGACGACATCATGATGCCTGACATTCACCCACTTGTGACTCCCCATTGAGCGGCGTCGAAACTGCCGGTAGCCCAGTTTTGGCTGGGTCAGGTGTACTTCCGGAATCCCGACAGCGTCACAGGTACGGAGAATGGCGGAGAGATTGTGATTTTTATGCACCTGGTCTGTCAGAACGGTGAGGTCGGGCTGGCGGCGATCAAGGACGGCCCTGAATTTCTGGTAACGTTCCGGTGTCATAAGCCTGCTTGCCCTCGGTCAGACTGCTAGCCATAGTTCAGCAAATTATAAACTGACAGGGCCACATTAGTCATAAACATCAGTACCCAGGTCTGTTATAAGGGCTGGTATAGTGGCGCAGATATCATTGCGTCGGAAAAAGCGTGTAGCCGAAATATGGATTTGAGTTTTTTTGAGCCTCTTCAGGCCTGGCTTCATGATCACGATCAATGGCTGGGACCGGTTATAGCCCTGGTGGCTTTTCTGGAGTCACTGGCTGGCCTTGGGCTGTTTCTGCCCGGTGTCGCCATGCTGTTTGCTCTGGGTGTGCTTGCCGGCAGCGGTATGCTGGAGCCTCTGCCAATGCTGCTCTGGGCCTATTCTGGTGCAGCGCTGGGTGATGGTGTCAGTTTCCTGATCGGCTTCAAGTTTCACCGCAACATCAAAAACTGGTGGCCGTTTGTCCGTCACCCGGACTGGCTGGAGAAAGGTGAGACTTTTTTTCATCAATACGGTGTGCAGAGCATCATTCTGGGGCGGTTTGTCGGGCCTATTCGCCCGGTGATGCCGCTGGTTGCCGGTATGCTCGATATGTCTCCCAGGCAGTTTTATAGCGTGAACCTGCTGTCTGCTATCCCATGGGCCATTCTTTACATGATGCCTGGCTATCTCACAGGGACTGCCCTGGCGCTGACTGAACAGTTACCCCCTGAAGTGATGCTGGTGGCGGGAGTTATTGTTCTGGCATCCTTCCTGTGGGCCCTGTTTATCTACCACCTGGACCGCCACCTGAGCCAGGTTTATTCATCTCTGCTGGTTCCGACGCTGTTGCTGATGCTCAGTAACTTTGGCCTGGCGATGCTGACGACCCTGGATATCAGTGGCCAGCTGCGGGATCTCGACTCGTATTTCCAGGCACAGGTCGGCATCCTGAACAGCCAGCTGATTTACGGTATTTTCAGCATACTGACCTGGCTGGGAAGTCTGGTGACGCTCTGGCTGCCATTCTCTTCGGTGCTGCTCTGGTACTGGTTCAAGCAACGAATACAGAAGCTGTATATTGCGCTGCTGGGATTTGCCGGCCTTGAGGTTACGCTGTGGCTAATGAAGTGGGGAATCGACAAGCCCAGACCTGCGGCGGTAGAGAACCTGGATCCGTTTTCCTTTCCCTCCGGACATACGGCCCAGGCAGCCTATATTTTGTTGCTGTTCAGCCTCTGTTTCTCCCGCAAGCTGTCACTGTTCCTGCAGGTGGTTTTCTATGGCACGATCAACAGCCTGATCCTGCTGGTGGGTACCTCCCGCATGGTTCTGAACGTGCACTGGTTCAGCGATGTGGCAGCAGGGCTGTTGCTGGGCGTGTTCTGGGTCAGCGTTGTGATGTTGCTTGAGCGTTTCCAGGCTGGTGAGTCAGGGTATGGTACTCCGCGTGGCTCCATTTGATAGATTCAGCTCAAGCACTGAAACTATCAAATGAAGCCAGGCTGAGTACTACTAATGCCCTGAGTAGACATATTTTTCCCGTTTGATCTGCCGTGGGCCAAAGCTCATGTTTTTCAGAACTTCTGCGGCATCGTCGATCATAGCCGGATTGCCGCAAAGATAAACCAGATCGGTTTCTGGCTGCAGCTCAAGGCTTGCAAATTGATTCTGGACATAACCCGGATGCTCATCCCTTGAAGGATCAAGGCCATTCTCCCTGCTGAAACAGACACGGTAGCTGGCGTTGAGAACTGAGTCTGCGAACTCCCTGAAGTCGTCTTCATAAATCAGGTCGGAACGCTTTCTGACTCCCATGATGACCGTAATGGGTACTCCATTCTGTGCCAGTTGCTTCAAATCAGGCAGCATGGCTCTGTAGGGAGCAAGGCCGGTGCCGGTTCCAGCCAGAATCAGCTTTCCACTGTGGCTGTCGGGAAGAGTCAGAATGCCAAAGGGGCCGCCGATTACCAGTTCCAGGCCGGGTTCAGCCTGGGCAAAGAACTGCGATGCCAGACCGTTGTCAACAAAACTCAAAGCCACTTCCAGGATGCCGTCACGGCTGAAAGCCTCAGGGGAGTTGGCAATGCTGTAGCTGCGCTTCTGGAGCTTTCCTTCCTGCTGAATATGGAACTGAATGAACTGACCGGCAATAAACTCAAAGCCGGAATCCCCATCCATCCTGAAATCCAGCTGAACAGTGTTTCTGCTCAGTGAGTGCTTGTTGACCAGTGTGACAGGATAAAGGGGGCGGGCCATGGATTGCTCCTGAAAGCTTGGTTTCTTCTCCTAGTCTAGCGAACTCAGCGCCTTGGTCTGGTGAATCGGGTGGCTTCAGCTGTCATGGGGTCATCAGGCCAGTAATGTTTAGGGTAGCGGCCCTTCAAATCTTTTTTCACTTCCTGGTAGGTATTTTTCCAGAAGCTGTTCAGATCCCTTGTGATCTGTACCGGGCGGTGGGCAGGAGACAGCAGTTCTATGGTCATGGGCTGTCTGCCGAAGCCAATCACCGGTGTGTCGGTCAACCCGAAGATTTCCTGTAATCGAACCGAGACTTTCGGCTCTTCAGGTTTACTGTAATCAATGCGGATACTGGAGCCACTCGGTGCCTGCCAGTGAGCCGGTGCCTCCTGTTCAAGCAACTGCTGGCTTGGCCAGTCCAGCATGGCCAGCAACACACCCTTCAAGGACAGCTTTTTCAACTGCTCCAGCCGGGTCATGCCCTCTATAAACGGGCCAAGCCAGTCTTCCAATGTTTCCAGAAGAGCGTTTTCAGAAACATCAGGCAAAGGTGTTTCCATCGCCTCATTGAACCGGTGAAGAAACTGCATTCGTTCCCGGAGCTGGCGGGACTCTTTATCCCAGTGAAGGCTGTTCAGACCTGACTGGCAGACGCCGGAAAGCAGGGCTTTGCACAGTTTTTCAGGGGCAGGACTGGCAATGTTCTGCTGCTCCAGCACCAGTGCTCCCAGGCGATCCTGTCTTACTGCGGATACCCGGCCCAGGGATTCATCCCAGTTAATATGCTCAACTTCCCGGATTTGCTCGGTGAGCTGGTCATAAATAGCGGTTTTATCAATGGCGAAGGCCAGAAATACCCTGGCGTTGGTGCGACTGCTGTGACCGCCCAGTCCCGGAGTCACAAGGTACTCAGAGGTAACCAGTGGGTCATCCGGCTGCAGTTCAATTCCCTGGCCACTGTTAAGAAGATAGTGATTTGACAGCCCCCTTCTCTGGGCCACCCTGTCCGGATAAGCCGCCAGCAGCAGATGGCTGAGATCACTGTGCTGATCAATGGCTTTTGATGCAGACTTGCCCAGTCTTCTTTGCCACTGCTTCGCCAGTTGCCTGGCACGATGGAGATTTCCCTGGTCAGCGCCGGCACTGTTCTCAAACAATGCCATGCGCAGACTGATGTCGGCAGACTGATTTTGTCCACCACGTAACAGATCCCGCTCGGTCAGTATGGCAGCCAGCCTGCAGCCGGTTTCCAGACTGTTATGTGCGGCAGCAGTGAGCAACATATGGGCTATGCGTGGATGAGTACCCAGTTGCGCCATTTTCGTACCATGGCCGGTAATGCGGATACTTCCTGACGATAACTGTTCAACAGCCTGGAGTTGTTGTAACAGCTCCATGGCTTCGTTGTAACGACTTTGTGCAGGAGGTGTCAGCCAGAACAGCTCGTCAGGACTGGCTGCTCCCCAGTTGCACAGCTCCAATGCCAGTGGCGCCAGGTCAGCTTCTTCAATTTCGGCCGTCTCCTTGCGTTCAAGCCGGTCATCTTCCGATTCTGACCACAGCCGGTAACAGGTTCCTGATTCCAGCCTGCCGGCCCGGCCTTTGCGCTGATCAGCGTTGCTTCGGGTCAGTCTTCGGGTCTCCAGGCGGGTCATGCCATTACCGGGATCGTAGACAGCTCTTCTCACCAACCCGGAATCGACAACAACGCTAATGCCTGCAATGGTCAGGCTGGTTTCTGCGATATTCGTCGCCAGCACAATTTTTCGACTCCCATCTTCGGGGGCGCGGATCGCCTGACGCTGCTGTTGCAGTGACATCTCACCAAACAGTGGCAATACTGTCACCTTCTCTGGAAGGCTTCTGTCGTTCAGGAGCTTTTCCACCTGCCTGATTTCCCCAGCCCCCGGCAGGAATGCCAGTATTGAACCAGTTTCGTTTGTTACGGCTGTCAGGATGGTGCGGCTGACTTCACTGCAGACTGAATGAAAGTTTCGGTCGGAAATGGGCTTGTCACGGTAGTAAACAGTGACCGGGTAACTGAAACCTTCGCTGACCACTACCGGTGCGTTCAGGGCGTTGCCCAGTTTGTCTGCCTGTAAGGTGGCAGACATAATCAGCAGCTTTAAAGGATCTTCCCGGTAACACTCCTGGCTCTGCAGTGTCAGTGCCAATCCCAGATCTGCCGCCAGGGATCGCTCGTGGAATTCATCAAAGATAATCATGGAGATCCCGGAAAGCTCCGGGTCGGTCTGCAACATTCTGGTCAGAATGCCTTCTGTGACCACCTCTATGCGGGTTCTGGCGCTGACGCGGCTTTCCAGCTGCATCCTGTAGCCCACAGTCTCACCGACCGGTTCTCCAATCAGGTCGGCCATTCTCGCTGCGGCAGCAGATGCCGCCAGTCGTCTTGGCTCAAGCATGATGATACGGCCGTCAACAGCTCCGGACCGCAGCAGATACAGAGGCACCAGGGTGGTTTTGCCGGCACCGGTAGGAGCCTGGAGAACTACACGGTCATGGTCGATCAGAGTGGAAGCCAGTTCAGGGAGAATATCCGTAACCGGCAGGCTTGGAAGTTCAGACTGCATAATCAGGTTTGGCTTAACTTATCAGGAGCGAACGCGTCATCTTGTGCGGGGGGAAGCTCAGGAGGCTGATAATACTCCCTGATGATACGGGAAAGAGCGCTGCGCCATGGCCGGGTGTGTACGCCAAAGGTGTTCAGGATACGGGTACAGTGAAGGCTGGCATTGGCCGGTGGCTTGATGCCTTCCCGTGAGTCCATCTTCGCCATGACCAGCTTCCTCAGCTTCAACTCCCGGTATTGCGATGCTTCGGCAATGACGATTTCCGCAAAGCTGCTCTCCGAGACAGGCTCCGTGGCTGCGTAATGGTAGGTTCCCCAGGGTTCGGCGCCCGTGTCCAGCTGCTGGAGTATGGCGATCAGCACCCGGGCGGCGTCATCGGCGGGTGTCGGGCAGCCCAGCTGGTCCGGTGTCACGAAGACCTCTTTGTGGGCAGTCATCTGGTCCATCAGGCGCCGCAGTATGTTCGGGCGCCGGCAGCTGATGATCCAGGACAGTCTCAGGATGATATGGCGCGGGCAGCGTTCACGGATCTGCTGTTCAGCCTGTAGCCGGCTGGTGCCGAGCACACCGACCGGGTTGACCTGGTCTTTTTCGCTGTATGAGTCCTGCTTGTTGCCGTCAAAGACCCGGTAGCTGGAGACATGAATCAGTATGATACCCAGCCGGTTGCAGCAATCTGCCAGTTCGGCGACGGCATCGCGGTTAATACTGAAGCAGCGGGAGGGTTCGTTTTCGGCCTGAACCGGGTTGTTGTAGGCAGCGGCATTCAGCACCATGTCCGGCTGGTATTGCTGGAGACAGGCCTGGATTTGATCCGGCTCAGAAAGGTCGAGTTCGTCACGACCGGGAGCGTCGAAGCTGATATTTTTTTCTTCCAGCAGGCGGCAGATTTCGTGACCAACCTGTCCGGTGCGTCCAATGACCAGTACTTTCATACATGGGATCCGGGTGTTTGGGAATCCTGGTATTGAATCATGAAATCCCCTTGTTGGGAAAAGGCCGGGAAAATCTGGCAGAATGCCGTTTCAGCATCGGCTGTTGTTGTGTAGTCAGTTTGATACCGGACTGTCAGTCTGGATGAGGCTATGCTATTCCCAGAAGTCAATCATTGAGTTTGCTAAAGATGTACCTGGCAGAAGCTCCTTCCGAACCGGTAGAAGATGTCGAACGCATTCTTCTGGTGGATGATAATCCGACCAATTTGCAGGTCCTGTTACAAACCCTCAGTGGCCGTGGCTACAAGCTGTTGATTGCCAAGAATGGTGAAAGCGCCCTGCGGATCGCCCACAAGGCCAAGCCTGCCCTGGTTCTGCTGGATATCATGATGCCGGGCATGGATGGTTACGAGGTCTGCCGGCAGCTCAAGGAACACCCTGAAACCAGCAAGATCACCGTCATCTTCCTGTCTGCGCTGGATGATACCCGGGACAAGGTCCGGGGCCTGGAAACCGGTGCCGTGGATTTCATTTCCAAACCGTTTCAGGCCGAGGAAGTCATCGCCCGGGTCGACACCCAGCTGAAGATTCACCGTCTCGAACAGGCGCTCTCTGCCCGGAATCGCCAGCTGGAAGCCGACAAGGCGAGAATCCTGGAAAGCATGAACGAAGGCATCTTTGGTCTCGACAGCCAGGGACATATTACTTTCGCCAACAGTGCTGCGGCGATCATGACCGGCTGGTCGATGGAGACTTTGAACAACGCCAACCTGATTGCCCTGATGCTGGGAGAAGCAGACAATGGGGCCCGGAGTCAGCATCTCGTCCCAATCGAGGTGGCGTTGAACAAAGGCGTCAGCAAGAGTGTTGATGATGCGACTTTCTGGCATAAGGATGGCCGCTCCTTTCCAGTGAGCTATTCCTGTACGCCGATCATGGAGGATGGGCAGCCCAATGGTGCTGTGGTGGTGTTCAGGGATATCACGGAAAAAAAGAAAAACCAGCTCGCCCTGCAGAAAGCCCTTGATGAACTGGAACAGCAGAAAGAGAAACTGACCCATGTTTCCCGTCTGAGCACCATGGGCGAGATGGCTGCGGGCTTTGCCCACGAGGTCAACCAGCCGCTGACCGCCATTTCCAACTATGCCCAGGTCGCGAAAAGGATGATGAGTCGGCAGGAGGTTGTTGACGAGGGCGTTTATGAAGCCATGGATAAAATCAATGTCCAGGCGCGAAGAGCCGGGGAAATTATCTCCCGCATTCGCTCTTTTGTGAAAAAACCAGATCACGTTCTTGGACGGGTTGATCCGGCCAAGCTCGTAGCCGACACGGTCAAGCTGGCGGAAGTGGATGCCCGGAACAACAGCATGGAAATTCACATGAACGTGCCGGCCAACCTGCCCCCGGTCAAGGTTGATCCGGTGCAGATCCAACAGGTGGCGTTAAATCTGATTCGCAATGGTATGGAAGCCATGACCGATATGGAGACACGCAACATCGGTGTCTGGGTGAAGGCGGAAAAACAGGATGAACAGTTCGTGAAAGTCTCCGTCATTGACCGGGGCTACGGACTGGCGGATGATGCCGAGGAAAAGCTCTTTACCCCCTTTTACACCACCAAACCGGATGGCATGGGCATTGGTCTGTCTGTGTGCCATTCCATTATCCAGTCCCATGGCGGGCGGATGAGTTTCCAGAGGCACCAGGAAGGCGGCACCATCTTTGAGTTCACCATGCCGATTGCTGACGAATAAGGTTTTCTGTCAGGCGGTGCATTCCTGTGAACTGGCAAGTTATAATGGGCGTTTAATGCCAGCGAGCTGTGAGAATAAAACAGGCTAGGAGCCTGTCGGGCTTATGCTTTCGAGCATAAATTTCAGTGGAACGAGTCAAATTTTTCGATGGATTCGTGCGAATAGTTGACCTATTTAATCGAATTCATCGGAAAATTTGGCCGTTCTTTCTGGAATTTAGGCCGAAATTGTCGTAAGTCCGACAGGCTCCTAGCAGGGCCTGTTTTCAGAATAAAAGCTCACAGGAAGGAGAATGCAGTGACAGAGTCAGTAATAGAGTATATGCACGGTCTGGGCCGTAGTGCCCGTGAAGCCGCTGCAGAGATTGCCAGGGCAGACACCAGCGCCAAAAATGCCGCGTTGATGGCGATCGCCGAACAGCTGGAAGCCGCTCGTGAAGAGCTCCAAAAGGCCAATGCCAGCGACCTGGAAAACGGTCGTAAGAAGGGGCTGGACGCAGCCCTGCTGGACCGTCTGGAGCTAACCGCTCCCCGCATCGACACCATGATTGAAAACCTGCACCAGGTAGCCGCCCTGCCGGATCCTGTGGGCACTATTGATGACATGAAGTACGTTCCCAGTGGCATTCAGGTAGGGCGTATGCGGGTACCTTTGGGGGTTGTTGGCATTATTTATGAGTCTCGTCCCAACGTCACCATTGAAGCCGCCAGCCTCTGTTTGAAAGCCGGTAATGCTGTGATTCTGCGGGGAGGCAGTGAGGCCATCGCCTCTAACCAGGCCATTGCACGGTGTGTAAAAAAAGGGCTGGAAATCGCTGGCCTGCCCGGTACCACTGTACAGGTAGTAGAAACAACTGACCGTGAGGCCGTTGGCGCCCTGATCAGTATGCCTGACTATGTTGACGTCATCGTGCCAAGGGGCGGAAAGGGGCTGATTGAACGCATCAGCCGTGATGCCCGTGTGCCGGTGATCAAACACCTGGATGGTATCTGCCATGTTTACCTGGATGACCGGGCTGACCAGGCCAAGGCGGTGCGAATTGCCATCAACGCCAAAACCCATCGCTACGGTGTCTGCAATGCCATGGAAACCCTGCTGGTGCATGAGTCGCTGGCGGAAACCCTGTTGCCGGAACTGGCGGCCCGTTATCAGCAGCTGGGAGTAGAGTTGCGTGGCTGTACTGAGGCCTGCCGTGTCCTGCCTGATATCACTGCCGCCACCGAAGAAGACTGGGTGACGGAATACCTTGGGCCAGTCCTGTCCATAAAAGTGGTCACCGAGATGGATGAGGCGATTACCCACATCAATCGCTATGGCTCGCACCATACGGACTCCATCATTACGGAAGATTACAGTCGCGGGCGCCGTTTTCTGCGTGAAGTCGACTCAAGTTCCGTGATGATTAATACTTCTACTCGATTCGCGGATGGGTTTGAATACGGCCTCGGTGCTGAAATCGGTATTTCCACGGACAAGATACATGCCCGGGGACCGGTTGGGCTGGAAGGGCTCACGTCACAGAAATACGTAGTAATGGGCGATGGTCACATCCGGAAATAACGGATTGCGGGTCAGACCCCGCACAGGAGATGATGGATGAAAGCCTTGATCGCAAGCGATACAGGCTTTCCTCTGTCATTTCGATGAATGTTTATTAATTAAAGAGACAGGTTCTTAAAGCTATTTATGCAATCTGATGAACTGAAGCAGCTGGCTATCGACGCAATTGAAGAAATGAAGGGACAGGAAATTACCTGCCTGGATGTTGCGGAGCTGACCAGTGTCACTGATCACATGATCATTGCCTGCGGTACTTCCAATCGTCATGTTAAGTCAGTGGCGGACAATGTCATCATGAAGTGCAAGGAGCACGGTGTGCGGCCCTTGGGCACGGAAGGTGAAGACAAGGCCGAATGGGTTCTGGTGGACCTGGGTGACGTGGTGGTGCATGTCATGCTGCCGGCTACTCGCCAGTTCTATGATCTGGAACGTCTGTGGGAAACTGGCAAACCGGTTGAAGCGACTGTCGAGCCGTCCTGATGCGCGTGCGACTGATTTCTGTCGGCTCGAAAATGCCGGGCTGGGTCGAGGACGGCTATAAAGAATACAGTCGTCGTCTGGGCCCGGACCTGAAGCTGGATCTGGTTGAGATTCCTCTCAACCGGAGAAGCAAGGGGGCGGATGTTGTCCGTCTCCGGGAAAAAGAAGCCGGTCAGATGTTGAGTGCTGTCGGCCAGGGGGATCTGCTGGTGACCATGGAGATCATGGGGCAGCCCTGGACCACAGAAAAACTGGCGGACAAGATGAGCGACTGGATGCAGTCCGGCCGGAATGTCAGCCTTATGGTGGGAGGGCCTGAGGGCCTCCATCCCAGCTGTACGGCCAGGGCCGACCTGCGCTGGTCGCTGTCGCCTCTGACCCTGCCCCATCCATTGGTGAGGGTTGTGCTGGCCGAACAGATTTACCGTGCCTGGAGCATTCTTAAACATCACCCCTATCACAAATAGACCCGATGCCAGTTAATACCTTAAAGGATCACAAAGCGGAACAACGGATTGTCCGGACCCGGGTCTGGCTGGCGTTGTTTTTCATGGTGTTGCTTGTCCTGGGACTGATCTCCAGGCTTTTCTATCTCCAGGTCGTCCGTTACGACGAGCTGGCGACCCAGTCGGATGAGAACCGGGTCGTCCTGCAAACCATTCCCCCCGTGCGTGGTCTTCTATACGACAATCAAGGCCGATTGCTGGCAATGAACCGTTCCAGCAGGAACCTGGCTATTGTCCGGGAGCGAGTCAGCAGTCTTGACGAGCTGCTCGAAGAGCTTGGTGAGCTGGTTCCTCTGAGTGAGAATGAGATCAGCCGTTTTGAACAACGCCTGAGACGTCGTCGTCCCTTTGAACCCGTGCCCCTGAAGTTCAATCTTGATGAAGAACAGATTGCCCGCATAGCGGTTAACCAGTTTCGCCTGCCCGGGGTGGAAGTCAACGCCGAGCTGGTCAGGTATTATCCTGAAGGCGATATTTATGCACACAGTGTCGGCTATGTTGGGCGGATTAATGACCGCGAGCTGAGAAATCTTGACACATCGTTGTACAGCAGCACTTATACCATCGGCAAAATAGGTATCGAAAAATACTACGAGTCCCTGCTGTTGGGTAAACCGGGCTACCAGGAAGTGGAGAGTAACGCCAGGGGGCGGGTCCAGCGAGTTCTGAACCGGGTAAACCCGCAGCCCGGACAGGACCTCAACCTGTATCTGGACACAGAGCTTCAGAAAGCGGCCATTGAGGCGATGGATGGGCGTCGTGGTGCCATAGTGGCCATGGATCCGAAAACCGGTGGCGTGCTTGCCATGATCAGTAACCCAGCCTTTGATCCTAACCTGTTCGTTACCGGCATTGATTACGCCACGTTCAATGGCCTTAATACGGATATTGAACGTCCATTGTACAATCGTGCCACTCTTGGGGAGTACCCGCCTGCTTCCACCATCAAGCCGGTTGTCTCTCTGGCTCTGCTGGCCAATGACGTGGCTTCCCCTGAGGATCGGGTCTTTGACCAGGGCTATTTCCAGTTGCCGGGCAGTGACCACCGTTTCAGGAACTGGAATCGTGGCGGTGATGGCTGGGTGGACATGCGCAAAGCCATCTACCGGTCCAACGATACGTTCTATTACAGCCTGGCGAACAAGCTGGGCATAGACCGGATGCACGAGTTTCTCAGCCAGTTTGGTCTGGGCCGGCGCACCGGTATTGATATCGGTGAGGAGCGTCCGGGACTGCTGCCTTCACGGGAGTGGAAAAGGGGAGCCTATGGCCAGCCCTGGTACCCGGGTGAGACGGTTATCGCCATTATCGGCCAGGGTTATATGCTGGCCACTCCATTGCAGCTGGCGGAATTTGTCACTCTTATTGCCAACAGGGGCGAGCATGTTCAGCCAAGGTTGGTGAAGGAAGATATCCCGGAACTGCAGAGCCCGGAATGGGGCCATGATATCCAGATAAGTGATGAGTCAGACTGGGAGTTCGTTATTGACGCCATGGTTGATGTGGTCAGTAACCCCAGGGGCACGGCACACTGGCGGATTGGCCGGGGGCTGAAATACACCATGGCCGGCAAGACTGGAACGGCCCAGGTGGTCAGTATTCCCCAGGGAGAGGAATACGATGCGGAGAAACTGAAGGAATTCCAGCGGGATCATAGCCTGTTTGTTGCTTTCGCCCCGGTAGATGATCCCCAGATAGCGGTATCCGTGATTGTGGAAAACAGCAACGGGGCTTCCAACGTGGCTCGCAAGGTGATAGATCATTATCTGTTGCCCCGCTTGTTCCCCGAACAATTCACTCAAAATGAGAAGGCTGAACAGTAATGGCTGGTCAGGATTTTGTCCGTCAGCTGGGTTCCGGCGACGGTATTGCCCGGGACGTTCTCTGGTCTGAACGCTGGCACATCGATTTTATGCTGATCGGTTTTCTGCTGCTGCTCTGTGGCGTAGGACTGTTCATTTTATACAGTGCCAGTGGCAGAGATCTTGATATTGTGATGCGGCAGGCGGTCTATATGCTGATCGGCTTTGCCGGGATGCTGGTGATTGCCCAGGTGCCCCCAAGGATGCTGATGCGACTGTCGTCGTGGATATATCTGGGCGGTGTTGTGTTGCTGCTGGGGGTACTGTTCATGGGTATTCAGTCCAAGGGCGCGCAGCGATGGATTCAGTTGCCCGGTATTCGCTTTCAGCCGTCAGAAATCATCAAACTGATCATGCCTATTGTCGTGGCCACCTATCTGTCCCGCAGGCCACTGCCCCCTTCATACAAAGATATCGTCGTTTGTTTGGTGATGATCGGTATTCCGGTAGCGCTGATCGCCAAGCAGCCTGACCTGGGCACCTCGCTGTTGATTGGCTCATCGGGCATTTTCGTTCTGCTGCTGGCCGGACTGCGCAAGCGATTGATTTTCTCCGCCATCATGCTGGCCATTCCCTCCATCTGGGCGCTCTGGAACTTCTTTATGCTGGATTACCAGAAGCAGCGGGTTCTGACTTTCCTTAAACCGGAAAGTGATCCCTGGGGAGCGGGCTGGAATATTATTCAGTCTAAAATCGCTATTGGCTCCGGTGGTATTTACGGCAAAGGCTGGCTATTGGGAACACAATCCCACCTGGACTTTCTGCCGGAAAGCCATACGGATTTCATTGTGGCTGTCCTGGCGGAAGAATTCGGGCTGATGGGCTGCCTGGTCGTACTGGGACTTTATGCGCTGATTATTGGCCGGGGCCTGGTTATTACCCTTAAGGCCCAGTCCCTGTTCGGACGCCTGCTGGCTGGTAGCATTGTCCTGACGTTTTTTGTCTATATTTTCGTCAATATCGGCATGGTCAGTGGCCTGTTGCCGGTGGTCGGGGTGCCATTGCCCCTGGTCAGCCGGGGCGGAACCTCTCTGGCGACACTGCTGGCAGGCTTTGGGATGTTGATGTCTGTTCATACCCATAAAACATTTTTGGGGCAGGGCCGCTGACCTGAATCATTGATTGTTTGATAAGCACCTTTCTTGAAAAAAGCTTTACAAGTTGCCGGTAGTTGTCGATCAATGACTACTGTAAAGTAGGAAATAATCCCGCTTTCGTCACAGATGTTTGGGATAAGAACAGTTAGGCGCTGCCGCTGAATTATTTTGCCTACAGTCATTGGCAGCGTCCTCAGGCAGTACCCGGGGGATATGAAAGATGAGCTTCCTGTCAAAATTTATAAAAACTGCAATGGCTGGCTGCCTTGCAGCCGGCTCAGTCATGGCCGCACCGGTTGGGGACAGTATAGAAAAGCCTGCTGTCATAGAAAAACCTGCTGGTTATGCCTATGAAAGGCCTGAAGTCAAAGCCTTCATCGATGACCTGGTGAAGCAGGAGAAATTCTCCAAAGCAGAGCTGCAGAAAGTGCTGAGCAAGGCGAAAAAGTCGGATCGTGTGCTGGAGTTGATCAGTCGTCCGGCAGAGAAACGCCTTGAGTGGAAAGACTATCGCAAGATCTTCATGACCGATGAGCGGGTGACTAAGGGGCTGGAATTCTGGAAGGCCCATGAAAACACCCTGGCCAAGGCTGAGAAGCAGTACGGCGTGCCCGCCCAGATTATTGTTTCCATCATTGGCGTGGAAACCTACTATGGCCGACAGACCGGTGGCTTCAAGGTGCTGGATGCCCTGTCAACGCTGAGCTTTGACTACCCGCCCCGCAGCAAGTTTTTCACCCAGCAGCTGAAAGAGTTCCTGATCCTGGCACGTGAACAGAAGTTCGAGCCTTATGACCTGACAGGGTCT
The DNA here is from genome assembly GCA_051008495.1 of Endozoicomonas sp. Classification (GTDB taxonomy): domain Bacteria; phylum Pseudomonadota; class Gammaproteobacteria; order Pseudomonadales; family Endozoicomonadaceae; genus Endozoicomonas_A. The sequence goes on along the minus strand of JBPCXN010000290.1, from coordinate 4,627 downwards.
TACGCTGGCGCTATGGGCATTCCTCAATTCATGCCTTCCAGTTACAGGGCTTATGCCGTGGACTTTACCGGCGATGGGCAGTCTGACATCTGGCAGAAGGAAGAAGACGCCATTGGCAGTGTCGGCAACTACCTTAAGGAAAATGGCTGGCAGGCAGGTAGGCCTATTGCCAGTCGCGCCAGGGTTCAGGGTACCACTTACGACAAGGTGGTGACCTCTTCGGTGAGACCCCAGAAGACTCTGAAGCAGCTGGAAAAAAGCGGCTGGAAAGCGGTCAGTGTCCTGCCTTCCGCTACCAAGGCAGCGCCTATTAAGCTGGAAGGTGATAAAGGCACTGAGTACTGGCTGGGAATGGAAAACTTCCGGGTCATCACCACTTATAACCGCAGCACTCTTTACGCCATGGCTGTCCACCAACTGGCGAAGGAAGTGAAGTCCGGCTATAAGGCTTCAGTACCCAAGAAAAAGCGCAAGCCAAAGGTCTCTGAAAACGGGACCTGAACAAGTCAGCTGGCGCTTTGCACGGAATAGAGAGATATTACCGGGGCAGTGTGTACTGCCCCGGTAATTGTTTTTGTACAAGAGATCTAATTCTTAGAACACTTATGGAATTGTTCATTCGAGCCCGCCAGACCAGCTTATTGGCCTTTACCCTGATGATTCTTGCCGGCTGTACTGCAACGGTGAAGCAGGACGGGCCGCCCAGCGAGAAACGGGATGTCAGCCAGATTCCGGATGCAGTGCCCAGTGTTCATAACGGCGCTTTGAAAGATTCGCCCTATACCCTGGACGGCGTCACTTACACGCCAATGAAAACAGCTAACGGTCATACCGAGGAAGGCCTCGCTTCCTGGTACGGCACAAAATTTCATGGCAAGCAGACGGCCATTGGCGAAATTTACGACCTGTATGGTATGACAGCTGCGCACAAGACCCTGCCGCTGCCTTCCTATGTTAAGGTGACACGCAAGGACAACAACCGTTCGGTGGTTGTGCGGGTCAATGACCGCGGGCCATTTGTCGGTGAACGGGTGATTGACCTGTCCTATGCTGCTGCCAGGAAGCTGGGCTTCGCTGATGAAGGCATAGCTGAGGTGCTGGTCGAGGGAATTGATATAGAGGCCTTTGCCGCCATTCAGGTGGCAGGTCCGCACCAGCAGGTTTTCCTGCAGCTGGCGGCACTGAAAAACTATCATAACGCCCAGTTGCTCCGGCGTAAGGTCGGTGAAGTTATCACTGCCAAAGTCAAGGTGGTAAAAGGTGATGAAGAGCCTGAGCCCATTTACCGCGTTCGTATCGGACCAGTACAGACACCTGAACACCTTGAGGATTTGCTGGATCGTCTCAGAGAAGGCGAGTTTGAGCCCCCTTACCTGGTGTATGAAATGGTAGGGGAATAAACATTTACAGGCTGTATCAAGTCTTACTTAAACTCATTGTGCGGGATCATTATAATGACCCGTAATAACATTTTTCAGAGCAGACTCCCAGATGAGCAAATTGCTGAACCCTGTTCGAAGTATTATCGGGCTGGCAACCATGACGCTATGCCTTTCCGCAGGCCTGGCACAGGCCAAAACGACCGCGCTGATCCCTGCGGCGCCTAAAATCGCCGCGACAAGCTTTATCCTTATGGATGCTGACAGCGGCGAGATCTTGGCCGCCGAGAATCCGGACGAGACCATGCATCCGGCCAGTCTGACCAAAATGCTGACTACCTATATTGCTGAAGCGGAACTGTCTGCCGGCAATATCCATCGTGAAGACAAGGTGCTGGTCAGCGAAAAGGCCTGGGGTATGGGCGGCTCCACCATGTTTATCGAAGTGGGTGAACGGGTGCCGGTGGAAGAGCTGATGAAAGGCGTCATCATCGTTTCCGGCAATGACGCCAGTGTCGCATTGGCGGAACACATTGCCGGCAGTGAAGATGCTTTCGCCCAGCTGATGAACAACACCGCCAGAAAGCTGGGCATGATCAATACCCGGTTCGTCAACTCTTCCGGCTGGCCTGCTGACGATCATTACTCTACCGCCCGGGACATGGCGATCCTTTCCCGGCACATTGTCCAGGATTACCCTGAGTACTACCCTCTCTATGCCGAGAAGTACTATCAGTACGGTGTCGACAAACGAACCGGCACTCCTCTGCGTCGGCAGGCTAACCGTAATCGTCTGCTCTGGTCCAACCCTTACGTGGATGGCCTGAAAACCGGTCATATTGAAGCCACTGGCTACAGTCTCGCGGCAACGGCACTAAGAGACAGTCGACGTTTGATCTCCGTCATCCTGGGCGCCAGAAGTGAGAAGCAGCGCGCGGAAGAGACCCAGAAACTGCTGACCTACGGTTTCCGCTTCTTCGAGAACGTCAACATCAAAAAAGGCGGTGAGGCACTGGAAAAAGTTCGGGTCTGGAAAGGCGAAGAAAGTGAAACCACCGTCGCTATTGCCCAGGACCTGATTGTCACTGTGCCCAGGGGTACCGGCAAAAGCCTGAAAGCTGTGATGAATATTGATCCCCAGATTGAAGCGCCAGTTACCGTTGGCCAGAGACTGGGATCCCTGAAAGTCATGCGTGATGATGAAGTTGTCAGGGAAGTTCCTCTGCTGGCCCAGAAGCCGGTTGATCAGGGTGGCATCTTCAAGCGCATCTGGGACAGCATCGTTCTGTTTGTCACCGGACTGTTCTCCTGATTGCTTAATACCCCGGAGCGACTGTCCTGGGGTATACCTGTATTTTGTTGATTTAGTGACCTGCAAATGACCGAACAGCAACCCCCCAAAATTGAGTTTCCCTGCGACTACGAGATCCGTGTCCTTGGCAAGGCGGCTCCTGATTTTAAAGACTTTGTCTGTGATGTAATCAAAAAGCATGCAGCAGACTACGACGGCAATTATCGCGTCAAGCCCAGTAGCAAGGGGACTTTTTCGTCTGTGATGGTAACCATCATGTGTACCGGAGAGCCGCAACTGAAAGCGATATATGAAGACTTGAAGGCCAGTGGCCGGGTACAGATGGTTCTGTAAATGACGGGGACTTTACCAGGGGGAGAAAGTCTCGTTGTCAGACAGCTTGCCAGGCTGCCTTATCTGCCGGTCTGGCAGGCTATGAAACAATTTACCGAAGCGCGTGATGAAAATACGGCTGATGAATTCTGGTTTGTAGAACACGACCCTGTATTCACCCAGGGACAGGCGGGTAAGCCGGAACATGTCTTGAATCCGGGTAACATACCGGTGGTTCAGGTGGACCGGGGTGGGCAGGTGACCTATCACGGTCCTGGACAACTGGTTATCTACCTGATGATGGACGTCAAACGCTCGGGCGGTGGGCCCCGTGCTGTGGTGACGGCGATCGAAAATGCCATAATTAAACTTTTGGCTGGCTATGGTGTTGAATCTTATTCAAAACCTGAGGCGCCCGGTGTCTATATTGGCGAAGCCAAGGTTGCAGCTTTGGGACTAAGATTCCGGAAAATGCGCTCCTATCATGGCCTGAGTCTGAATCTGGACATGGATCTGGAGCCTTTTGAACGCATCAATCCCTGTGGATACCAGGGGCAGGCTGTTACCCAGCTGTCTGAATATGTCGAGAAGCCGGACTTCCAGAAGGTCAGCGACAGACTGTTACAGTGCCTGATGGATGAACTTGGGTATAATCAGGCTCATAGAGTGAGCGATAATAGCTGGCGGAAAAATAGCAAGAACAGTCAGCAGGAATGCTAACGACAATGCCATTTAAAGACAGGGGCGGGGTATGTCTACCAATAGTGACATGACAGGCAACACTGAGAACGGTGAAAACCTGATTCCTGTGGTTCAGGTGAGCAGTGGCACCAAGTTTGTCAACGACAAGGGCATTACAGCCATCAAGAACGGCATCAAGGCCAGTCACGGGGCTGACACTCCCAAAACCCTGAAGCGCAAGCCTGAGTGGTTACGTATCAAGGCCCAGTACGGAACCCGATATAAGGAAGTCAAAAGTACGGTTCACGAGCACAAACTCAGTACTGTCTGTGAAGAGGCCATGTGCCCCAACATCAATGAGTGCTGGAGTTCCGGCACTGCCACCATCATGTTGATGGGCGATGTCTGCACCCGTGCCTGCCGCTTCTGTGCAGTGAATACCGGCAACCCAAAGGGTTGGCTGGATCAGGATGAGCCTGAGCACACGGCTAACAGCGTCAAGCTGATGAACCTGAAATACCTGGTTCTGACCTCCGTAAATCGTGATGATCTGGAAGATGGTGGTGCCGGACACTACGCGGCAGTGGTCAAGCGGGTCAAGGAAGTGAATCCTGACACCGATGTCGAAGCGCTGACACCAGACTTTCTGGGTGTCCTCTCTGATGTGGAAACCGTGGTGGACAGCGGCATTTCGGTGTTTGCCCAGAACGTGGAAACCGTTAAACGACTGACTCACCCGGTACGGGATCCCAGGGCCAGCTACGAGCAGACGCTTGAAGTTCTCGCGCACGCTAAAAAATACCGCCCCGATGTATTGACCAAAACCAGCATCATGCTGGGGCTGGGCGAAACGGAAGACGAAATTCAGGAAGCCCTGGATGACCTGCGGGCCATCAATGTCGATATTGTCACCTTCGGCCAGTACCTCCAGCCAACCTTGAAT
>JBPCXN010000289.1:0-2900 GCA_051008495.1 Endozoicomonas sp. | reverse complement strand
ACTGGCATCCCATGGAATAGCCCCGTAGATCATGGGCCAGGGCAGCCATGGCCATCAGCCCCAACGACTGGAAACCATAGGCGTCAAGCTTCTCGTCTTCATCCTGGGTATAGAATTGATAATGATCTTATTTTTTATTGGCCTTTCCGCTAAGGGTATTGTTATTGCCCTTGACGGAGACGGAGCTCATATGTGTTAAGTAGTCCGACAATTGAAAATATACATTTTTCTGCCTGTAGCCCTCAGCCTAAGGGCTAGCCGAAGAAAAAAGCAATTGTTGGACTACTTATGTTTTCATTCTTCCTGCATAGAAGGTGAAGCCTAAGCTAATGGTTTTTTTCTGTTCAATATCACCCCATATCTGCGATATGGCATCAAATGCAACTTCAAAGAATCTATCTCCTTGTTCTTTCATACAGAGACGGGTAGCAGAGAAAGTATGAATGAAATCTGAGAACTCGTTGAGGTTCGAATCAACCTCCATAGTGAAGTTAGGTGAATTTATCTTTACAAATGGAAAGTCAACATCCTCATAGTGATCCCATAGCAATTTATTTTGAGGTGCCCAATATGGCTCAATCACATCATAAATTGACTCCTGAAGAATTGAGTCCAGTTCATCTGAGATAGTTGGCAAAGTATAACCCCATGCAGAGAATATCCCGTTTGGCTTAAGTACACGCTTTATTTCTGGCCAGAATGTTTCGAAGTTAAACCAGTGCAATGCTTGAGCAACACATATCAGATCAAATGAATTATCAGGAAATTCTGTGTTCTCGGCTAACGAAACTGAAAACTCAACATTATTGATATTTTTAGCATTTTTAATTTGTTGCTCACTAATGTCTGTGGCAACTACTTTATCAAATATTGAAGATAAGTTTTCTGCGGCTTGGCCATTCCCACATGCACAGTCCCAAGCCTTCTCTTTCGATGAGCATAAATCTGATAGATGCTTATATAGTTCATCAGGGTAGGTTGGTCGTGATGACTCATAAAGCTTAGACTTGTCATTAAACAAATCGTGATGTTTCATCGAATCTCTCCTGAAAACATGCCGCTACGCGGCGGCAAAGAAGACAAAAACTGATTTAATCTCATAATTCCTTAGACCACATTAATACCGATGTGACCGAATAACAGGAACCATCATGACTTCAACTGAAAAAAACGCTTCAAGCAGTTATACCAACAACACCTGACTGCCCTCAAACTTCAGGGCAAAAGCCAATCCACTATCGACCTCTACAGCCGAGCATTACGACGACTGGCCGCCTACTTTGAACGCTGCCCCGATACCCTGACCACGAACGACCTGAAAATCTATTTCGCTGACCTGATCGATAGCCATTCCTGGAGCACTGTAAAGACAGATCGCAACGGTATTCAGTTCTTTTACAAGTTTGTCCTCAACCGTACATGGGCGTTCATTGATATCGTTAAGCCACCCTCTGTCAGAAGCCTGCCTGACATCCCCACCACGGAAGAGATCACCCGGCTGTTAAGAGCCAGCCGGGAATCCCAGGTGTACACCTTTATTCTCACCACCTACAGCATGGGGTTGAGACTGGGAGAAGCACTCAATCTCTCGGTCAACGATATTGACTCAAAGAGAATGAGGGTGCACCTGCGAGCATGCAAGGGCCGAAAAGATCGTTACATACCCTTACCCGCCCAAGCGCTCGCTGCCCTGCGAACCCATTGGAAAACCCATCGAAACGCTCGCTGGATTTTTCCTCAGGGTCGGGACAGGGAAGCAAAACACCAGGCTCCAAAGCCCATGAACCGCTCCCTACCCCAAAGGGCCATGAGAAAGCTAGTCAAGGAATGTCGAATTAACAAGGAGGTCATCCTTCATTCTCTGCGTCACAGCCTTGCCTCCCATCTTCTGGAGGAAGGGCTAAGTGAGTTTTAGGGTTGAGTTTTAGAAGTGAAAGTGAGTTTTAGTGTTGTTGTAGGACACCCATAAATTGGTTTGACCAATTAAACTACTTTTATTCCAGTAGCAACAAAATCACTTTCAACACACCGGAAGCCTCAATGACCACAGCCCGCAAAAATCTCATCGACCCAGCCATACACCGTATTACCAATGTATGGCTCGCTGCGTCCGCGCTGTAGGCTTTGCGTGCCAATGGACTGCGCTTAATGTCGTCCCTATGAGCTGAGGTTGCCAGGTTGCCTCCGGCTCTGATCGGGATGGAGGCCTGTTCCGGGGCTCACTACTGGGCCCGCGAGTTTATCAAACTGGGGCATGACGTTCGTATTATGGCCCCCAAACGGGTTGCTCCCTATCGGCAGGGCGGCAAAAACGACAGTAACGATGCTGAAGCCATTTGCGAGGCAGTAGGCCGCGCCAATATGCGCTTTGTGCCCACCAAAAGTGTCGATCAACAGGCGGCGCTGTGTGTCCATCGCATACGACAGGGTTTTGTCCATATGCGAACCGCTTTGATCAATCAGCTACGCGGCTTGCTCTCCGAATTTGGTATCGTGATGGCTCAGGGGCGACACCCGACCCAGAAGTGCATCCGCCTCATTCTGGAGGATGCCGAAAACGGCTTGCCATGGAATGTCCGCTCCATGTTGAACGACCTTTTCCAGAAGATTTTTGATCTGAATGAAGCCATTCTCGCCTATGACCGTCAGATCAAGGTCAGCGCCCGGCAGTCCGAACAGGCACAGAAGATCATGGCCATTCCTGGCGTCGGAGCCCAGACAGCCACCGCCGTGCTGGCAACAGTACCGGACATGCAAATGTTCCAGTCCGGGCGGTGTCGTACGCCTGGGGCGCATCACCAAACGAGGAGACAAATACCTCCGAACACTCCTGGTTCATGGTGCCCGAGCGGTGGTGGCACGGGCGAAAAACAAAACGGACCAACTGAGTCAATGGGTCA
>JBPCXN010000288.1:0-4150 GCA_051008495.1 Endozoicomonas sp. | reverse complement strand
AGCTAGAACAGCACTGGAGGCAGAGCAGGAGGAAAGTTTAGATGATGCTCTAGCACGTAAACAAGAGCAAATGACAGATGAAATGAAGAAACTCAAGACAGATCTGGCCACCAAAGAAGAAGAACTGACAAGGCTGAGAGAGAGCCCCCCTGAACCTGTAGCCGTAAAAGATGAGCCGATGGATGATGAAAAACAGGCCGCCCCTCCCGAGGACCAGTCCACTGAAAGAGTAAAAGAACTGGAAGGGGAAGTCGTAAAGCTGAAGGAACAGATCACCGAGAAAGAAAAGGCAGTGAGTAAACTCCAGGAGGACGCTCGGCAAGCAGAACAACGGACAAATGAACAGGCCGAGACTCACGAACAGGCCCTGGAAAGTGAACAGCAAAAAACCAGAGATGAGTCCACAAGAGCCGATAAGAACAAAGAAGAGCTGGCTAAAGTGCAAAGAGAACTCGACGACTTAAGACACAGCCAACAACAGGCGACTGCAGCCGGCGGTGCGCCAGCAGGTGACCAAGAGGAAACTAGAAAACTTCAGGACGAAATTACCAGACTGAAAGAGGAGGGACAAACACAAACAAAGGAGTATGAAGAGAAAGTAGCGGTAGTACAGCAGCAAGTGGATGAGTTGAAGAACGAGCATCAGCAGGAGCTGGAGAACAAACAAAGAGCCAACCAGGAAATGGCGCAGGCACAAGCACAAGCCGATGAAAAGTTGAAACAGCTTCGTGATGAATTAAGTAAAGAATTCGCAAAAATTGTGAAGACGCGGGCAAAGTCACAAATGGAGCGTCATTCTGTTTCCGATGCCGATCCAGGTAAACCTGCGATTGCTACGGAGGAAGCGCTTCAAGACATACAGCCCTTTGTCGATATCGACTTGGTTAACGAACTGGGCAGCCGCACCATGCTGCTAAAAACGAAACTCACTGATCTCAGAACCAACCTGCACAGGATGGGGTTTGAACCCGGCGATCTGCATGCTGAAGCATCACTGCTGGAAGACGTTCAAGAATTAGAGCAGGCAGTGAGCCGAATGACCCAGCAGCACCTGGAGGAACACATAAAAGCCCATGGTTTTAGCCAGGTACAATTTGACGAGATCTCCGCAAGGGCCCATATCGCCAGATTTCTGCAAGCCGGAGTCCCGACTGAAGCAATAAAAGCAGCCCCAAAACTGCAAAATCAGGGCCTCTTTAGAGGAATCATTTCCCTGGACGAAATGAATGAAGACAGCTTTAACCGGGCCTACTATGGGCTTGTTAATATAGAGTACTCCGGCAAACCCCTTAGTACTCTGGTTGACGAAGTTCATGAGATGCCCGCAGAGATGCGTCAATTGTACAGCGGACACAGCGCCTCCGTATCCAGACACACACCCACACCGGAGCTCTCCATTCGCCTGGGCAGGGCCAGGGAAAAACTTTTTATCTACGTCGCGGAACGGGTGAAGCGCGGGCGGGTTGATCTGGTTAAGCTGAAACCGGTGCTGGAGTTCTATGCGACGCCTTCCGCCGAGGCAGTACATCCAGACCAGGGTTTCTGGGATAAGAGCGGTCTGCCCAAAAAGACACTGGTGGCCTACCTGGCACTCGCCAATGACAAAGCCCAACTTGACACCGCGACCAGGGACATGCAACCCCAAGAAGCAGGGAATGCCAGGCTCAGGGCTGCCGGGGTAGCCTATCAATGGCTTGTGGAAGCACAGACGGCGCCAGATGGAGTGCCAGAGTTTTCCGATAGTTCCCTCACCCACGGCGCCATCAGGCAGACTGTCAGGAACGTGGGCTCTGTGATGGCATACAACTTCTTCAACTTTCTAATGGATGACATCGCCTACAACAATGGACAAAACATTATCCAGACCATTCTGGGCACGGCCAAAAACCTGGATGAAATTCTCTACCTGGCTGGCGTCAGCAGCCAGGAGGAGCTGATCCAGAAAGTCGTCGTATGGCTTGGCAGTGCTGCCGCAGCAGTCTGGGAAGAGCAGTCCAGAAACAACCGTGGCCTTCAGTTCGCAGGGTCATTGCTGCCTGCCGCAGCTCTTTTGATTCAACCCATCATCGACCCGCTGGCCCTCACCAGCATGTACGCCAAGATGGGCCCTGCAGCCTATACCAAAGAAGTTTGGGGCAGTGTAGGCGCCTTTCTTGCCATCAATTTCGTGGTTGATTTCACTCGCGGCGCCCAGGGCACCAAACGGATGCTCCATGCCCTGGACCCTGCAGCCAGACACATTACAAATGGTCTTGATGGCATGGTCAGCTATATCAACCAGTACCTGGATGAAACGCACAACCCCGATGAAGAGCAGTACTTTACCGACAGCTGGCTTGCACTCATGAAGAACTGGGACGGTCTCTTTGATTTCGTCGGCAGGCACGCCAGTGCCGGGCGATTCGCCGGTGACTGGGCCCAGTATTCCGCCACTACCATCATCTATGGCAGAGCCATTGGCACCCCTCTGCTGCAGAGATACGGCTGGATTTCTGACCACCCCAGTAGTGTCAAACAGGCGCTGCTTGCTGCTGGCATCGGCGGGGGCGCCATGCTGATAGATACGTTCATGTATGACATGCCCCTGAACAACTTCCAGTACACCAAAGAGCGTCTTGCCGGTCCCGCCGAATGGCTTGACTGGGCAATGGACTACCGGCCAGCCAAGAAAGGCAGCTGGAGCTATGCGGTTGAACACGAGCTGCCCAAATACAGCCTCAACCACCCGGAAAGTTACTACCGGGACAGCAAGACTCATCAACAGTACCGGGCGGTCATGGACGTACTCAACAAGGGCTATGAACAGGTCAACCTGAGTAATGCTCTCTACTTCACAGCTATTGTACCGGCGTTTGTACTCGGACACCTGGTGGTCAGGCCGACCAAGACCGCCTCTAATTTCGCCTACAACTACTTCAAGCACCTGATTGCGGATTCCGCCACCAATGGCTTGAACCCAATCAACGGCAATGCCTCCCTGGAAGCAAACTGGTCAGACGCCAAGGTTACCAACACGAATACATCCAATACTTCAGCGGGAGTCGAAGGCATAGACCTCAGTAACACAGTGGTATCGAATCCTCCAGCCGATACACCGGCAACAGAGCGCCCCGGACCGGCCCTCACTCCGGTAGATTCTGCGTCGATTCTGGTCGACAGTTCGGTAATCACCCCCAGTGCACCTGGCACCACCTCCATCATGCCATCTGACATGACCACCCGGTCTTCTCTGGCGCCTGAACATACCAAAACTCCCACACCACCTCTGGCCGGCGAAGAGGAACCCACCTCCTCGGAAAAGACAGCTCAAATGGATACTACTGAGCCTCCCGCCCAGAAAGAAGAAACACCAGTAGTTGAAACTGCGGAGCAAAGGCAGGCGCGGGAATACCGGGAAAAAGTCGACCAGCTAGAACACGATGACGATGACGATTACTAGTACTCCGCCCGCCTGCCATTGAGAGGCTCCGTTCAAGCACAGTCACCGGCGAGGCCAGGAGTCTGTCGGGCCTGTGCTTACGAACATACTCTTTATAAAAAAGCCCAATAAAGCGAGCCAGGTTTTTCGATGGTTTCGAACAACCAGTTGACCTTTTTCATCGAATGCACGGAAAGAATGAGCAGTTCGCTCTGGATTTCCAGCCTGAATAGTCTTAACTCAGACGGGCTCCTGAAATTCATTTCTGACGTCATACATCTATCGAAAGGAGGAACAGGCACTATGTCTCCAAGACGTTCGGGAAACAGTTGTTTCATTCCTGTATTGATTGGATCCCTGCTAATGTTTTGCTCACTCATCCTGGAGGCCGACGAAGGACTGCCGGACTACAACGACCCTGGCTATTACCAGGAAACAGGCGGCTCTGCCGGATTCGAAGAAGAGGAGACAGACCCGGATGACTTCCTGGAGGACGACGGCGAAGGAGACACGGTGGATGAGGGTTACCCAGGCAACTACGAGGATCGCATGAATCCCGAAGTTGACTCGGATGAAATGGAAGAAGGCCTGGAAATGGATGAGGACTAGTACATGGTTTCAATGAGTTTGACGGATTCAGTGGTTCATAAAGCGGCCATATGCAAGGCAGACTTGTGCAGGCATAGTTATTCTACGTCAATCAAGTCTAACGCTGTCAGATGGCCGCTTTAT
>JBPCXN010000287.1:0-7124 GCA_051008495.1 Endozoicomonas sp. | reverse complement strand
GCATCTGAGGATTGATAGGTTTGCGCATGATTTTGGTAAATAACGACTCTTGCTGGAAAACTTCGATGTAGATATTGGGTTGCAGGCTATTATTTTCAAGGGGTTAGGGTTTTCGGACAGGCACTAAATAATCATCAGGTAGACGGCCGGTTATGCCGGGGAGATTCGCTCAAGCTTGGTCATGGCTATGGTAACGCTCTGAAATACTATTGATCTCGATACACACGAAGCAGTCTCACAGAAACTTCTTTGAATCAGGTGTGTAGGCGGCGCTGCTCTTCAGCAGATGGACGCTATTCTCGAAAACTCTTATTATTCACGGCATAATAACGCCGCAAAGCTTACCGCCCACTGGACTATTATGGATTTTCACAGACTTATCGGGCTGCGCAGCCATCCGGCGTGGCGACTTTTGCAGGCTGACAGCGCCCCTTTGATCATTAGCTTTCTGCATCGATCTTTTATAATCACCAATCAGCGCTCGATAGCGGCTGAAGAGCTGGCCACCAGACTGGATGATTACCTGCATCATCTGCGCGAGGCAACCGGCGAAAACAAGTACCCCCGCAAGGGCAGGGACTACCTGAATGACTGGGCGTCCGGTGAGCAGGGCTATTTACGCAAATACTACCCTGCTGCCAGTGTCGGTGATGAGCCTCTGTTTGATTTAACGCCCGCTACCGAGAAAGTGATTGAGTGGCTATCCGGATTTGAGCAGAAACAATTTGTCGGAACCGAGTCCCGGCTACTCACGGTATTTCGCCTGCTGAATGAGATCGCCCACGAGACAGAGGCTGATCCGCAGTTAAGAATTGACCGTCTTGAGCAGGAAAAAGCCGAAATTGAACAGGAAATTGCCCGCCTGAAAAGCGGCCAGATGGCCCCTCATGACCCTACCAGGGTGAAAGAGAAGTTCCTTCAGGCTGAAGATACCGCCAAGCAGTTATTGGCGGATTTCCGGCAGGTTGAAGAAAACTTTCGCAGTCTCGACCGGGGCGTTCGGGAGCGCATTACGACCAGCAATAGCGGCAAGGGTCAGATGCTGGATACTATTTTCTCGGAACAGGATGCGATTACAGAGTCGGATCAGGGGCGTAGCTTCAAGGCATTCTGGAGCTGGTTGATGTCGCCTTCCAGTCAGGAGGAGCTTCAGGCAATTCTGGAAAAAGTGCTGGTATTGCCTGAGGTGCAAAGTCTGCAGCACGATGAGCTCCTCGGCAGGATTCGCTTTCGTTTGCTGGAAGCTGGAGAAAAGGTCAACAGTACCTGTGCGCAACTGGTTGAGCAGCTACGTCACTATCTGGCAGACCAGGCCTGGCTGGAAAACCGGCGTATTATGGAGATTGTCCGTGAGATCGAGCAAAGCGCCATTGCCGTCCGGCAAAGCCCGCCGCCGGAGAAACTCTTTACCACCCTGCAGCCCTATAAGCCTGAGATTGAGCTGCCCATGTCCCGAGGGCTGTTCCGCCCTGCAGTGAGGCCGGTGATTGACGAAGTGCCGGAAGAAGGGCAGGCCGAATTTGATAGCAGCGCTCTTTACAGTCAGCACTATGTGGATGAGCGGGAACTGCGGGCACGTATTCGCCATGCGCTTCAGAAGCGTCAACAGATCAGTTTGTCGGAGCTGGTCAGGGAATACCCGGTTCGTAAGGGGTTGAGTGAAGTGGTCGCCTATCTGCATATCGCTTCTGAGTCCGATCATGCGCTGGTCAACTCAGGACGTGAGGAACTCATTGTCTGGCAAGACGACAAAGGCCATCAAAAAGAAGCGTCGATGCCGGAAGTGCTGTTTACCCGGTAAAGCAGCCCTAAGCAGAAAGAGCGGATGATGATACACCAAAATCAGGAGAAAAGGTTTGTGAGTGATGAAGTCGGCGTCGAGCAAGATGCCTCGCTGGGAATCGTGGTCATTCATTTGATGAAGGGTGTCCTCTACCGCGACGCTAATCCTGCAGTCTGGCAGCAGTTGCAGGATCTGCATGCCAGGGTGATTGATTACGTCAGTGTCCTGGGGCTGGACCTTGTTCTGGATGAGGCGGAAGGCTATGCCTTTCTGAAGCAAATCAACGATGACGAGTCTGAACTGCCAAAACTCATTGCCCGTCGCCCTCTGGGTTTTCCGGTGAGCCTGCTCTGCGTTCTCCTGCGGAAAAAAATGGTGGAGCAGGATGCCGGCGGAGGCGAGTCGCGCCTGATCCTGTCCCGGGAGCAGATTGTGGAAATGATGCGGGTCTTTCTGCCGGACAGGGCTAATGAGGCGCGGCTGTTTGACCAGATAGACACCCATATCAACAAGGTGACAGAGTTTGGTTTCCTGAAAAAGCTCAACAGCAATCCCCCGGCATGGGAAGTGCGAAGAATCATCAAGGCATTGGTGGATGCCGACTGGCTGGCGGACTTTAATGAAAAACTGAAGGTATACAGGGATCATGCAGAATCAAATGTTTGACTTCAGTGACGAGACCGGCAAGGCGGGTTTCCGGCTGGAGAGCCTGGAGGTCCTGAACTGGGGCACCTTTCATAAAAAAATCTGGACAGCCCGGCCTGATGGCAGTAACAGCCTGTTAACCGGCGATATTGGCTCTGGCAAATCGACGCTTGTGGATGGACTCACCACCTTGCTGGTGCCCAGCCAGAAAATCACCTACAACAAGGCGGCTGGCGCCGAAACCCGTGAGCGAAACCTAACGTCCTACGTGCGTGGTTACTTTAAAAGCGCGAAAGATGATGACACCCTCAGCGCCAAAGCGGTAGCCCTGCGTGACCATAACAGCTACAGCGTACTGCTGGCCCGCTTCAAAAATGAGGGGTTCGACCAGACGGTAACTCTGGCGCAGGTGTTCTGGAGCCGGGACAATGCCAATACACCGGATCGTTTTTATGTTGTCGCCCGCAAGCCGCTCACCATCACTAAGCACTTCAGCGGTTTTGGCAGTGATATCAGTGACCTGAAAAAACGACTCAAACGGATTCAGCATCTAAAGCTGTTTGACAGCTTTAGTCAGTACCAGGCGGAATTCCGACGGCAGATGGGCATTGACAACGATCAGGCGCTGGACTTGCTTTATCAGACAGTGTCCATGAAATCCGTGGGCAACCTGACGGAATTTGTCCGCAGCCATATGCTGGAAAGCACCGATGTGGCAGAACGGGTAGAAGAGCTCAGTCGTCAGTTTGATAACCTCAATCGTGCCCATGAGGCCGTCTTGAAAGCTCGCCAGCAAATCGAAAAACTATCGCCACTGGCCAAGGATTGTGAGCGTTACTCGGAGCTGGAAACGGCGATTGATTCGCTACGCCAGTGTCGTGAGGCTTTGTACGGGTTTTTCGGCGATAAGAAAATCCGGCTGCTGGATGAGCGTATCCTTCGCCGGGAGCAGGAGCAGAAAAAACTCAGTGCCAGGCTGGAAGAAGCCCGACAGTTGTTAACGGATCTGCGGGCTGAACTGCGGGATATTGAGCGCGCTATTGACCAGAATGGCGGGCAACGGCTGTCGGAACTGAAAAACCAGATTGAGCGGCTGGGGCGGGAGCGTGACAGGCTGTCGAGTGCCTGCGACAAATACCTGGAGCTCTGTCGTGAGCTTGATATGCCTGAGCCCAAAGATGACGAAGGTTTCTACAGTAACCAGAGTGAAGCCAGGGAAAGTCAGCAGCGGCTTGAGCAACAGCAGGCGCATCTGCAGAATGAACAGGTAGAGCAGGCGGTTATCCTGAAACAACTGCGGGATGAGCATTCCGAGCTGAAGCAGGAAATCGCTTCTCTCAAAGGTCGGAAATCCAACATCCCCAGTCGTAACCTCGCCATTCGGGAAGCCCTGTGCGAAAGCCTGTCCCTGACGGAAGAGACATTGCCTTTTGCTGGTGAGCTGCTGCAAATCCGGGAAGAGGATAAACAGTGGGAAGGGGCGGCGGAGCGCGTTTTACATAATTTCGCCCTGAGCCTGCTGGTACCTGATGAGCACTATGAGTCTGTGGCGGACTACGTGAACCAGACCCACCTGAAAGGTCGTCTGGTGTATTACCGGGTACGGGAACCTTCACGCCCGGTTCACGATGCCGTGGACAAGCGTTCCCTGAGCCGGAAAGTCTCGGTAAAAACCGACAGTCTGTTTTATGGCTGGCTGGAACAGGAACTGATCCAGCGGTTTGACTATATCTGTTGCGACAAAATGGAGGAGTTCCGTCGGGAGAGCCGGGCGATCACCGCAAAAGGTCAGGTTAAAAGCAGTGGCAGCCGTCATGAGAAAGACGACCGTTACCGAATTGATGACCGGTCAAGGTTTGTGTTGGGCTGGAGTAACCGGGAAAAGATTTTTGCCCTGGAGACAGAAAGAGCGCTTAAGGAAAAGGTGATTCAGGCAGCGGCTGAAGAGCAGGCGGGGTTTGTCGTCCGCCTCAAGGCGTTGCAAGGCAACCAGGTGAAACTGGAGTTGCTGCTGAATGTGAAGAGCTTTGCCGATATCAACTGGCAGCCGGTAGCTGTGCAGATCCAGACCCTCGAAAAGGAAAAGCAACAACTGGAAGCCGGTTCTGACATTCTTAAAACCCTGCGCGAACGGCAATCCAGGACGGAAGCACTGATAACCGAGCAGGACAGACTGAAGGACAAGCTGGGGCAGGATGTTGGCGATCTCAACTCAAAGCTTGAGCGGGATCGTGATGACCGGATTCAGGCGCAGCAGCAATTGGATGAACTGCCGTCCGGGCACCGGGAAACCTGTTTCCCTGAGCTGGAGTCACTGGAGCCGGAAGCACTGTCAGATAAAAAAATCACTATTGAGAGCTGTGACAGCAGCCAGGTCGCCATGCGGAAATGGCTGACCAGTCGGATAGATACCCGGCAGGATACTGCCAAGAATCTTATTTCCAAAATTACCGGGCAAATGTCCGACTATAAAAATGACTACCCTCAGGAAACCCGTGAAGTCGACGCCGATGTCGGTTCTGCCGGAGAGTTTGCCGGAATGCTGCAAACCCTGCAGGGTGAAGACCTGCCAAGACATGAGCAGCGTTTCAAGCAGATGCTCAATGAAGGCACCATCCATAATATGGCGATGTTCCAGAACTGGCTGGATCACCAGCAACAGACCATACGGGACAAGATCGACATCATCAACCGTTCCCTGTCGGCCATTGATTACAGTGAAGGTTCTTATATACGCCTGGTGGCGGATAACCACCGGGATCCGGAAATCAACCAGTTCAAAATCGACCTGCGGCAATGCCTGGGGGATTCCCTGACACCGGATGACAGTGAAACCTATGCCGAAAACAAATTTATCGAAGTTAAAAGGATAATTGAACGGTTTAACGGCAGGGAAGGGCAGAGCGACCTGGATAAACGCTGGACCAGAAAGGTGACAGACGTACGGAACTGGTTCCTGTTCAACGCTTCTGAACGCTATCGTGAAGACGACTCCGAAAAAGAATTCTATTCTGATGCGGCAGGCAAGTCCGGCGGGCAGAAAGAAAAACTGGCGTACACCATTCTGGCGGCGGCGCTGGCTTATCAGTTTGGCCTTGAGTGGGGTGAAAAACGCTCAAGGTCTTTCCGCTTTGTAATGATTGACGAGGCCTTTGGCCGGGGCTCAGATGAGTCTGCCCGTTATGGGCTTGAGCTGTTCCGCAAGCTCAACCTGCAATTGCTGATTGTCACCCCACTGCAGAAGATTCATGTGATAGAGGATTATGTCAGCTCCGTGCATTTTGTGCACAACGAAGGGGGCTGTAACTCAGTTTTGCAGAACCTGACCATTGAAGAGTACCGCAGAGATAAGCAGCAATACCTGGCAGAACAGCAACGCATTAGTTCTGATATTGAGGCAGCCACCACAGAGGATCCGGCACTGAATTAACATGATCTCCCTGACTGAAATCAACAAAAAAGCCCAACGACCTTGGTCGTCCGGTGCTTTTTTGAAAAGCTGGCTGCGGGATGAAGCGTTTTTTCCCTTCGATATTCCCTTCAGAACACCTTCCGGGCGCACTCTAGGCAAGGAGTTTCTACAAGTCCGGGAATGGATTGCTGAACTCCACAGCCATTCTAAATCCGTAACAGGCAGTGGTTATCAGCTGGAATACCGTACTGTCAGCCACCAGCAGCTTGGGCAACAACGACTCCCGCAAAATATAGTATTCGAAAACCGGGAGGACTGGCTGACGTTTATTGGCCAGCATTCGACTTTCAAGCACTTTCAGGAGTCGGTGGGCCTGACCCGGCGTCAGCTGCCGCAGGTGATGCCACTGGTAAACAGTAAGCCGGGGAAGGTGCTTGAATATGCTGATGTCTGGCCTCAGCTCATTAGCGTATGCCGGTATTTTCAGCTTAACCCACGGCCAGAGCGTTATATCCGGCAGCTGGATATTCAGGGGGTAGACACCAAATTTATTGAATCTCATAAAGGTATATTGTCAGAGCTCCTGACACTGGCTTTGGAGCCGGAAGACTTTGACGGGAGTGTGGCCGGGATTGCCGAGAATGGCTTTGAACGGCGGTTTGGCCTGCTTTATGATGAGCCCTTGATCCGCTTTCGCCTGCTGGATTCAACTGTTCCGGTATCAGATATGAGCGTGCCTCTGTCGCAGTTTACTGATCCGGGTGTCAGTCGCGTCTTCATCACTGAAAACAAGGTCAACGGGCTGGCTTTTCCGCCAGTGCAGGATGCTATGGTGATTTTTGGCCTGGGTTACGGTATACGTTCGCTGTTTTCAGTGAGCTGGCTGGAAGAGAAACAGATCAGCTACTGGGGGGATATTGATACTCATGGCTTTTCCATGCTATCCCAGTTACGGGGGCGCCTCCGGCAAACCCGGTCACTGTTAATGGATATGGCGACACTGGAACTGCATCGGCACCTTTGCGTTGATGAACCACAGAGTAAGCGTTTTCTGGCAGACCTTCCGGAACTGACGGAGCAGGAGCAGATTCTGTTTGATGCTCTGCGCCAGAACCAGCTGGGTGAAAACCTTCGTCTGGAACAGGAGCGTATTGCTTTTTCCTGTTTGCGTAATGCTTTGGCTGCACTGTGACACTCCCCGCCTTCTCAGGCGAGGCTTCTGACTTCACAGGCTACAGCCAGTCTATAGCGACTGGACTTACACAGAAGCCTCCATCAGCAGTA
>JBPCXN010000286.1:0-6338 GCA_051008495.1 Endozoicomonas sp. | reverse complement strand
TGGTCACCGTAGCATCTTCGGTATTGTTCTCAGAGGTTACTCTATAGGTGAAGGTCTTGGTGCTACCATGCCAGTCTTCTGCAGGGTCAAAGCTCAGCGAGCGCCCGTCAGTGGCAATGGTGACAGCACCAATAACCCGGTTGCCATCACCGGGGTCGGTAATGGTGTATGTGCGGCTGTTACCGTTGGCGGTGATGGATACACCGTTGATATGAGTGACCTGGGCGCTGGTGTCAAAGGAATCGTTCAGCAGCACATCCAGGGTGGTGGTGATGTCTTCATCGAAGGTGAAGGTGTCATCAGCGATATCCACCACCGGGTCAACCATTACCGACACCTGCTCCTCAAAGCTTGAGAAGGCGGTGGTGGTGCCATTGGTGCTGGCGTCTGACTTAGTGCCGTTCAGGCTGCTGGAGCCGTCGGCGTTAATGGTAGCGTTGGTGCGATCCCAGGCGCGGAAAGTAATGGCCGCTGCAATCGGGTCAACGACTCCTGGCGTATGGTTAGCCGTGGCGCCGGTATTCACATCCGGTTTGGGCTGCAGGTAAATCCGGGCGGTGCTGTCCAGCAACAGAGCATTGTTGTCGGCAACATCGGGGTTGTTAATTGCGGCCCACACCCAGTTGGAGCCATCGCTCTCTATGCCATACCAGAGCGTGACATACTGGTTAACACCGGTGATAGCAACGCCCAGAGTGGCGTCTGCCTGCTCTATATCGCTGGCTGCTGCAGTGAACTCTGAAACCAGTCGGCCAACCTCGCCCACAGGGTTAACAACACCGTCTTCCGTCATATGGGTGAAGGCCAGACTGTCGTCAGCCAGGATGGGCGCATCGTTTACAGCGGTGGCTGTAATAGTGAATGTCTGGGGTTGTGAAACACTTACCCCCCCATTATCTGTACCACCATCGTCAGACAGGGTGACTGTGATTGTGATAGGTCCACCGTTCCAGTCCTGGTTCAGGGTGTAGGTCAGGTCAGCAACACTGGTATTTAAAGTGCTTCTGGTCAGCACTGGCAGAGTAGCGAATGCTGCATCGTTATCGGTGGTCACCGTGAAGGTAAGGTTCTGACTGCCTTCATTGGTAGTGGCGCCGGTAAAGCCTTCACTGATACCGGTGACAAAGCTCGTGACAGTCACCTGGGTTGGTGAGGTATTCAGGCCGTCAACGTCTTCCTGGATAGTCTGATCAATGCCGACAGTGAATTGCGGTACGTCGTTCACAGAAAGAATGGTGATAGACACAGTATCATCGTTGCTGGAAAATGCCGTTGACCCTCCATTACTGCTGGCGTCTACTACGCCGCCGTTGCTGCCAGTGGTGCCATCCCATGCCCTGAAGGTGAAGGCATCGCTAATGGAGCCATGTTCATCAGCATCGCCCTGGAAGTAAACCAGTGCGGTACTGTTCAACAGCAGGGCTGAACTGTCAGAGCGATCAGTCTCGGTTGTGCTGCTCCAGTTTGTTCCACCGTCTATAGAGTACCAAAGCTTGCCGAGGGTGCTGACTTCAGTGACGGCAATCCCCAGAGAATCCCCTTCAACATCCGTAGCGCCCGTCAGCAGTGAAGAAACCATCTGCCCCACGTTGCCCACCGGATCAGGTGCATCCTCGTGAATATTCGGAAGTGATGGACTCTGGGTGTTGTCCAGAACCGGTGCGTCATTCACCGCGGCGACCACGATGTCAAATGTCTGGGCAGAGGAGGTATCGACACCACCGTTGGCTGTGCCGCCATTATCCGACAGCGTTACTGTTATTGTGACAGTGCCATGCCAGTTAGCAGCGGTTTCATAGGTTAGCTGGCCGGTATTGACATCAATGGCTGGCAGGGTCGCGAAGGCCGCATCGTTACTGGTGGTGATATTGAAGCTCGTGAGTGTCTGCCCAGCGTCGTTTGCACTGATGCTGGTAGCGAAGCTGGTGACGGTCTGCGCACCGGCATCCTCATTAACGGCCTGGTTGCCCGTCAAGTTAAAGCTGGGCGCATCGTTGATGGCGATGATGTTTTGCGCCACTGTGTCCGTTGTACCAGAGAAGGCTGTCGAACCACCATTGGTGGAAGTATCAGCAGTGGTAGGTGTTGAGCCGCTGGTTGCACTTCCGGTGGTGCCATCCCAGGCGCGGAAGGTGATGGCGTCACTGATGTAAGTATTGTAATCAGCGCTTGGCGCGAAGTAGAGCCGGGTTGAGCTGCTGAACAACAGAGCCGCAGTATCACTGGCTGTGACGATGACTTCGTTCCAGCTACTGCCGTTGTCCAGTGAGTAGTGGAGGGTTCCGTTGCTGCTCACGCCGGTTACGGCAATACCATGGGCTCCCTGTTCCAGATCAGTTACACCGCCGGTCAGGCCAGAAACCAGCATACCTACGCTGCCAATCGGGTCTCCCTGATCTTCATTGACATTTGGCAGCGCCAGATTGGTGTCTGATAGCACTGGGGCGTCATTCACTGGGGCGACAACGATGTCAAACGTCTGGGCTGAGGAGGTATCGACACCACCGTTGGCTGTGCCGCCATTATCCGACAGTGTTACTGTTATTGTGACAGTGCCATGCCAGTTAGCAGCTGTTTCATAGGTTAGCTGGCCGGTAGTGACATCAACGGTTGGCAGGGTTGCGAAGGCCGCATCGTTACTGGTGGTGATATTGAAGCTGGTGAGTGTCTGGCCGACGTCGTTCGCACTGATACTGGTAGCGAAGCTGGTGACGGTCTGCGCTCCGGCATCCTCATTAACGGACTGGTTGCCCACCAGGGTAAAGCTGGGCGCATCATTGATGGCGATGATGGTTTGCGCCACTGTGTCCGTTGTACCAGAGAAGGCTGTCGAACCACCATTGGTGGAAGCATCTGCAGTGGTGGGTGTTGAGCCACTGGTTGCACTTCCGGTGGTGCCATCCCAGGCGCGGAAAGTGATGGCATCACTGATATAGGTATTGTAATTGGCGTTGGGCTCGAAATAGAGCCGGGTTGCGCTGCTGAACAACAGAGCCGCAGTATCACTGGCTGTGACGATGACTTCGTTCCAGCTGCTGCCGTTGTCCAGTGAGTAGTGCAGGGTTCCGTTGCTGTTCACGTCGGTTACGGCAATACCATGGGCTCCCTGTTCCGGGTCAGTTACACCCCCAGTCAGGCCAGAAACGAGCATGCCTACGCTGCCAGTCGGGTCTCCCTGGTCTTCATTGACGTTTGGCAGCGCCAGGTTGGTGTCTGATAGCACTGGGGCGTCGTTTACAGCAGTAATGCTGGTGGTGAGCAGTACCGCTGCCTGGGAAACATTGGACTCGGTGTTGTTGTCCGATGTGGTGTCAAAGACCTCCCGGGTTGTGTCGGTGTAGGTTACGGAGGCTGAGCTGTCCACAGCGTGGGCGTAAAGTCCGCCATCTGGCGTGCCATTAAAGTTCGCAGCGGGCACGAAGCGCAGCAGGGTACTGCTGCTCAACAGCAAACCTGCGTTTTGGGTGACTACGCCGATGGCCGTCCAGCTGCCAGAACCTACCTTGTATTCCCATACGCCCTGACTACTGTTGGAGGTATCTGACGTAATCACTATACCCTGCAGGGTTTCACTGGATTCTTCCGGGTTGCTGAACAGGGTGCCGAACAGGCTGTTCACCGTTGCGCCAGCGGGGTCAGCGGTGTCTTCAGTAACGGCGGTCAGGGTAGCCGGCCCCGTAAACACGGGTGCATCATTCACAGGCGTGACATCAACAGTCATTGTGTAAGTGCTGACGCTATTGGTCGTGCCGTCATTCACCCTGAACTGGAAGCTGGCGTAACCAGCGCCGTTAGCATCAGCCGCAGGGGTGAATACCAGGTTACTGATATTGGCAGCAGTGATGGTGTCGCCGGCAGTGACGTTGCTGCCACTGAGTGTCAGTGTTCCTGGTGTTGGTAAAGTAGTGACTGTGATACTGGTGAGGGTGTCGCCCGCGTCAATATCACTGAACCCGAACTCACTGGTCGTGAAGGTATGGCTGTTATCCTCGTCAACCGTCACAGTGTTGTCTGCGGCGGTTGGTGCGTCGTTCTGAGCGGTGACATCCACAGTGATGGTGTTGCCGCTGGCGCTGAAGTCTGTGCCGTCACTCACCTTGAATTCAAAACTGTCATAGCCTGCCCCGTTGGCGTTTGCCGCCGGAGTGAACACCAGGGTAGGAATTTGAGCAAGCGTTATCACCTGGTTCAGGGTGACTGCAACACCATTAAGCTCAAGAGCGCCAGCTAAAGACGGCAGGCTGGTAATCTGGATTTCAGCCAGATTGTCCCCACTATCTATATCATTGAACCCAAAATCGGTAGCAGCGAAGGTATGGGAGCCGTCCTCAAGAATGGTGAGGGTGTTATCTGTTCCAGTAGGGGCGTCGTTACTGGCGGTGACGTCAACGGTTATGGTATTGGCTGAAGCACTGTTGTCCGTGCCGTCATTTACCGTGAACTGGAAGCTGGCGTAGCCCGTACCGTTGGTGTTGGCTGCTGGAGTAAACACCAGGTTCGGAATGGCTGCAGTGGCGATGACCTGGTTTAACGATACAGCAACACCGTTTAACCTGAGATCACCGGCTCCCGGCAGACTGGTGACTGTGACGCTGACGAGACTGTCACCGTCAGCCGTATCGCTGAAACCGAATTCAGAGGCTGCAAAGGTGTGGCTGCCATCTTCAGGGATGGTAATGTTGTTGTCCGCTGCAGTTGGCAGGTCATTGACGGCAGTAACGTCAACAGTAATGGAGTTGGCTGCCACGCTGTCCAGGGCGCCGTCGTTCACCTTGAAGTCAAAAGTGGCGTACCCTGCGCCATTGGCGTCAGCCGCAGGAGTAAACACCAGGTTGCCAATGTCGGCCGCTGTGATCTCATCGTTAACACTAACGTTTGTACCGTTGAGCTGAAAGGTTCCGGAGCTGGGCAGGCTTGTGATTATTATTTTGTCCAGGGCTGAACCTTCAACATCACTGTATCCAAAGTCAGCAGCGGTGAAGGTGTGGCTGCCATCCTCCAGAATTGCGATGGTATTGTCGCTGGCTGTAGGCGCATCGTTCACTGCATTGACGTTGAGCGTAATGGTGTTTGGTGAAACGCTGTTCAACGAGCCGTCGCTGACGGTGAACTGGAAGGTGGCGTAACCGCTGCCGTTCTCGTTGGCGGCAGGCGTAAACACCAGCTGGTTCGCATCAATGCTGGCTTTGGAAATGACCTGGTTAGCTGTAACAACCACACCATTCAGCGCTAATGAGCCAGCGCCAGGCAGGCTGCTGATGGTGATGCTGGCCATTGTGGTGCCTTCAGTATCGCTATAACCAAAGTCAGCGGCGGTCAGAACAAGGCCGGTGTCTTCGTTAACGCTGAGAGTGTTGTCTGTTGCGGAAGGTGCATCATTAACGGGAGTGACATAGATAGAAGCGTCCTTGGTGTTTGGGGAGAACGCATTACTGCCTCCCAACTCTGAACTGATGTCATGACTGGTGCCTGCCGTTTTACTGTCAGTGCCGTCCCAGCCGCGGAATGTGAAGGCGTCGCTGATGGCGCCGTTGACATTGGCATTGGACTGGAAATAAAGCAGGGCGGTGCTGCTCAGCACTAAAGCGGATGTATCTGATGGTGTTGTAACACTGGTCCAGGTGACACCACTATTGATGGAATAAAAGAGAGTGCCCTGTGAATTTACACCAGTAATGGCGATTCCTGTCAGACCGCCGCCAGTGTCAGCGTCACTGCCGGTAGCGGCTGCGACGGAAGAAACCGTAACGCCCACAGCGCCTGCCGGAGCAGCCGGGTCTTCATTGATGTTGGGCATAACTGCGTTGGTGGTGTTAAGAATTGGGGCATCGTTGACAGGGGTAACCGTGAAATTAAAGGTGCTGTTTGCAGGTGTGCTGCTGTCTTCGTCGCCATCCTCAACATTGATAGTAAAAGATGCAGTAGTGGTTTCACTGCCGTCATGACGAAATACCACCTGACCTGCTGTTAATTGAGTGTTGGTGAAGGTTGTGGCAGCCGTGCCGTTGACCAAAATGGTGCCATTAGCCAGTGAGCTGACATTAAAGGCTATGCCGGCATCGACATCGTCCGGGTCAGTGTAACCAAGGTCGGCAGCCAGAATGGTGTAATCACCGCCTTCGTTAACGGTTGCGCTCAAGTCGCCGGTCAGAACGGGGGCGTCATTCACCGCTGTGATGGCGATGGTAGTGGTTCTGGTGGCACTGTTTGTGTCGCCATCATTGACCACCACGGTAATGGTTCTGGCGGTTGTGTCCGGGTTGTCGCTGGTATTTTCAAAGGTGACGGCCTGCAGGGCGGTCTGGTAATCCGCCAGCGAAGCGCTGCCGGAAAGGGTG
>JBPCXN010000285.1:0-4231 GCA_051008495.1 Endozoicomonas sp. | reverse complement strand
ACTGAGCATATCCAGCAGCTTCTGCTTCATGGGAATAACCCAGTTCTTTTTCAGGGAAGGCGACAGTTTGCCTATGGCGTCAACCTCATCACAGAGCCGCATCTGGTGCGCCAGGTCAAACATATCCACCTGGCTGACAATCTTGCCGTCGTCGTTGAACGTAATGAAAGAAACACCGGGGGTTTCATATAAGCTGCCATCCGGCCTTACGCCCGGGCCACGGTTCATCCAGTGGGTGATAACCTTGTTATCCTCACCAACGAAGATCCCCTGGTAGGGGAAAGTCCAGTCTTCCCAGCCATAGGCCATATCGCGCCCGTAGTGGGTGGCCTTGATTTCATCGATGCCAGCCGAGCGAACCAGCATGACTCCTGCGTATTCACAGGTGTAGACACAGTCATCAGCGTACATTTCGCCGACGTAAAACGTCCACTCGTTTTTCTCGTCCGCTTCGGCATGATAATGCATCAGGTCATTGGCGCGCTGGCGAAGTTTTTCCGGGGATAACATAGCCCTGTCCTGTTTTATTATTGTTATTGCAGAACGTCAGTATCACCGTTATCACACCCAGAGACAATTCCGAAAACAACAGCTTTATCTCCCACAGGTCTGTGTCAGATGTGCTAACTTGCTATACAGCTATAAGCCAGAGCAAGTCTACCTATGGCAATTTACGGTACGGCGATACTGTCCGCCTGTCTGCTGGCCGGGCTGGTCATCGGCAAGGGTCTCGGCATGCTGATTGGAGTAGAAGCCAATGTTGGCGGTGTCGGCCTGGCCATGCTGCTGCTGGTTTTTGTCTGTCACCAGCTGCAGCGTACAGGTTTTATGGCCGCTCCCAGTCAACAGGGCATCCTGTTCTGGAGTGCCATTTATATCCCGGTGATTGTCGCCATGGCGGCCAGCCAGAATGTTCTCGCAGCTGTTCGAGGCAGCCCCGCAGCCATCGCCGCCGGAGTCCTTACCGTAGGCTTCTGTTTCATCCTGGTTCCAGCATTCAACTCTGTTGCACAGCGGAGCAGGAAAAGTCCTGACCATGACCATCATGACTGAAGCCCTGCTGACGGTCCTGTTGCAGTATTCGCTGGTGACCGCCTTTGCCGTAACCGGCCTGATTCTGTACTTTTCCAATGTCCTCTCAGACAAACTCACTGCAGGGCGACTGCACGGTTCAGCCATAGCCATCATGCTTGGCCTAGCCTTGTCAGCCCTGGCCGGAAGCCTGACCGGTGGCAGCAGGGGGCTGGCTGATTTCCCGGCTCTTGCCGGCATAGGCCTGATGGGCAGCGCCATGCTGCGCGACCTGACCATAGTTGCAACCGCCTTTGGCGTCCATATTGACGAGCTGAAGCAGGCAGGCCTTGTCGGCACGTTCTCGCTGCTGGCAGGTCTCTTTGCACCTTTTGTTGTTGGCGCAGGAGTGGCCTACGCCTTTGGCTACCAGGACCCGGTCAGTATGACCACCCTGGGAGCCGGGGCGGCAACCTACATTGTCGGCCCCGTCACGGGCAGTGCTCTGGGGGCGTCATCCGAGGTGATTACCCTTAGTGTGGCCGCCGGACTGATTAAATCCATGCTGGTGATGATCATGACCCCGCTGATGGCCCGCCCCATCGGCCTGGACAACCCTCGTGCGGCGATGATATTCGGCGGCCTTATGGGCACCACCAGTGGCGTGACCGCTGGTCTGGCCGCCACGGATTCCCGCCTGGTGCCCTATGGAGCCATGACCGCAACCTTTTATACCGGACTTGGCTGCTTCCTTGGCCCCTCAGTGATGTATACGCTGATCAGGGCGGCAGTACTGTGATAGAACCAGAGTTGATAGCCCGTGCCCGTCAGCACGGTAACAGAATTGCATTGCGCTCCGGTCAGGCAAAGTACAGTTACCGTTATTTTCTAGACCATTCTGCGGCTCTTGCCTCCAGGCTCCTTGCCCTGTCGGGCACCAGGGATCTGCAACAGGCCAGGGTCGTCTTTCTGGCGCCTGCGGGGCCTGATTATGTCAGTATTCAATGGGCGGTCTGGCGAGCCGGAGGCATTGCCGTTCCCCTGTCCATGACCGCCACAGACCCTGAGCTTGTCCAGGCCATCACCGACTCCGATCCCGGCTGCCTTATCGCATCCCGTATCTGTGCAGAGTCTGTAAAACCCATTTGCGTCAAGCTCAATGTCACACTGCTGGTGCTGGATGATCTGGCACTTGAACAGTTCAGTCCGGGCACCGGCCACCAAAGCTTGTTCTCACTTTCCAACAGCGGTCACGTTGAACAGGCACTGCCCGAAATCATGCCTGAACGCCGGGCCATGATTCTTTATACCAGCGGCACCACCGGCAACCCCAAGGGAGTGGTGAGCACCCATGAAAACATCCAGGCTCAGATACAGGCCCTGATCAAAGCCTGGGAGTGGTGTGCCGATGACTGTATTCCCCTCTTCCTGCCTCTGCACCATATCCATGGAGTGATCAATATTCTGGCCTGCACACTTTGGGCGGGAGCCTCTGTTGACGTGCTTCCCGGGTTTGATATTGAACAGCTGCTGAAGAAAATCAGCACCGTCTCCTATACCGTTTTCATGGCTGTACCGACGGTCTACTCAAAACTGCTTCAGGCATTAGCCAGACAACCGGCGCAGGCACGAGCCGGTATTATCGATGGATTTTCCCGTATGCGGCTGATGGTATCCGGTTCAGCAGCCCTGCCATCAGGACTTTTCCATCAATGGGCGGAACTCTCGGGGCAACAATTGCTGGAACGCTATGGCATGACAGAAACCGGCATGCTGCTTTCCAACCCATTGCACGGCGAACGACAACCGGCCACCGTTGGCCAGCCGCTGCCAGATGTTCAGGTCCGGCTGGTATCGGAACCGGGAGAAGTCATTAACGCGGAAAACCAGCCGGGAGAAATCCAGGTCAGGGGGCCTTCTCTGTTCCTCGAGTACTGGCGCCGACCAGACGACACACGTCAGGCTTTCAAGGATGGCTGGTTCCGGACCGGGGATCTGGCGGTAATGGACAACGGCTACTACCGGATAATGGGGCGTTTATCAGTCGACATTATAAAGAGCCGGGGCTATAAGCTGTCAGCCCTGGAAATCGAAGCCGTGCTGATTGAGCATACAGCCATCAGCGAGTGCGCTGTTCTGGGCATCTGCGATGAATGCCTGGGTGAGCGGGTGGCAGCGGCAGTGGTCCTGACCCAGGGCAGCAGCCTGGATCTTCCAACCCTTCGGGACTGGTGTTCTACCCAGCTTTCCAGCTACAAAATTCCCGAGCAGTTACTGATAGTTGATCATCTCCCAAGAAACGCCATGGGCAAAATCATAAAACCTTCTGTGCGAGCGCTATTGTCAGGCGTGTGATCCATATATCATGCTCCAATCATCACTATTACCCCCCTTCCTCTATGATTGAATCGAAAACCGCCTCTTTTCCTGCACTCAATGAGCACTACATCACCTCCTGGAGCGGTGGCAAGGATGCCTGCTTCGCCTTCTGCCTGGCACAGAAACAGGGTGCGAAACCGACCGCACTGTTCACTATGCTGGACGAGAACGGTGAAAATACCCTCTCCCACGGCTTGCACCGGGATATCATTGAAGCTCAGGCCAGCCTGATGAGCGTTCCCGCTCAGTTCCGAAACGTCGCAAGGGGTATGTATGAACAGCAGCTGAGAAATGTGATTCAGGAATCCAGAAAGACGTTTGATTCCACCAGCCTGGTGTTCGGGGATATTGACCTCGAAGCCCATAAAACCTGGTATGAGCGCATCTGCGACGAAGAAAATGTCTCTCCGCGTTTTCCACTATGGGGCTACTCTCGTCAGAACCTGTTGAACGACATGCTGGCCGCCGGCTTCAATACCATGATTGTCAGTGTCCAGCATGAAAAAATGGATCGCCGCTTCCTGGGAAAAATCATGACACCGGCGCTGGCGGAAGAAATACAGTCTCTGGGCATTTGCCCGACAGGAGAAGATGGCGAGTTTCACAGCCTGGTTCTGGACGCCCCCTGCTTCTCCAGCCCTTTACAGGTAAAGACGGGTTCCATCCACGACGACCAGTGGGGTCACACCATTCTTGAAATAGCCCTGGCTTGAATGGATGATGGCTAGGAGCCTTATATGGTCCGCCCCGTTTTGCAAGAGCCTGTTTTGTTGATTTGCAAACAAAAGTAACTGCAATCATATATTCGGCCTGTTAGTGAGGCGTTAACCTCTGGCCCTGA
>JBPCXN010000284.1:0-5554 GCA_051008495.1 Endozoicomonas sp. | reverse complement strand
GAGCTACATGGCGCTGGGCCTGTTTTCCAGTCTGCTGATCGGCTCCATTCTGAATACCCTGGGCAAACAGCTGGGAATCCCATTATTCACTGACACTCTGTGGCCTCTGGCTCAGACATGATGGGATCGGCCATTGCCGTGGCAGTGACTTATGCACTTAAAGCACCACCGCTGGTGCTTTTCTCCTCGACCACCTGCGGTGCTGCCAACAACGGCAGTACCCTTGGATTGATTGCCAGTATTGGATTACTGCATATCATACTGCCCGGCCTTATGTGCTGCTTCATGGCCCGGTTGATGCGTCAGAAGGGCTGGATCAGACCGGGCGATATGAAAATCACACTGACCTGATTACAACCCAGCTCCGGGTGACTGTTGAATCAGCACCCGGATTGAGAATCAAGCGAGTGCAACAAAATAAGTAAGCAGAATTCACAAATGCGCAAGCTCCATTCACAAATGATCAGCACAGTACAACAGAAAAACAAATATCTGAAACGTTTGTGCGATTACATGACAGAGTAAAAAAGATCTGTGAAAATTTGAGAACTATTGTTTAAAAAGCCAGTCAGAATCAATTATGAAAAAATGACGTTTTGTAGAACCTGGATCAATAATTCCTCATTTTGATTAGCGCCCCTGTCAATGTGAAAGTATATTTATTTCTCCTATC
Organism: Endozoicomonas sp.; assembly: GCA_051008495.1. Lineage (GTDB taxonomy): Bacteria > Pseudomonadota > Gammaproteobacteria > Pseudomonadales > Endozoicomonadaceae > Endozoicomonas_A. Next base: position 4,881 of record JBPCXN010000284.1, on the reverse strand, counting down.
ATTTTTCTGCTCACTCCATAAACCATGCAAACAACTGAGACTCCGCACTTTAACCAGGCCCTGCTCTGTTTCGGCGGTATCTTCGGGCTGATTTCTATTGGTTCCAGTTTACTGGACGTCAGTCTTCATATACTCCTTATCGCTTCTCTGGCCTGGGTATCTCTCCATGCTAAATGGCTCGGTTACTCGTTTTCGAATATACGACAAAGCATGAACGACGGCATACAGAAAGGCCTTGGTGCCATCTACATCTTTATCCTGATTGGTATGCTGGTAGCTGCTTTTATTGAAAGCGGCACTGTCGCCTATCTGATTTACTACGGTCTGGAATATCTCAGCCCTGGCCTGTTTCTTCCTGTAGGGCTGATCCTCTGCACTCTCATGTCACTGGCAACAGGCACAGCCTGGGGGACTGTGGCAACAGCCGGCGTAGTGCTGCTGGAGATTGGCTCCGCCCTGAACATTCCCCTGCCAATCGTTGCCGGCATGGTGGTTTCAGGAGCCAGCTTCGGTGACAAAATGTCGCTGATTTCCGACACCACAAACCTCGCTGCCATGAGTGCCGGTTCCAGGCTCTATGAGCATATCAAGTCCATGTCAATGACCTCTGCCCCATCCTACCTGATCACCCTGGTGGCATTTACATTCATAGGGCTGTCCTTCACAGGGGGCAGCTACAATGCGGGCTCAGCGACCACTATCCAGGCCGGCCTGAATGACTCGTTCAATATCGGCTTCTGGTCTCTTCTGCCAATCATCACTCTGATCCTGTTAAGCAAGATGCGTGTTGCTCCTGAGCTGGCAATGCTATCCAGCATCCTTGCCGCTGGTCTGGTCGCTCTGGCCACTCAAGGAGTAGAAACCGGTCAATTTCTTTCCAGCCTGCAATACGGTCACCACGCTGATACTGGCCTGGAAAGCCTGAATAACCTGCTGAACCGCGGGGGTATCCAGAGCATGATGTGGACCCTGTCCCTTTCGCTTATTGCCCTGGCCCTGGGAGGTGTACTTGACCGGCTGGGCATATTACAGGTGCTGCTGAAAGCCTTGATCCATCGTGTAAAGAGAACCAGTTCCCTGCTCGCCACTACTATCGGGACAGGTGTGCTGAGTAATATGTGCCTGGGAGAGGCATATCTCTCGATAATCCTCGGAGGACAGCTTTATAAAAAAACATACACTGACAAGGGACTCCACCCCAGCATGCTGTCACGCTCTCTGGAACAGGGTGCCACCCTGTCCGCCGGGCTGATTCCCTGGACAACAGCCGGCCTGTTCTATGCCGCAACCCTGGGTATGCCGGTTCTGGACTTTGCTCCCTGGGCCCTGTTCAACCTGATTACCCCCTTGCTATCTGTAGCACTGGCCAGCCTTGGCATTGGTGTATACCGGGAACAGCAGGCAGACAGAAATGCCATGCCTCACCCTGCTGCATGAATGTTCTGAACTGCCAGTGCGTCTTGTTTTACGAGGTTGTGAAGCAATATTAAGAAAAGGGTCTGTATAAACAGATCACTGAAACTGGTCGGTCCAGAGACCCACACTCTTGTTCGACCTGTTCTACCTGGGCACCACGTGTTCCGGCCTGTGCTTTGTACTGTATAACTGTGCCCAGTCACGCATCGGCGCCACTACCGGCTCCCTGTTCCTGAACGTTGGATCAATCATCAATACCGTACCGGGTATCATGATCTACAGCACTTACCCAACTCTGACCAACGGCCTGGGTGTTATCCTGACCGTAATCGGTGTCTCCATCGCCACCATCGACTTCAAGAAATCTGATGAAGAGCTGGAGCTGAGTACAGCCAGCTGATAGCTGACAACTGTCTTAAAAAAGGGAGCCGCACTGGCTCCCTTTTTCGTTGAAAGGCAATAGTCTTGTCGACTATCTCGATACCCATAAATAGTTCAGGTGTACTACCTCTCTACCGCCGAAACATAAACACCGTGTTTAGGCCTTGTTGTCACCCTACTGATAGCCTCAGGCTCTTTGCTGTCAGTGTAAACCAGTTTGAAGTTGTTCAGGATGTGGGCAAGGATAATCACTGCTTCCTGGTGGGCAAAAGCTGCTCCCATACAGATTCGGGCCCCTTTTCCATAAGGGAAAAATCCCTGGTTTAGACTGTCACCATGAACCGGACATCGTTGCTGGGCCTGTTCGTTGTCCTTGTTGAACCGCTCAGGGTCAAATTCGTGAGGGTTCTGCCAGTGGTTGGTGCTGCGCTGGATTAACCAGGGTGAGACCACCACAAGAGAGCCTTCATCCACTTGCTTGTCACGCATTGTCATTGGGCAGGCAGCTTCACGCATAAAGAAGCTTACAGGCGGATACAACCTCAGGACTTCCTTGAAAACGTTGCCCGTTTTTTCCAGCTTCCTGATGTGCTCAAATGCCAGCTCCCCTCCTTCTGTGACCTTCTGAACTTCTTCATACAGGCGCTCCTGAAGATCAGGTGACTTGGCCAGGAGATAGAGAGTCCATGTCAGGGCTGAAGCAGAGGTCTCATGCCCTGCCAGAAAAATAAAGGCAATCTGGTCAATGATTTCTTCACTACTGAAAACACGGCCGGTCTGAGGGTGCACTGCCCTTATAATGGAATCCAGCATATCCTTCTCTTCATAAGAGGCTTTTGCCGTTTCATCCAACGCCTGATATGCCCTGTAGCGTGACTCCACGTACGGACGGAAGATACCCCGTATTTTGACCGCCTCCTTTTCTGCCTGTCTGGCAAAATAACCGTAAGGCAGCTTGTACAGTTTGAGAATAAAACTGCGCTGTGCGTGCTTCTGATAGTTATGGAAGGCTGTGAAAATAACCTGGGAGTCATCTCTCCCTAGCTCTTTTGACAGAATAAAACGATAAATAACATCAGCCGTCACATGGGTGGTATAGGTATCCATGTGTAATCCGCGACGGCTTGCAGAAACGCTATCACTACGGATGTGTTCAATCACATCCCTGGCTGCACTGTCCATTTTTCCAAAGGCGCGTTTAAGATGGGCATGCCCAAAAGCGCCAATCAACATGGTGCGCTGTTCTTTCCACTGGTCACCGTTCACAGAAAACAGTGACTCACCGATCAACGGGTCAAGCAACTCAGCAAGATAACGGTGCTTCGGAAACTGGTCATTGTCTTTTTCCAGGACTTTCTCAACGAGCTTGTGTTCACCCACTACGAACATGTCGATATTGGGCATAGACACCTTGCCCAACTTCAGGGTGTAGCTTTTCGTGAAGACCACATGAATCCAGGAGCCCCAGCCTTTCCAGAGTCGACTCAGCAACGATCTTTTATTTGCCGGAGGCACAGGATAAGGAGGCGTAAACCTTTCACCGGACTTCATAGAATACTCCTGAGAGACTTATTGCCTGCCGTCATGGATATGTAATTAACCGGAGACAATTTATCGCCGCAGCACAGATACTGGAAGTGAAGAGTAAGGCGATCCTTCTTCAACCTGGCGTACCGTTCCTTCTGGTAGAACTTGTGAAACCTCGGAGAAAGCAGATGCAGATCGGCTTGATTCTCTTCACAGAGAGGGAAAAAAGGGTCAGTCAGGGCAAAGCAGACACCATCTGCAGGTGAGCTGACATCGAGCCAGGTAAAAGAGGACCTGGATAACCTTACAATGTCGTTTCTGAACGTAGATTCTTTATTGAGGCCAGTGAGAAAAGGCATCAGGTTACCAAGGGTCAACAGGCGGAATTTTTCCGGCAGATAGCCACCCAGCCGTTCAGCCACGCGACTGGCAAGAATAGGAGCCATTACTGTTCCGTGACTGTGACCAACCAGCAGTATTTCGTCGTATTCATCCGCCTCTTTCTGCAGGATATCAACAATGATGTCAGCAAAAACATCCAATCTCTGGCCAATGGCCCCCGGTTTTCCACTGAATAGCTGGTAATGATAGATAAACAGCTGCAACAGCCACAGGGACTGAACCTTGATAAAGAGCCAATAGCCAAGTGCTGCCACCGAGATCAAAAGAACACCATAAAACACCAGGTCAAGTGCAACGCCAGATAAGAATATGGGCAGGATAAGACTGGCAATACCCGCTACTAGCACTGTTGCGAGAACAGTCAGTAGAAAAGAAAAAAGGGGATAAAGCAGAGCCTTGATCGGCCCGGAGGACAACGTACGGGCAAACGACCAGTTAATATGCCTGATCAAACCCAGATAAGTGAGCACGGCTGAGCCGATAAGGCCCAAAGGATTTTTCTTCCAATGGCGGCGGATGATGTCGTCCCAGATCAGGTAGCTGTAGTCACAGTCGACACCGTCATCTTGATTTTTAACCTGCCACTCGCAGCGGAATTCCCCATGATTCCTGCGCCTTGAAACCTCTAGCGTTTTACCGGTAAGCGTCGACCATTTTTCCGACTCTTTTTTATACAGATTATGGTAGTAACGGGAAGCCCGGGGATCGAAACCGCAGATGTAAAAGACTTTTCTTTTTGAAATTTTTTGATCTGACATACTGTACGACATATTGTTGTCATTATTCTGTGTATACTAAACGGAATCAGAAGAAATACAAAACACGGATCAAGCTGTTGTGAAGTTAAACCGGGACTACTGCCTGCTACTGGATCATACCAAGTACAACCGAAATATTGGCTGCAAGAAACACGACAATGCTTATGGCATTAATGGCGGTGGTTCCGAGCATGACCGTCGTATTGCAGACCGGGCATTTTATGCCCATATGAAGAACAATAATGACCCTATGGCACTGCTGTCATACATTGCAGTCAGTACTTTTGGCTGGTTTTTCTTCAATTATCACCAGGGCTTTTGGCGCGGCCAGCTGAGTAAACGGATATTCAGAGGTTTACTGTAGGTCAGATTATGAGCGGGCTGAAGAGGCCACCCA
>JBPCXN010000283.1:0-27736 GCA_051008495.1 Endozoicomonas sp. | reverse complement strand
AATAATGGCTCACTTTATCTGGATAACAGTCCGGCCTGATGAAAGCCGGACTATTGCAGACCTGAGGCGCTGAATACCACAACCTGCTTGTTGACATAGTTCACCCTGATTTCCCGGTCTTTGTCTTGCCAGACACAGGCAGTCGTAACAAGCTCCTCACGGCATTTGGTGGGCTTGCCCAGGATGCCTTCGACATCCTCAACATTCATCCCCACATCCAGTTGCCTGAAGGCAGACTGGTTGATATGGGTGCAGCCTGCCATTAACAGTATGCCGACCAATAGGAACCTTAGTCTCATCTATATGTCTCCTGTCCTGAAACAGGTAGCTTAGCAGCTAAACGAAGTCAGCTCAGGGCGCCCCAACACCGGGTTCAGATTCTTCCTCCTGATCAGGTTTCTGCCCAGGCTGAGGCTTTTCCGGAAGCTTTTTCTCTGGGCGCTCTGATTGTATCCGCTCCACATGAACGTCGGCTTCGTTTGTTCTTGCCACCACTCTAGCCGGTTTATGTCTTATCTTCTCCCACATTTTATCGCACTCGTTCTCACCCTCTTCCTTCTTGTCATCACCCAGTTTTGTGGCGATTGTCTTAATGGAATCATGCAGCCCCTGCAACTCTCTGGCCGTGGCTGCAGCATCAAAGCCAGCGAATGCCGTAGTCTGGTGCTCCTCCAGTATACTCATGGCCAGCTTCATCAGAGCTTCCAGGTTCTCATTGCCCAGCTCTTTCTCATTCAGGGGTACCAGGGTAATAGGCTTGTCACTGCCCGCCAGGGTGATGGTGACCTTCAGATCGGTTTTTTCCGATAACATTTTTTTCAGGGCATTCAGCGCCTTTTTAGACTTTGCAGCGCCTTTCATCTCCTCGTGTTCAGCGCTTGTTTTCTTTAAAGCCTCCAGCGCCCTGCCCAGTACAGAATGTTGCTCATATTTCTCCGTCAATTCACCGACTTTTTCAAAGGCTTTTGCCTGGTCAGCCTTCAGTTCGTCAGGGTTACGCTTATCCTCTTCTTTCGTTTTCAGACCTTCCGTCTGATGTCCCGGGACTTCCTGGGATTCTCTGCTGGACAGAGATGTCGGAGGCGTTGCCGAAGGGTTCAGCTGATCCAGGTGTGGCTCTGCATCAGGCACTTCAGAAACAGACCTGGTATCAGTGCGTCCATGTTTGAGTGGTGGTTCAGAGCCAACCAGCCCCGGAAGAGCAACGCCCCCCGGGACACCACCAACGCCACCTTCTCCAGCCATTGCAGTCACCTCTTGTATTAACCTGATATTACAGTCGGCAGCAAGGTAGGCAACTGCACTGCCATCACACAAGTAAGAGAAGCAGGAAAGAACTGCATCGGAATAAAAAAACCGCATCCCCGTTAAGGAATGCGGCTCTTCAATAGCGAGTCAATAGCAAGTCAGAAGCGGAGCTTCAGGGTTTTATGATGTATGGATTACATCATGCCGCCCATACCACCCATGCCGCCCATTCCGCCCATGTCAGGCATGGCTGGAGCAGCCTTGTCTTCTGGCTCGTCAGCAACCATTGCTTCGGTGGTGATCATCAGACCAGCAACGGATGCGGCAGCCTGCAGAGCAGAGCGGGTGACCTTGGCAGGATCCAGGATACCCATCTCAATCATGTCGCCGTATTCGCCAGTAGCAGCGTTGTAACCGAAGTTACCTTCGCCGGACTTAACCTTGTCGACAACAACAGAAGCTTCGTCACCGGAGTTGGAAGCGATCTGACGGATCGGGCCTTCCAGGGCGCGCAGGATCAGTTCAACACCAGCCTTCTGCTCAGCGTTAATGGCATCAACGGAGATAGCAGACAGAGCGCGAACCAGGGCAACACCACCACCAGCTACAACACCTTCTTCAACAGCGGCGCGGGTAGCATGCAGAGCGTCTTCTACACGAGCCTTCTTCTCTTTCATCTCAACTTCGGTGGCAGCGCCAACCTTAACAACAGCAACACCGCCAGCCAGCTTGGCTACACGCTCCTGCAGTTTTTCCTTGTCGTAGTCGGATGTGGAGTTTTCGATCTCGGCTCGGATCTGCTCAACACGACCAACGATTTCGGACTGTACGCCAGCGCCGTCAACGATAGTGGTGTCTTCCTTGGTGATAGCGATACGCTTGGCGGAACCCAGGTCCTCCAGGGTAGCGCCTTCCAGGGACAGGCCCACTTCTTCAGAAATAACAGTACCACCGGTCAGGATAGCGATGTCCTGCAGCATGGCCTTGTGACGGTCACCGAAGCCAGGCGCTTTAACAGCAGCTACCTTCACGATGCCACGCATGTTGTTCACAACCAGAGTAGCCAGGGCTTCGCCTTCAACATCTTCAGCGATGATCAGCAGAGGCTTGCCGGCTTTGGCAACATTTTCCAGTACTGGCAGCAGATCACGGATGTTGGAGATCTTCTTGTCAACCAGCAGGATGAACGGGCTTTCCAGGTCAGCAGACATGCTTTCCTGGTTGTTGATGAAGTAAGGAGACAGGTAGCCACGGTCGAACTGCATGCCTTCTACGACGTCCAGCTCGTTTTCCAGGCCGGAACCTTCTTCAACGGTGATAACACCTTCCTTACCGACTTTCTCCATGGCTTCAGCAATGATCTGACCTACCAGCTCATCAGCGTTAGCGGAGATAGTACCTACCTGAGCGATAGACTTGCTGTCTTCACATGGAGTCGCCATTAACTTCAGCTGCTCAACAACGCCAATGACTGCTTTGTCGATACCACGCTTCAGATCCATTGGGTTCATGCCGGCGGCTACATACTTCAGACCTTCATTCAGGATGGACTGAGCCAGTACGGTGGCAGTAGTAGTACCGTCACCCGCCTGATCGTTAGCCTGGGAAGCCACTTCCTTCACCAGCTGGGCGCCCATGTTCTGGAACTTGTCAGCCAGCTCGATTTCCTTGGCTACGGAAACACCATCTTTAGTGATGGTAGGAGCGCCGAAGGACTTCTCCAGCAGTACGTTACGACCTTTAGGCCCCAAAGTAGCCTTAACCGCGTCAGCCAGGACGTTAACGCCTTCCAGCATTTGTTTGCGGGCTTCGTCGCCGAACTTAACCTGTTTTGCTGCCATGATTGATGATCCTTTACGAATTTAAAACAGTTGTATCCGAATCGTTCTTCAGAAAAAAACGGGCCGATCAGGCTTCCAGAACAGCGTACAGGTCGCTTTCGGACAGGATGATCAGCTCTTCGCCATCAACCTTGACGGTGTTGGAATCAGCGTATTTGCCGAACAGCACCTTGTCGCCCACCTTGACGCTCAGTGGACGAACTTCGCCGTTTTCCAGAACAATGCCGTCACCCACTGCAACAACTACGCCCTGGCTAGGCTTCTCAGTAGCTGAACCAGGCAGCACGATACCACCGGCAGAGGTGGTTTCTTCTTCTTCACGACGTACGGCTACGCGGTCACGCAACGGACGAATTTTCATCGATGTATCTCTCCAACTGTTTATGCCGAACAATCAGCAGTCAACACGAATAATGTCCCGACAGCTTTACATCCGTATTACGAACTTTACGCCGTCGAAACCGAACCAAATATACGGTGTAACTCTAAGTAAGGGTGCGGTTTATGGTTTTCAAGGGGGCGTTAAAATTTTTTTTCATCGTCCCGTTCATACTCGCCATCGAGGGTTCGATCAATACCTCGATGAATATTGACATCCTCCCGGCGATACTCCCCTTCAAAAGTGGTAGAGGCCTGGTGAACCTGCCAGCGGCCACTGGCGGCCATCTTCCGCAACAACGCCTTGCGCACAGCCGGCACCAGCAGGGCCACCCCGAAGATATCGGAAACAAACCCCGGGAACATCATAAACAGGCCGCCGATGGCGATCATGAAGCCTTCCGCCATCTCGGCTGCCGGCATTTCCCCGTGAGCCATCCGCTCACGGGCCTTCAGCATAGTACTGAATCCCTGTCGACGTATAACAGTCATACCGATAAAAGCCCCGGCAATCACCAGAGCCACTGCATTCAGTGCGCCAATGGCGCCACCCACCTTGATCAGCACCAGCATCTCAAGAATGGGGAACAAAAGAAAAAACCAGACTGGGAAACGCATCGGTAACTCCGGAAGAATTTATGCTCTCTATATGGAGGCTATCGATAAAAAGTCAAGTGTTGTACTGGCAACCGTTTACGACGTCAGAAAAGACAAAGGGTGCCCGAAGGCACCCTTATTGTGGAAATGCAGGTATTACACAACCCTGGCTATCAGGCAGCCGCTGGAGAAGACTGTGTTTTGTTACCTGACCATCTCAACTGGGCCTCCTGCTTATAAACGACTCTGTTCAGAACCAGGGAGCCAGCCATGGTAAAGAGCAGAGTGATGCACATCAGGTGAATGTAATGCAGAGGCGTCCAGGCGAAAGTGAAGATGGCATACAAGCCGGAACCCGCCAGCATACTCAGCATGATGGCCCTGGGCTTGACGTTGTCGAACAGGATTGCAGTCAGGAACGCAGCCAGAACAGGCATACTGTAAAGGCCGTTCAACTGCTGCAGCAGGGCGATTATTGACCTGGCATTCTGCAGAACCGGTACCAGGGCGATAGCGAGAACAGCAAACAGAATAGATACCCGTGTACTGAGGGTTTTCACACAGCCGTTTTCATTGAAGTATTTCTGGTGAATGTCGCACACATAAAGAGCTGCTGCGGAGTTCAGAGTACTGTTGAAAGTACTGAGAACTGCACCCGCCATAACGGCCGCAAAAGCACCAGACAACCAGGAAGGCAGAATGTCACCTACCAGGCGCCCATAAGCCACATCACCAACTGGGCCGTAAAGCTTATAAGAAATCATGCCAGGCAGAACAACAACCAGAGGAATCAACAGTTTCATCACTACTGCCGCGTAAATACCTTTCTGAGCCTCCTTCACGTTCTTGGCTGCCAGCGCCCTCTGGGTGATGACCATGTTGGTGCCCCAGTAGAAGATCTGGATGAAGATGACCCCTGTAAACAGGGTGTGCCAGGGGATGTCTGAATCATTACCGCCAATCAGGGTCATGCGGTCAGCAGGGATACCGCTCAAGTCGAAGTCCACGGCATTCAGAGCCAGCAGGGTGACCAGCAGCCCCATAACAAGAAGACCGATACCATTGTAAGTATCGGAAATAGCGATAGCTCGCAGTCCGCCGAAAATTGCGTAGATGGAACCAACCACAGCAAACAGGGTGGCAATCACCATGACATTCACGTCCAGCCCGAACATGGACTTCATGAACAGTGAGCCTGTGTAAAGAACAGTCGGCAACAGAATGAACATATAGCCAAGCAGGAACAGTACAGAAACCGTGGCACGCAGAGCCTTGTCGTTGTATCGCTTCTCCAGAAGCTCTGTAGTTGTCGTACAGTCATACTTGTAGTAGAGAGGAATCAGCCATTTCGCCAGAATGATTAGGCCGACTGCTGCAGCGATTTCCCACCAGGCCACCAGCAGGCTCTGAGCCCCGTTCATACCGACAATCTGCTCTGTGCTGATATTAGTCAGCATGATGGAACCCGCCACATATACCCAGGTCAGGTTGCCACCAGCAAGAAAGTACTCTTTGTTGGAGTTGGTACTACGGCCACTTTTGCTGCATTTTTTATAAGTTACAAAGCCAACCAGGCTGGTCAGAAGGAGAAAAACTCCAAACTGCACAAGATCAAAGTTCATAAACGACAAATTACCCCAGATATCTTGAAATCGTTTTCAAGAGGCATCATACGGAGTAACAAACAAGACTCATTGACTCACATCAATTAACGAGCTTTTTCCACCAAAAAACACAGCCAGCCACTCAGGCCTCTTTAACGAAGGAAAAAGATCGGAGGCAGGAAAACCGGGACGTGAGAGCCTGATACAATGTGTAGAAACATCAGGCTGTATGAGCAATCAGGCAGCCTTAGCCATCTCCACCAAGGCTTTGCGAACCGCCATGGGTTCTTCTACTGCAGTCGGGAAAGGAATACGCACGACCCTGTCGTTAATTCTCAGATGCATGCCTTCGGAGTCGAGGCCGACCATGTACGGCGAAACGTTTTCAGGAATATGTACGCCAGCAGCCTGACAGTATTTCACCATGGCGTCTGCATGGTCTTCATTCATGTGATTCACCATGCCCTTTTCGACCTTTCCGTAAAACGGGTTGGCTCTCTTCAGGAGGTCATTACTGACCCAGTAGATTTTGCCAAAACCGCCGATGAAACGGGCACGAACCAGGTTGATGCGGTAAAAGTCAAAGTCGTGGGTTTTGTGGTAGTTGGCTGAAGACGGAAAGAAAGAAGAGTAGCGTTCCTGCAGATCCTGATCGGCCTCCAGCTTTTCCACATCACCGAGCCAGGTAAGACGTCCGCCTGTATGAACATCATCGACACCGCTCTGACTGACGATCAATGAGACCCTGGGGTCCGCCTCGACATTTTTTGTGTGCTGGGCAATCCGGCTGATCAGGATAATGGGTTGACCATCGGCATCAAGGCAGTAGGGCATGACGGAACCAAAGGGATAACCCGGCACGTCCTGCGAATGGGTGGACAGAATGCCATGATACTCGTTCAGCAGCAGATTACGCGCATCGTGGCTGGCAGCTTCAAGCTTGCGTTCCATCATCCTTCCTCGTGACCTATAAATTATTTTGGAATATTGGCTGCCGTCATTATATGCAAATGAGATTTATTATCAATAAGGTTATAAAAACTGTTACGTTTGCTATAGAAATCTATCTACGGAGTACATGCTCAACCCAGCGTTACTGCCCAGCTCCCAGCTTGTTCTTTAATGCCCGCCGACAGAGACTTTCAAACTGGTAAACCCCATAAGCCTGTTGAGCATTCTGCACACAGTCGCCGGTGCGGGACATACGTGCGTGATTGATGGCTTCCGTCGTCAATACGCCATCTTCGGCAATATTTTCATTCACGGCTGTTGCCGTGTCCGGGTTTTTCTGAAGACAGTCGCGTAAATCCTGCCATTCCAACCCCTGTTGTTTGGACACCTCCTGCCAAACCGCAAGCATGCAGAACAGTTGACCGGTACGGCCCAAACCGGCCATACAGTTAATCATCAGTTTGCCATCCGGATGCCGTTTCTGCAGATCGGTAATATGCTCCATCAAATCAATAGATCTGGAGACTGGCAAAGCTTTACCATCTGGCCAGTCCTTGAAGGAAAGCTGGGTAAAAGGGTGTGCTTTCCCTTCAGCATCGCCAGACAAAAACTCCCGAACATCGAGCTCTGATGGTCTTTGGCCTTTAACACTGACTTGACGGGGAGCGCTGCGTTCAGGCTCTGGTACCAGTTCCAGACCATGGTTATTCTGTTCCGGATCATACCAGTCGCTCCAGTCAAGAATCTGATCATCCAGGTCTCGAGATTTTTTGCCTCGGTCACTACCACTGACCAGATCAACCACCAACCCGACATTATGCTGCTGGATCATTTCCAGGTTGTCGTAAAACTCATGCGGACGTGGAGCCTGCCGGGCAATACCGAAATACTTATCTTTTATCTGCATATGACTGGCAGGCATGGCTTTAGGGCGTCCGTCCTGGCCATTGATCATGACCTGGCTATGAGCCTGGGGCACCATGTTTCCACTCCGGTGAACTGAATCATTCCGCTCATCTCTTCGGGGAACATAGTGGGTATTGCGGCTGGCCTTCTTCAGTGCTTCTGGTGAAAGCCGCATCTCTTTTAAGATCCGCATGTCAAGCTGTGTTTTGTCACTTTCATTTTGATAAAACTCTAGCAGCTCCTCATAATCCGGTGTTAACAGAACTTTTTTGGCCATCTCTTCGTTGCCAAGGGTCTGTTTCAGATTTTTCAACATTTGCCGGTTATAAGCCTTGTATGCGGGCCAGCGAGTCAGGTTACTTTTTGCCAGCATTTCGCATTCTTTACGGCTTTCTGAAGCTTGCTCAGTTGTAACTTCCTGGTATTTATAGGGACCTATGTTTCCAGGTGTTGGCTGGTAAGCATGTCCACGGCTGTAGTTTTTCGCAGCCTGCTGGAGCATCAAAGCCTGGGCTGGTTTCTGTATCGCGTTAAAATTACGTGTGGCCCTAGTCTGGAGCAAAGCACTCAGGGCTTCTGTCTCAGGTTCGGCACCATTAAATTTTGCTTCGCTAGCCCTGTTCCTTATACCTCGAATGGCCAGAAAGGTTCCGGTGCGCCCTTCTCCCATATGACAGTTAGCCACCAGGGTCATGTTGTCTCGCTTCGAAAGCGTACGGTCAACCAGCTGGTTCAGCTCTTCCAGCACATCCTGGGGCAGGTCGCTGGCATCGGGCCAGTCTGGGAAGGCGATATGGTAGAGCCGCTCGGTTTTTCCATCCGACCCCTTTACATTAAAGATTCGGCATACGGCGGTGGCGTTTTGCAGGCCATCAGGGCCAGGCACCCGGCTGCCAAAGCGTATTGGATACTCCTCTGCCTTGCTGATTGTGTAATCGCCTATGACCACGGGATCTTTCGCCACGGAATCTTTCTCAATTGAAGACCAGTCCATCAGGGACTGTTTTTTATCATATTTTTTATGATCACTTGCCGACATCAGATCAACAAAACAGCAGGGCTTGTGCTGCATAGCCATTTTCAGCACGTCAGGCATTTCTGCCTTGGTTGGTGCGCGCATGGCTATACCTGTCTCAACCCCATCGAGGCTGACCATATTGGCTGACAAGGGAAAAGCAGGCGGAAGAATGACCTTGTCACTTTCGGTTTCTTTGGTTTCTTTGGTTTCTTTGGTTTCTTTGGCTGCTTGGGCTGCTTGGGCTGCTTGGGCTGCCTTGGCTGCTTTATAGTCTTTGTTTTCTATATCCTTCATCTGGCTGTGTTTCAGTGGAGCAGATACGTCGTTAGCACCGTTGACTACCGATAGATCTAGCAATTTAGCCTTCACCTGTGGGTGCCCGGCATTTCGAAACTGCACCAGTATATCCCCAGTGACTCCCAGGCACTGCCCATAAGCATCTGCAACCAGCTCCTCATACCTGAAGGAATGCTCGTCCTTTACGAACTCGGCCAGATCGCTAAAGAACTGTTTACTCTTCTCGTGACTCAGCTGTGGATAAGGGAATAGCCCACCAATGGTTTCCGTTACTTTTTTTTCTGAAGCGTTCTCTGCCGGGTCTTTGGAAATACTTACTGCTGCCGGTTGTGTGTTTTCCATAACTTCAGCTGCTGAGGAGTCACCGGGAGGGAATAGTTGCTCTGGAAAGTGTTCAGGAGCAGCACCTGAATCTTGTTGGTAAGGAAGTTTCAGGCTGGATAATGAGCCCAGGGATGTTTTCAGGCTTTCCAAGTATTCTGAAATAGAGTCAATGGAGGGGAGTGAAGAGAGTGATAGAAAGTTTGTTCCTTCTTCCTCGTCTAAATCCCCGGAAGGGTCGGGCTCAGTCAATGCCTGGATAGCCAGCAGAGCGTCTTCAATGGGCTTCCTTAACTGTTCCTGGCGAGAGTCTTGGTAACTGTTGTACAGGTCGGCCAGGGCCTCAAGGTATATCCAGCTGGCTCTTCGGTTTATATCTGTAAACTGTGGTTTCCCTAAAGACTCGATATCGGCCAGGGCGTCATTCAGCGTTTTGACCAGTGATGCCTGGTTAGATGGATTATTGATTCCGCCAGCTGCAGAATTAAGACTGGCCATAACCTTATCGTGAAAGGCGGCGGCTTTTTTCAATGGGGAATAATTGGCATTCTGTGACTGGATAAATGAATCCAGACTTGAAGCCTCTTCAGTGCCCGACAAGGCACCCGTTTTCCATTGGTAGGTCTCTGGACATACCTCTCTTATGGACAGTTCTTTGAATGCTGCCAGCACATTCATAAATCGGATCAGTTCACTCTCATCCAGATCCGCTGGTGGATGGGAAGATACTTTGAGCAGGTCGAGCACTTCTTGAGCGATAGCCTTTTTGATGTGCCCTGGAACTCGTGAGCCTGTCTTGGAACTGCCAAAATCACCCACCTGCTTCTGGAGGTCTTCCAAGCGGGCAAGCCTCGCTTGGTCAGACATATGGGGTTTTGGGTTTCGGCTGGCCAAAGAGGCGTGAGGTGCAGCTCCTGTGGCAGGAATATGAGTCTGCCCATCAACAGCCGCCACTTCTCTACCTTTGTAAACAAGGTCTTTGGCATCCGCCTTTGAGCTTTCACGAGAAGTTTTATTGGGGGTTCTGGGCACACGAGGCTGAAGTGGCCCATTCGGTGTTGAAGAGGATGACCCGGGAATTCCATTGCCCATAATAGTGCCTCTGAAAATTTTCTTCAAAAGCTATCGGCGACTCCTAGTTCAACTTCAACCAGAGCAGGCTGCAATGGAGCATGGTCCAGACCCCGGCAGAAGAGGGTGTCGCGAAACTGTTTTGTAGGTTGGGTCGAATGAAATGAGCCCCAACAATCACTCGTAAACAGGCGTAATCTGGCAATGTTGGGGCTCGCATTCGCTCGACCCAACCTACGTATAACGCCTTTTGCAACGACCTCAGAGACTGTGGACTGTCAGGTGTTGGCTACCTGTCACCACAGGTAGCCAACACCCATTTTCACCTGGCTGTCGGTCTTTTTGGAATCTTCTCCTGGCTCGCTGTCGTGATCCAGATAATGCGTCAGGTTAAGCGACAGGTTATTGGTAACTCCATAGCGAAAACCCTGCTCAGCATCCAGCAGCCACTGTCTGTTGGTGTCCATTCGGTAAAACAGCTTGCTGTCGAGAAAGTATTCCAGTTGCTCTGTCACCCTGTTCCGATAGAACAGGTTCCAGGTCAGGGCCAAATTTTTCTCATCCTTCTGAGAGTCATACCTTTCCCAAAGCTGTGTCAGACCGAAACTGCTGCGAAAGGTTTTATCAATGGTATCCCAGAATCGATAGCCCAGTGACGCCCCTGCAGTGGTCCGGGAGTGGAGATCCACATCGGAGTCATAGGATTTGTCTGCCGCGCCCTGAACAAACCAGTGTTCGGAGAAATAGCGACTGTAGCTGTAGCCAATTTCCCAGTCATTGTTTTTTTTGCCGCTGAGTTCTTCAACGTCGTAGTCCCACTTGAAACTGTTCTTGTTCAGCTGGTCATCAATATTCAAAACGCCATCGAAGTTCAGTCTGAGCTCATTCTTGTTGCCATTCCTGCTGTCCATGCTCAGGCCAAACTGACCGCCAATCTCCCACTCTTCGGCCAGGGCTGGCTTCTCCCTGGTGATTTCCGCTACCGGCCAGGCTGCCGAGAACTTGCGTTCATAGCCGTCCTCGTCGGCGATAACCAGTTCGTCAGCGGTGCCTTTCAACGATCTCTTCCCTGCTTCACCTTCACCAATCAGACTGACCCAGAGAGGATTATCCGATTGAATGGAGCGCACGTGCCGCCAGCTGACCGTGATGGTGCCTGCATATTCGGTAGCCAGCTTCAGTTGCCCTGCCTCCAGCCTCTGGATTTCGCCCGTAATAATATCGCCGTTTTCCAGCCAGACTGTGTCGGCCTTTACGTTCATAACCAGACAGGAGAGAACCAGCAACCCCAGCTGCATACACACGCCCAGCAACCGGGCTTTACTACCGCAGGACATTAGCCCCATCAATCCCCCTTAAATGCCAACATCAATATCAATCGCTGCTAACTCAATAATTTTCAATGCTTTTTAGCAATAAGCAGTCACCAAGAGTTCCACAAACCGGACTGCATTAACAAGAGGCAAACCCCTATTTTTCTGCACTTTTTACATAGCGTCAGCTCTCGTTTTACCCGTATTGCCGCTGGGCACTGTGCGAACTATTTATGACAGGCATCTTATTCAAGCCGGCAATGCCGATAAGAATTCAGTTAAGGGTTGGATCAATTGTTTAGAATAAGGCGGCAAAGGAATGCGGAAACTATATTGCGTACTTTTCTGGGTAATCATCACTCCTGCACAGGCACTGGACCTGACACCGGATGGCATCAGTCTGGCCTACGGCGAAGATATAGATACCGGCGTTGTCATGACAGACACAAGAATCTCGCTGCGCTGGAACTGGGATCACGGTTTCTTCCAGCTTCAGAACTGGGACGCCACGGGCTACATAGATGTCAGCGCCAGTTTTCTGAAAAGCAATGCCAACCCTGAAAAGGTGCTTATCACGCATCTGCCCAGTTCTGACAAAGCTGAAGTTTATGCGGTATCACCCGTTTTTCGCTTCATATCCACAGGCTACCACGACATCCAGCCCTTTATTGATCTGGGCATAGGCGGGGCCTGGTTTTCCGACTACCACCTGGAAAGGGAAGGCAACACCCGTCAGAGACTGGGCGGGCGGGGACAGTTTGAAATACGGGCAGGGGGTGGAATTCTATTGGGACCTGAAAAGAATCTGGAGCTCGGCTACCGCATCATCCATTACTCCAACGCCAGTATCCATGACATCAACATGGGTCTGAACTTCCATATGCTGACTCTGGGGTACTGGTTTAAGTAGTGAGCCTGCAGGGTCTTACACCCGTTAAAAAAATGGCACGTAAAAAAATGGCAGGCTGATAACAAAATCAGCCTGCCATCTCTGCTCAGAGAAAAAGGTTAGATCTTTTTCTCAGGCTCCAGTGTTGCTTCCATCTCCTCCTGATGCTCATCCCAGACAGCCTGGGCTTTTTCCTGCAGCTTGCCCGCCTCGTTCATGACGTGGAAAATGACGTTCTGCTCCAGGGTACCTTGCAGTTTTTCAGCCATCGGTCCTCGGGCGTAGATTGCCACATCTTCACCTGTGTGGGTTTCGCTGGTGTACTCCCCAGGCTTACCCGTTTTCACCAGAGCTTCCTGAAAGAAATTCTTGGCAGTAGTGTCAAAGGAAGAGATGTCCTTGCGCCCGATACTCCGGAAGCCGCTGCGTCTGTCGAGTGTATCCAGAGAAACATCTTCATCGCTTTCAAAGCCAAACCCGCCACCATTGATGTAGCCCAGGGTGGTGTATGGCTTGTCGTTGACATCAACATTCAGCTCACTCTCTGTTCCTACTTTAACCGACTTGCCCAGAATCGGGTTGCCACGTTTTGGATAACCGGCAATAGTCAGTGTGTGGCCGTGATCAGCAGTGACAAGAATGAGAGTGTCATCAAGCTCGCCTGCTGCCTCTAACTTGTCCAGGGCAGTCTTGATGGCATCGGAGAAAGCAATGGTTTCACTCAAAGCCCGGTAGGCATTGCCACTATGGTGAGCGTGGTCAATACGACCCGATTCCACCATCAGGAAAAAGCCTTTTTCGTTAGTCGAGAGAACATCAAGAGCCTTGTCAGTCATCTCAGCCAGGGAAGGCTGCCCGGTTCCTGAGCGATCGGCTTCATAGGCCATATGCGAAGAACTGAACAGGCCAAGAAGCTTATCGACCCCAGCACCATAAACCGGCGCCAGCTCCTGCTGGTTCTCGACAAACTGCCAGTTCTTATTATCATCCTCAGCTTTCTGCTGCCATTCAGCGATCAGGTTTCTGTCGTCCTCACGCTGGCCGTTTACAGTCACAAAGTGACGTTTGCCGCCACCCAGCATCACCTCCAGGCCATCAATCCTGGCGTCAAAGTCCCTGATCGGGCCAATGACCTTGGAAGGATCAAGGACGCCACCAAAGTTCAGCAGCTGGTAGGCTATATCACCACAACCGGCAGGCAGAGGGTTCTTGTCACCATCCAGTTCATTTTCGAAGTTACGATCCGGACTCACCGCATAGGTAGCTGCCGGAGTGGCGTGAGTGATACGAGCCGTACTGACAACGCCGGTGGATTTACCGGCAATTTCCGCCAGCGCCAGGGCAGGAACCAGGGCATTATTGGCGGCAGCGGCACAGTCACCCCTGACGACAGTTTCCTCGGTATTCAGGACACCACTGCGTGTCTTCACGCCTGTCATCATGGCGGTCATAGTGCCAGCTGAGTCAGGTACCTGGAAATCCGTTGTGTAGGTTTTTGAAAAAGCCACAAAGGGAAAGTTATCCTTTTCACCTGACGTATAGGGCTTTTCAAAAGCCAGGAAATTTTCCTCGCCATCAACATTTCTAAGCTCCCCGTCCCTGATCCTCGATGCAGTGACGGTGGAGCCCCCCATACCATCGCCCACAAAGAGGATGATGTTTTTCGCCGGGGCGGTAATTTCGCTGCTGGCGAAGGCTGCAAGTGCAGGGGTCTGCAAGGACTCCAGCAGCGCCTTATTATCAGTCAGTACTTCCTGGCCCTTACTGAACATAGCCTGGGTAGTAGGCATTGGCTCAGGGGTGGGTTCTGTGGGTGGCTCCGGTTCCGGGGTGACTACAGCCGTTTCACTGTCGCTATCACTGCATCCGGCCAGAAGAAGGCTCAGGGCGATCGAGCTCAATACCAGTTTCTTATTCATGATTAACAATTCCTTTTCCTTGAACCGATCAATTTTGTGTTTGCTCAGTCGGATAGTCCGCAGCACCCAGATCAGCCACATCATTCATGACATGGAACAGGTAGCTCTGCTCGATGAGGCCATTAAACAGGCCAGAGCCAGGACCAATGGCATGGAGCGAGATATCTTCAC
Source organism: Endozoicomonas sp. (assembly GCA_051008495.1). Taxonomy (GTDB): domain Bacteria; phylum Pseudomonadota; class Gammaproteobacteria; order Pseudomonadales; family Endozoicomonadaceae; genus Endozoicomonas_A. The sequence continues at coordinate 13,212 of JBPCXN010000283.1, read as the reverse complement.
CAGAATGGGTTTCTGAGCTCAATTGAACCAGTGTCTCTGAACGGAAATCAGGCAAAGTGGTATCCACATCTTCCAGATCTGCACGACCAGCCACTCGCTCGCCGTCTTTGAGATAGCCGCCACCATTGATGTAACCCAGAGTTGTGTAGGGTTTGTTGTTGAAGTCTTTGTCAACCGTGCCCAATATCGGGTTACCTTTAGCTGGATAACCGGCTATGGTCATGACATGGCTGTGGTCTGCAGTCACCATGATCAGCGTTTCACTCAGATCAACTTGCTCTGCTGCGGCCCGAATAGCGTTGGAGAATTCCACAGTTTCGTCCAGTGCCCGGAAAGGGTTAGCGTCATGGTGAGCATGGTCAATCCGGCCGGATTCAACAGTCAGAAAATAACCATTATCACTCTCTTCCAGAATCTCTATGGCCTTGGTCGTCATCTCAGTCAGTGATGGCTCAGTTTCAGGACGGTCGTGCTCATAGGACATATGAGACTTGTTGAACAACCCGAACAGTTTGTCGGTATTGGCTGGAAGGGCGGACTTCATGTCGGCAGTATTTCTTACGAAGACACGCTTTTCATCATCCGCTGCGGCGGCCTGCCACTCTTCAATCAGGTTACGTTCGTCATCGCGCCGACTGCCGAAAGGATCCTGGGTGTTTTTTGGCAGGAAGTTTCGGCCACCGCCCCCCAGAACCACTTCGATGCCGTTGCCTTCAGTGTATTCAACCAGCTGAGAAGCAATATCCTTACAGTCACCTTCCGCAGAAGCTTCCCAGCCCCGTTCCGGACTCTGGGCATAACTGGCAGCGGGGGTGGCGTGAGTGATACGAGCGGTAGATACGACGCCTGTCGCCATACCTTTGCGTTCTGCCAGAGTCAGTGCGCTGACCAGGGGGTATTTCAAGGAAGCTTCACAATCACCACGCTCTGATTCCGAACCGACAGACAGCATGCCTATCCTGGTTTTTACACCCGTTACCATTGCCGTCATGGTGCCAGCAGAATCAGGCACCTGGGCATCAGTATTATAGGTTTTGACCAGAGCGGTGGATGGCCACTGCTCCCAGCTCAGATAGTTCTTCTCGCCATCTACTCCTTTCAACTCACCATCGCGGATACGCCCGGCAGTCATTGTTGACAGCCCCATGCCATCACCAACAAACAAGATGATGTTTTTGGCCTTGCCTCCTAATTGCGCGGGTTTACCAGCAACCTCATCTTTTCCTTCCTCAAACCAGGTGCTGCCAGTCTGTCGTTCAGGGAGAACGGTCACCCCTTCAGCTATACCCAGGCCAGAAGCGGAGAGCATTACGGCACCGGCAATGGCATTGTGCAAAGATTTTTTTAGCATTGTATCCCTCATGGATTTCGCATGTTGAATAGTCCTTAACGCATGAAATCCTAGAGATAGACGATTACAGTCTTCTGTATGTTTATTTGCAGTATAGTGACAGGCTTATGACGATTTTATTATGACTGTTTTTTGTACAGTTAGTCAGAATAGTGACTGTTCCCTGCTCTTTCAAGGATGTCACGAAATGTGCATGGTTGTTATCTTTTTAACACGCCGACTTGTACTGATTAAAGGTCTGTTTAAAGCCGTCTCATACCTACAGAAACCTGTCTATGGAACTGCATGTAAATATACTTGGGAACAAACAGACCACAAGCATTAGCGACCATTTGCAAGGCTTCTCCAGAGCTATGCCAGTAAACTGTAGTCCATGCGACTTCCCAGACAGGGAATCCTATTGTTACCAGGGAAGTTAGACCCGCCAGGGATATACCAGCAATGGCTCCCGTGGACAGTCCGGCTGTAGTGTTATATGTCGGAACCTCGGGGGTAAACTGGGGAGAGACACTGACGCTCGGCGTCACAATAACAGTTGTTCCAGGTAATGTAATCCAGGCTGTTTGGCTATAAGACGTTGATGACTGTTCATGATCTGTTGTCTGAACTGGTACAGGTGTGCATAACGGAAGAACCGTTTTCACAGGCTGAGAACTGGACTCCATATTTGCTGTTTCCGAGTAACCTGAAGCAGCGGAAGGCTCTGGTTGGCCCGGGCACTCACCATCCTGAAACGTTATCTTAAGTCCTGAACTGTCACAAAAACCTCCCGCACCATAAACGAAGTAACAGTCATTCCCGGTCACGGCCACAGAGCCACTTAATGGTTCTGCTTCTGGCTTAGAATTTGGGAATATATAGGACTGGAGTTGAATCTGAGCGCCTCCGGCACGGCTGTCGGGATGCAGTTGATTGTTACTGATTGTCATGTTGATGACTCGAGTAGCCGCCTCCGTCAGAATGTATATGCTAATGACCATGTTGGCACTGGCTTTTGGATCGATCTGCTCATTGCCACTGATTTCCAGATTGTCTATATCGACTGTGTCTATAGCACTGTCTGACTGGCCGCCGCCATCGCCAGCAAGCCACTGATTACCACTGATAATGACTGAACCACCGTGGTTGCCAAAGGCGGTAAACTGAAAAGCAGCGTCATGTGCCTGATGGTTATAGCATCGGTTGTTGCGCAAAATCACTTTTGTATCTTTTGAAATGTCATCGAAAGCCAGGAAACTTGTCAGCTGTGTAGCTGGATTCTGATCAGGGTGACCCAGGGTGCAATGGGCAACCCGAACTTCACCATGAAAGTATGAATTCTTATACACAATAGCTACTAACGGCTTCACTGAGTCAGTAATCCAGCTCAGTCCCCAGGCCATAAACAATGGAGTAGCGTTGCTTAACGTTATAACTGGATTTATATAATCTGAATCCCTGGCATTGAAGCGCAGCTGTGGACGAGTGTCCGGGTCCCCAATAAGAGCCATCGGCCTTCCAGGTTTAAACGGGCGGTCGAAAGTCACAGCAAGACTGTTGCCAATAATTAGAATAATACCCTTGTCTGACGCTTTACCCAGTTCATCTTCAAACGTTCTCTCATCGGTTATGGTCAGAGCTTCAGAAAAGACTGCATTGCCGGAACTGTCGGAGTCAGCAAGGAAGCGTACACACAGGTTCCTGGACTGCGAAGTGGTTAACTGATCACAGGGAAGGGGGGTAGCCCAGAGGGAGGGTAAAAAAAATGCGAACCAAACCAACGCACAGAGACGCAGGCTTTTACGCACTCTCTTCCTGCAGTTTGTAGTCATATCATTAAAGCTAAAGGTAGTGGCTACATCTTAGGTCTTTTAAAGTAGCTCACTCTGATCTAAATAAAAGGGCTTGTCGCATAAGGTCTGTACAATTTTTCTTACAATCGCCCTACGCATTGGCTTCCCGGCCAAGCGCCAGGTAGAAGCGGCAGCTGAGGGTGCATGGATAATGCGTCCGTTATTTACGACATCTGACGTCATATCTATGCATTCTGCCAGAGTCAGTGGTTGACCCGAGGCCGTTTCAGGGAAGCTTCACAATCTTCCCACTCTGACTCAGGGCCGACAGACAGTATGACCTAGCGGTCGATAAATTCCTTAATAGCGAATCCCCTCCTTTTAGTTGGAGGAGGAGGAGGAGGGTCGCCGAAGTGATCACCCCTGCTAGGAGAAACGTTGGGATATGAGTAAACTGTACCTTCCTCGAAAATGGCCAGCAAAAATGCCAGCCACTGGTATAAACTTTGCCAGCTATCAAATCGAAACCACTCATTTTGAACCTGCGCATACGCTTCTTCTTCTGACACAAAAAACAGATAAATTCGAAGCCAGCCTGTGCGCGAAACAATTAACAATACATGATGGACATTCTGATATGACTGTACAGAAGGGAATAAGCTCCATACTCTTTGCCAAAGAACTCTGGGGTTTTCTTCATTGTAAGGCACCAGCCACATAAAGTGGAATAAAGATAAGTCAATCCTTTCAGCACTGCTGCATAAAGGGGGTGGGGTTACATCCACCTCCCCTTCGAGCTCTAAAGCTCGACTCCTCATGGTACTTGAATGAATATATACCTGACTATGAGCTGGTAATATAGGACGGTTGCAAAAACCGCAGAAAACTCATTACATTGGGCACCGCACCTTGGACATGTACAGTTCTCAGCCAAAACCGACAGCCCTGGCCACATCAACCACAGAATACAAAAAGCTGAGAATCTCTTCATATATAAGTAATTTGTATCCAGATACAAATTAAAGATTCTAGACCAGCACCACCTCGGATGCAGGAATAAGTTTCCAGTAGGATTTATCCGCAGTATCTGGACAGACTACAAGGGTATTGTATCGTGAGTGTAGTAGTTAAAAGTTCCGAACAAACACCTGCAGTGGCTGCGAGGAATGCACTCTTAACTGCTAAGTACCCAGACATATGAAACCAAATATTTCTGGCCAATGACTCAGGTTGCTCTACAAGGCACTGCGACGGGAGCATAGTCATTCTATGTGACCAGAGCTGTAACGCAGTAGAGCGGCCTGACCATTGAGTCAGAATATCGGTTCCCATATGGCTGGGTACTTATGACAAGGCGATTTCCCTGGAAAGGAGATAGTTGCCAGCTTACGTAAATACCGCTGCCCTGGCAGGCAGCGGCAGGCAAAGCAAGGAGAAAACAGGCTCAGTAACTATTGACTTTTCCTGCCTCCCCCCCCTTCAAACAAGGAAGTATTGTCTACTTATAAACCGGCAGTCGCTGGCAGATACCCAGAACTTTCGCTTTCACCTCGGCCTCAACCTGCTCATTACCGATGTTTTCCAGCACATCGCAGATCCAGCCAGACAGATCAGCGGCATCCTGCTCAGAGAAACCACGGCGGGTAATTGCCGGAGAGCCAATGCGCAGACCACTGGTAATAAACGGAGAGCGTGGGTCGTTTGGCACCGCATTCTTGTTGACGGTGATATTGGCACGGCCCAGGGCTTCTTCAGCATCTTTACCGGTGTAGTCTTTACCGATCAAATCCATCAGGAACAGGTGATCATCAGTACCGCCGGATACGATGTTAATGCCCCGCTCCATCATAACTTTGGTCATGGCCCGGGCGTTTTTGACAACCTGCTGCTGGTAAGTTTTGAACTCTTCAGCCATGGCTTCCTTGAAGCAAACGGCTTTGGCAGCAATGACATGACACAGAGGACCACCCTGGGATTCAGGGAACACGGCGAAGTTGAACTTCTTATTCAGGCCTTCATCGTCATTCGCCAGGATCAGTCCGCCACGTGGGCCACCGAGCGTTTTGTGAGTGGTGGTGGTCACAACATCAGCAATGCCTACAGGAGAAGGATAAACACCCGCAGCCACCAGGCCGGCAACGTGAGCCATATCGACAAACAGGTAGGCGTCGACCTTGTCAGCGATATCACGGAAACGCTGCCAGTCGACAACACGGGAATAAGCGGAAAAGCCAGCCACAATCATTTTTGGCTTGTGCTCAAGCGCCAGACGTTCGACTTCTTCGTAATCAATTTCGCCGGTTTCCGGCTTCAGGCCATACTGGACTGCATCGTAGATACGACCGGAGAAACTCACCTTGGCGCCATGGGTCAGGTGACCACCATGGGCCAGGCTCATACCCAGGACTTTATCGCCCGGCTGAACCAGCGCCATGTAGACGGCAGCGTTAGCCTGGGAACCCGAATGCGGCTGTACGTTGGCATAACCAGCGCCAAACAGCTCTTTGGCGCGATCAATGGCCAGCTGCTCGGCCACGTCCACATGCTCGCAACCACCGTAGTAACGCTTGCCGGGATAACCTTCAGCATATTTGTTGGTCAGGGCGGAACCCTGGGCTTCCATCACCATGGGGCTGGTGTAGTTCTCGGAAGCGATCAGCTCAATGTGCTCTTCCTGGCGCCGGGTTTCGGCATCAATGGCGGCTTTAAGTTCCGGGTCAAAATCGGCAATGGACATGTCCTTTCTGAACATTGAATACCCCTGTGGTTGCCTGTCTAAAGGGAAAGCCGCCATTTTAATACAGATTGGCTTCATTCTGCATGAAAATACTTCATCACGACCAACAATCGCACTCATTGAAAGGACTGTTTTCTGCTGTTGATAGGCTCAATCAGAACTTATGCTGTCACATAGTGCTGAGACATAGTGCTGAGACATAGTGCTGTCACACCGTCGCTAGTTTTTGATGTTCTTATTGGAAACAAACAATTTCCCAGCCAGAAGAAACCCGCCAATTTTCCGAAGTTGTGTTTTAAGTCCTGGCTACCACCTTTGCCGGTATGTAAACATCAGCATTTCACTACCGCTCTTTTCACCAGAAGTGCCCGTGAACTCAAGCCCTATGAGTTTATCAAGCTCTGCACCGAACACTCTTGTGAAACCAAAACTGTAGTACAGTGAGGTGTCACGGCTTTCAACTTCAGGCGTTTTCGGCCAGATCGCCGAACGACTGTCTTCGTCCTGCTTCTGCCAGTCGTGGGTTTTCTGAACGCCCAGTTTCACACCTGCTTCAGTGGGCTGACTGAGATCAGGAAATGTATATTGGAGACCTGAGCCCAGCTTTGTTGTTAAGCCTTTATGCCGGGATTCTCCCTGCTGGTAATACGACCCACCGGCTTCTTCACGATAGGAATCAATGGTGCCAACCCGATAGCTAAGGGATGCTTCGGGCACCAGCTGCAGTCCCATCAGCCAGTGGTCAAGGGGGATGGCATAGCTGGCTTGAAGATGAGCGGCCCACTCACTGCCTTTTGGTGAACCCTTCCAGTGGCTGTTCAGTATATCCGTCCGGCGGGTGTCCAGCCCGGCCCAGCCGTAAGTGAGCATGGCGTCGACGCTCCAGGTATCATCACTCCAGGACAGGAATGGACCCACACGATAAATGTCCGCTTCGGACTTTAGCCCCTCAGCTTCCATCCGTACTTTCTGCATTCCAAACATGCCTCCCAGCAGAAAGCCATTGGCCATAGTTTTAAACAGCCCGAACTCAGCGCCTTCCCCACGATAGTCCTGACGTACGGACTCATCTGGCTGCCAGTGCCCTTTGAAGGCATAGCCCTGCCCGTAGAAGTACCAGCTTTCCTCTTCAAGTGCCTGGCCAGTCACAGAACTCCCTGACGCATCAGCCAGCATGGGAGCATCTTCCTTTAAGTCATGCAATTGAAGGCTGGCGGAGGGGGTGCGAACCGAGCGCATGATGGATTTGTGAGTCGTCCACATCTTGTCACTGGTTTTCTGCAGGTAATTCTGGTTTCGCAGGAACGCCGGTATCTCTCTGTCGCTTTCCAGGAAGTGACGCACTCGCTCCAGGGCTGCTTCGATCTTCCGGACACCGTCAGCAGGACTAAGCCCGCTGCACGCAATTCTATACACTTCTTCGGGTGGCTTCTTGTGCAGGGAGAAATAGCTGGCCTTCACCAGGACTGCCAGTGGGGGAAGCTCCTTAGAACCACTGTTCTGATAAGCCAGGGCCAGTCTCTGATAATCACTCTTGAGTTTCTCCGCATCCTTTACTGAGAAAGCCCCGTATTTAACCGGTGGCCTTTCCATGATGCTTTCCAGCGACTGCTCGCTTCCTTTGACAGGGAGATATCTACTAAGACTTTCATGCTTTTGATGGTGGAACTTGTCATAGCGGGGGCTTTGGTCCGTCTCCCTGGGCTGGACGGCAGAACCAGAACCGGCCGAAGAACTGGAAGAGCCTGAGGAGCCACAGCCCTGCAACAGGGCAAAAACTGAAACCACGGCGATGCTTGTTATACTTCTGTACAGCATTTGTACAACCTTGACCTTTCGCTTTAATTAATCCCGTCTGAAGGTTCAAAGATAGACTATCCACAACATTTCGGTACGCCTGTCTAACCAGCAGATTCCAGACACCTCTTCCCAAACCATTGCCAAGGCTTTACGGTTACAGTATCTTCCGCCGGTTAAATCACTTATTTACGAGAGCCCTCTCCATGGCCCAGTACGTTTACACCATGAACCGGGTGAGCAAGGTCGTTCCCCCAAAACGCCAGATCCTTAAAGATATCTCACTGTCCTTCTTTCCCGGTGCCAAAATTGGTGTTCTGGGATTGAACGGTTCCGGTAAATCGTCACTTTTGCGCATTATGGCGGGTGTTGACCAAGAGTTTGACGGTGAAGCCCGCCCACAACCAGACCTGAACGTCGGCTACCTGCCGCAGGAGCCAGAGCTGGATCCGGCCAAAACGGTTCGTGAAGTGGTCGAAGAAGCTCTCAGTGATATCAAGGATGCCCAGACCAAACTGGATGCCGTTTACGCCGCTTACGCTGAGCCGGATGCTGATTTCGATAAGCTGGCTGCTGAACAGGCCAAGCTGGAAAATATTATTCAAGCGTCTGATGCACACAATATTGAGCGCAAGCTGGATGTGGCCGCAGATGCCCTGCGCTTACCCGAATGGGATGCCAATGTCGCCAACCTGTCTGGTGGTGAGCGTCGTCGTGTAGCGCTATGTCGCCTGCTGCTGTCCAACCCGGACATGCTGCTGCTGGATGAGCCAACAAACCACCTGGATGCAGAATCCGTAGGCTGGCTGGAACGCTTCCTGCTGGACTACCCCGGAACCGTGGTAGCCATTACCCACGACCGTTACTTCCTCGATAATGCCGCCAGCTGGATCCTTGAACTGGATCGTGGTCACGGTATTCCATGGGAAGGCAACTACAGCAACTGGCTGGAACAGAAAGAAGCCCGCCTGCAACAGGAACAAAAGCAGCAGGATGCTCATCGCAAGGCAATGAAGCATGAGCTGGAATGGGCTCGTTCCAATGCCAAGGGACGCCAATCCAAAAGCAAAGCCCGTCTGTCCCGATTTGAAGAGATGCAGTCTCAGGACTTCCAGACCCGCAACGAAACCAATGAAATCTATATTCCACCTGGCCCACGTTTAGGCGACAAGGTTATTGAGTTTAATAACGTCTCCAAAGGTTTTGATGGTCGCCTGTTGATCGACGACCTGAGTTTCTCAGTTCCACAGGGCGCTATTGTTGGCATCATCGGTGGTAACGGAGCGGGTAAATCCACTCTGTTCAAAATGATTATGGGAACCGAACAACCGGACAACGGTACTATTGAGCGTGGAGACACAGTAAAGCTAGCCAATGTCCAACAGTTGCGTGACGAACTCGATGATAAGAAAACCGTCTGGGAAGCCATTTCCGATGGACAGGACATTCTTCGTATTAATGGCTACGAAGTACCATCACGTAATTACCTGGGACGCTTCAACTTCAAGGGCGGTGACCAGCAGAAACGTGTAGGAAACTTGTCGGGCGGCGAACGCGGTCGTCTGCAACTGGCTGCAACGCTGAAAGAAGGCGGCAACGTACTGCTGCTGGACGAACCTTCAAACGATCTTGACGTGGAAACCCTGCGGGCACTGGAAGAAGCCATACTGGCCTTCCCTGGCTGCGCCATGGTGATCTCCCACGACCGCTGGTTCCTGGATCGTGTTGCCACGCATATCCTGGCCTACGAAGGCGATTCCAAAGTGACCTACTTCGAAGGCAACTACACCGAGTACGAGGCGGATCGCAAAGAGCGGCTGGGTGAAGAAGCGGCCGGGCCTCATCGTATCAAATACAAGCGCATCGACGCCTGATTCACTATAAAGAGGATTCTGTCCGGAGACCACTCTGTCTCCGGACTTAGCTTATACTCTAATAGTTCAATACCCTTTAATAGTTCAATACCCTTGCCTCACCTGTCGCCCCTCTATTCAACAGACTGATCAGCCAGTCATCGAAGTCTTTATAGCCCTCCGGGATATTCAGGGTGTGGCCAATAGTGACTGTACCTCCGGCATTTCTTGTGAGCCTGCCTGCATTGTTGTTATCACCGGTTTCCACAGTAACGGCCTGGTTTCGCCAGTATTCTGCCTGACCAGGCTGCAATGCCAGCATGGCTGTCAGGGAATCCCAGAAGTAGAGGCCTTTCTCGGCAGCCAGCCAGGGGTTCTTGTCAAACAGTCTTACGGCCAACTGAACCGCAGGTGTCTTTTTTTCAAGCTGTTTCAAGCCCTCCGTAAAGTGCCTGGTGATTGGGACTGCATCAGTGATATTCAAAGGCACCTGGACCAGGTTGATACCCAAGGGGTTTTTAAGGACATTCTGGGCAGCCTCAGGGTCAATATACATATTCCATTCAGCCCATTCATTGCCCGATATGTAGGGTTCCACATTCCCCTTATGGGGCAGGAAAGCACCGCCCATCATGTAAATCCCGCCGATTTTATCAGCCAGTTCCCTCTGATTGACCAGTGCATCAAACAGGTCCGAAATATTGGTCAATGTACTGAGAGAAATGATGGTCACCGGTGTATTGGCAGATTTCAGTACCTCTATCATTGCCTCTATAGCCCTACTTTCAACCTGACCTAGCAGGGGCTGCTGGAACAGGGGAAGCGGTTTACCTGCTCGCCCGGACAAGGTTGCATTCAGAGCATGAGCAGAGTACGACGATTTCAGGCCAAAGAAGTTATCGGCATTTTCACGCCAGTCGAGTGGAACCCTGTCACTGTGGCCTCCAGGTAGTGTGTGAGGGCGTCCACACTCTGTTCTGGGTTCGCCCAGGTTGAGTTGACGAAATTCTTCCGCGACATTTACCAGCCCCGGCGCGCAATGAACCCAGCCGACGGAATCGATAGTGACAAGATTGATTTTGACCCCCGGATCATTTCCGAGAAAGGCCAGAGCCAGAATATCGTCAAAGTCCATGTCCACATCAACGATGACATTTTGCGGCGGTGGAGCTGGAGGTGCAGCGAAAAGAGAAAGGGATAGGGAAAGGGAAACAAACGCAGAAACAAGCCTGATGAACCGACTCATTGTCTATCCTCCATAAAAGCACAAATGCTCATGGCGAAACTCATGGCGAAAAAGAAACGTTTTTTGCAGCCCTCAGCCATGAAAAACACCACAACCACAGCAAGATATTTTTCACGGAAAGGCTGATAAAGGGTAGCTTATAACCCATGCTTAGGAGCCTGTCGGACTTGAACTTTCGAGCATGAAATTGCCTTAAATCCGACAGGCTCCTAGCCCTAAACGACGGAGAACAGCTAACCCGGAGGAATCATAAAGCCGCTTTGACCAGAGTGAAGGCGGAGGAAACACTGAAACCATCAAACAGCCATGAGCGGAAAATGCAGCTCACCCCGAATCATGAAAATGCCACAGGGCCCGGATTTTCTGCATTTTCATAGTAAAGGTACGCTCAACCTGACAACGCTTGAACTGGACTACAAACTGTCCTGTTGGCCGCTTGGTGATTTCCAGCTCTCTTCTGGGGCGGGGCCTGTAGAACCACTCTCCCAGGAGCCCTCTGTAGCCGCAATCTGCCCAGACTTTTCTATTTGCCGGTCAAACGATTCTGATAATAATGCCTGCAATCTGCCAGGGACATATCGCCACAAACCTTCTGATAGCATTCTCCGGTCAGCTTTTGCCCCTGTTCCAGGACGTAGCCGCATTGTTCTGCTGCCCAGGCCTGCCAGTCAGAGGCACACTGTCGGTAATCCGGATGATCTCCACAGACGGCTTTCCACGCCGGCTGGCGCAGGGAGTCCGGAGCCAGATAATAAGCAGTCACCAGCACTGCCAGGTAGGCAGCCATCCTCACTGTGCTGACTGCTACACTCCTGCCTTCAGGGAGGCTGGTATTCTTGCCTGCCCTTTTCCGCCAGTAGTCAGCAACGTTCTTTTTCATCCTCGGATTCAGCCTGGGCTCTTTTCGGCTTTTCACTGAAGGGACAGAGTCCGGACCACCACCATCACTGGTAGCCACCAGAAGTTTCATCTGCCCCGTGACAAGGTCATGCAGCACCGCCTGCGCTTTCACCTCCCCTGTTGCTAACAGATGCCTAGGAACCTCTCCTTCGCCCTGAACAACCTCAGCAGTAGAAACTATCGGCAACAGGCCATGTGCCTCAGTAATGACAAAGTGCAGATCCGTATCCGCCAGGGCAACGTCCAACTGGGCGAGCTGATCATTCTGACTGTCCGTGCCCTCAATATTGATTTCAAACGAAGTCACTGACAGCGGCCCCTGAGTGCCATCTATCACCAGCACCCGAACCTTGTTCCTATTTCTGATGTCCACCAGTAGGACCTTTTTCTTTGTGGCAATGGCCAGCAGCAGAGCCATTTCAGCCCCGTCAAACTGATCCAGCGCCAACTGCAGATGACGAAGCAGCGCGTGGCGTAACTCCTGTTCTTCTTGCGTATTACCCTCCTGTATAGCGGCCTGCATAGCCGTCAGCCATTGCTGAATGAACCCGTTGCCGATTGGAAGTTGCTCCAGAGCTGCCTGAAAAGCCGCGAGTTGTACCGGATTATTGAGTAATACCTGCATGGTGTCCGCCAGAAGGTGGCTGATGATGACACTACGGGTAATTTCGGACTGCCTGTCCTGAATTTCCATATTGATGTAGATGGAAGACAACTGACGACTGGAATTGCTGGCATAGCCGGCATAGCGGTTATGGATTCTATTCCAGGCAGAACAGGTAGGTACAACCCCACTACAGTGTTGTTGCTGTACTGTTTGTTGGAAGTTTACCAGTGTCGCTACCAGACTGAGCGGTAGGCAGCTGCAATGCCCTTCCAGAATCTGGCACCTTTTAACCTCCAGGCCATGGCTCTCCAGATAGCTCCTGATCTGACTCGGCGTTATCTCTGCTCCAAAGGCACTGGCCGCCAGAAACAAGGCCATGAATAGACATGTGAATGCGGTCAGCGACTTACTCATACGAACGTCCGGTTAATAATAAAGGTGCTGTATACGACCCGTCGGGTGCTATATAGTTCCCCGACATTACGGCGCCCGATAACAGTGATAACAGGTGTATGGAAATGACAAGACTGACCAGGACTCTCGAAACCATCGACCATCTGCATCGCCAGGACCCGGACCAGATTGACGGCCAGCCCAGTGAACTGATCTACGCAGAGCGGATGTCCGGGTGGCTGCAGCGGCTGCAGCCTGACGCCTCCGAGGCACTGCAGATCGCAGTACGCAGCCAGCACCTGTGCCGCTGGGAAATACCCCGCTCCGAGTATCCAATGGGACGTCCGGGTTACCTGAAATGGCGGATGGAGCTGGGTAAGCTGCACGCCCGTAAGGCCGTGAAAGTGATGACAGTTCAGGGCTATGACAGTGAAGCCTGTGAGCGTGTCGCCGCCATTATCCGCAAGCAGAACATGAAAAGGGACAGTGACGCCCAGACTCTGGAAGACTGCGCCTGCCTGGTGTTCATGGAAAATGACTTTCTGCCCTTTGCGGC
>JBPCXN010000282.1:0-3815 GCA_051008495.1 Endozoicomonas sp. | reverse complement strand
CTTTTCGTTAGAAAGCGGATGAGAGTCTCGATGAATTCGATTAAATAGGTCAACTATTCGCACGAATCCATCGAAAAATTAACTCATTTCTACTGACTCTTACCATGAAGAGCATGCTCGAAAGCATACGTTCGACAGGCTCCTGGCGTCATTTCAGGTTTTTTTAGCCGAACAGCTCTTTATTTGTACATCCTGATCAGCACTTCATGCCATCAATTCTCCCCAGTTACAGCCTTATCTCTCAGCGCCACTGTTCGCCTGATAAATAATCAAAACTATATTTTACTACCGGTAAGTGCAGTTACCGGTAGTATTATTCTATTTGTGATACTAATAATACTAGTATTATAATACCGGTATTATCAGATCTACTTTTATTCTTAAAGGCCTGAAATCATGGATACAGACAAGGATTTGCAGCGCAGAGAGCTGGTTTTCAGGGTTTTAGATGACCTTAAGAGCCGTGGCGAGCGTATTAATGCCGATAAGGTCGCCAGGCTGGCGAAAATGGGCAAACAGACCGTCCTGCCTCACTACAATGAGTGGCGGTTTCTGGACGATGCTGAAAGAGAAGTGGATGAAGATCTGCCTGCCGACCTTGTCCGGGTTCTGAAACGGGGGCTGGTGCAATGGAAGCACCAAATAGCAGAAAGCCAGAGATCTTTTGAAGAACAGGCCAACAATGAAATTGATGAACTGCAGATGACTGTTCAGCAACTTACTGAGGAAAGGATTCAACTGGCAAAAGAACTGTCAGAGCAGAAGGAACATAATAGTCAGCTTCAGCAACAGTTGGATGAGTCACTGCAGACCAGTGCCGAGCAGGAGAAACAGCTGGTTGCCGTGACAACGGAACTCAAGTCGGAAACCAATAAGACAGATAACCTGCTGACTCAGCTTGAAATTATCAAGAAAGACCACAAAGACGCCCTCCTCGCCCAGGAAAAACAGCTTGATACCCAGCATCACTCCCAGATCAGCCATTGGATGAAAGTGGTTGACGATGAACGACGGCTTCGAGCTGACCTTGAGCAGCAGTTAAAGACGACAAAAGAGTCGCAGCTCAACACTGAAAAAGAGCGCAACAATATTGAGAACAGGCTTGAGTCCAAGTCCAAGGCTCATCTGGAAGCCTGTGAAGAAAGAAATGTGTTTAGGAAGCAGCTGAAGGAACAGGAACCTGTATGGAAGGTGGCGCATGAGCTGGAGCTGCTGACGAAGCTTCCGGCTGAAAACCTTGTGTCTGAATTCCATCGCCTGACCGATGCCCGCCAGGAAGTCACTTTACTATCCGGTCAGCTAGATCAGGCAACGGTCAGAGGAAATGACCTGCAGAAGCAGTTAGCTGAAGCGAAGGAAAAGCTCGGAGCGATGTCCGATATAGCCATGGAACTGGAAAAACAGAAGGGCTATTCCCAGGCCCTTGAGGTCAGTCTTAAACAGGTGAATACCCTGATGAAGAGTCGAAATGAGACATGAGTCATCTGAACCTGCCTGAGTTGATTCACACTCAAATTGCTCCCGGCCCTGTTCATTCAGACAATATGATGGGGGCGAATAACGACAGTGAAGCGCTGACCCTGTTTCTGAACAAGTCCGGGGCACGATCCAGTGAGACTCGTCGTCGCTATGAGCGTGAAATCATCAGGTTCACTGCATTTATCTACCAGGAACTCGGTGTTGACTATCGAGGCACCCGGCTCAAACACCTTCAGACCTACCTTCATTTCATACAGAATCTGCCAGAACACTGGCTCTCTCCCGGTATTCTGCCCGGCCAGCCTGAACGGGTTTTGTTCAGGGAGTCTATAAAGGAAGGAAAAAGTACTGACCAGGTTATTGATGTACTCTCCACCTTCTTTTCATTTCTGGAGCGGAATCGTTATACCCAGGGCAATCCTGCAGCATCCCTGGTCCGCACCGGGGAGAAGAAGGCCCGTGGCAACTCAGTTGTTCGCTTTTTCCATGACAGTGAGTGGCATCATGTCAAAAGCTGCCTCAACAACATGCCTCTGGATACCCAGAAACAGGTCAACGAGGCGGCCCGTACCCGGTACATGTTGACCACCAGTTATAGCCTGGCTTTAAGGGCGTCTGAACTCACAGGCCACAGTTGTAACGATATTCATCCAGATGGTGAAGACGGCCTGTTTCTCAGTGTGTTGGGCAAGGGCCGCAAGAGGCGCAAGCTGCCCCTGAATTCAGGCCTGCAGAGCTGCATAATGGACTATCGCCGCTTTCACGGCCTGACAGGACTTGCTGGAGACGGCTTTCCACTGGCTCCAAGAACCCGCAAGTCAGCAGGACAGCTGACAGCGCTTACTGCCAGGGGGCTCAGGTTCTGGTGGCAAGGCTTTATGACATATTGCGCGATGCAGACAAACGATGAAGTCCTTGCCAGAAGGCTCAGTGAAATGCCGCTCCACTCACTCAGGCATACCGCCCTCACCCACCTGGCCAGGAAGATGGATATTGAAGATCTGGCGATTTTCGCCGGCCATGACTCCATAAATACTACCAGTCAGTACTATCACACCGAGGCAAAACGCCTGAAGAGCCTGACGGCCGAACATTTACTGTGAAAAACCTTGAGCGCACAGCTTCTGTTATCCTGAGGTTAGAGACCTGAACAAACCAATTCTCAGGGAAGAGAATGTCCAAGTGCCATAACTGCAAAAAGACCATTCGGGGATCCAGTCTGAAAGCCCTGGGGAAGACCTGGCACCCAGAGTGCTTTACCTGCTGCACCTGCAGAAAACCTATACAGACAGAGTCTTTTGTCACTTTCAGAGGCCGGCCTTTCCACACGCATTGCCTGAAGTGTCCCAATTGCAAAAGTGCCATCAAGGGGCAATATATAGAACATGAGGGAAAGCCCTGGCATCCGCAGTGCTACCAGAAACAGAACACGCCACTCTGTTCAGTCTGCAAGAAGCCTCTAACAAAACGCTACCTTGTCGATTTCTGGGGCAATGCTTTCTGCAATACCCACACAAAATACTCCAACTGCTCAAGCTGTGGTCGTATCGTCTGCAAGAATCTCACTGACGGTGGCATGCAGTATCCTGACGGAGTGGTTATCTGTAACCTCTGTGGCCTGCGAGGTGTGAGCACCCAGGAACAGGCAGAACGATTGCTGAACGAAATGAGGGAAGCCCTGGCATCTGTTGGTTTAAAACTGAACCGGAGCCAGACACCTGTCACCCTTTGTGGCCGCGATGAATTGAGAGAAGCCAGTCGTCACAATTTCCATAACGAGCGCCCTATTCTTGGACTGGCCAGATGGACGGTGACCAGCTCCAATGGACAGGTTGTGGCCAGAAATTTTAAAGATATTCTGATCCAGAAAAACCTGCCTGAAGAGCATTTCCGAACCATTGCCATCCACGAACTGACACATGCCTGGTTCTTTTATAGCAACTATCAGGATCTTCCCCTGGTTCTGGAGGAAGGCATGTGTGTTCTGATGGAATACATCTGGCTCAAGAACCAGAAGACAAAAGACGCCGAATACCGAAGAACCATCATTGAGCAAAGCAATGACCCTGTCTACGGTGAAGGTTTTCAGCAGGCCCGGGCCGCTCTGAAACTGTTACCACTGCGTATTCTCATGCAGTACATCATGGAGAAGCGCAGTTTTCCTTCGCGCCTGTCTGCTTTTTTCTACCACTGAATATCTTCTGTAGTGTGTGACACTCCCCGCCTTCTCAGGCGAGGCTTCTGACTTCACAGGCTACAGCCAGTCTATAGCGACTGGACTTACACAGAAGCCTCCATCAGCAGTAACCGGGTGCCCCTCGGTTATTTGTAGGTCT
>JBPCXN010000281.1:0-9411 GCA_051008495.1 Endozoicomonas sp. | reverse complement strand
ACTAGTACCCCGTCTGCTTCCATTTGATAGGTTCAGTGGGTCGTAAAGTGGTCATATGCAAGGCAGACCTGTGCAGGCGTAGCCATTCTACGTCAATCAGGTCTAACACTGTCAGATGGCCACTTTACGGCCCACCCGGAGGGCTCAAGCCAGAGCGTCCATCTCTGCGTTCCAGCTGATTGAAATACGTAAAGTATTCCTGCACAGCCGCGCCTTGACCTGAATGCTCTGACCGAGCCGCGCAGGCTTGAGCTGAACCTATCAAATGGAGCCAGACGGGGTACTACATAGTGTCACGATTGCATGAAACAACCGCAGGGATTTGGATAGCACCAGTTTGCTGTTTCTGATTAAAACCGCGCCCATGAAAGAACTGGCAAACTATGCCTTGCTATCTGGGCGCGATTCAGCGCCCTTTTATGGACTTGCCTATTTCGGTACCTCTCCTGACAGCCGCTTTTTGTTCCCGTTTAAGTGCTTTGGCTTCCTGCTCATCCATCTGGCGGGCAAGATGGTCGAGCTCTTTCATATCTTTCTTCAACTGCCTGTCATTCGACTGAACCGCGAGTTCTGACTCTGCGTCGGCCTTCAGGCCTTCCAGCTTCTCGATATCGTCAGGAATCGCTCTTCTCTCTTGCTTCAGGGCAGTGATGTTCGCCTGAATCTCAGCCCTGGATTTCTGGTAATGACGACGGACCACCTCCATCATCACCTTTAATTCTTTGAGGCTGACCGACTCCTTTCTGAAAGCGTCAAACTGCTGCTTTCTTTGGCGTTTAAGCTTTTTCAAAACACGTTCCTGTCTGGGCACTTCGACACTGGAAATGGTGGTACGCCGGGTCTGGAGATCACTGATGCTGCGTTTCATTTCATTGATATCCGCATGCAGGGACTCCAGCTTGTCAAAACGCTCTCTCCGGAGCATGGAACGCGTCTTGGCAAGACGCTGCCGATTGGTCTTACGCTGTCTGGCGACTCTATCCTGCACCTTTTCTTTCTGTGAGGGAACGTACTGTTCGATATCACCCTTGAGCTCTGTAGTCAGCTCCTTTAAATTTTCCTTCATACTCGCCAGCTGCTTTTCCTTATCAGTCAGGGTAACCCTGGCCTCTTCAAACTCCTGGTACTTGCCGTGCTTGATAAACGACCCCTGCAGTTTATCGAGTGCAGACTGCCTTTCCTCTTCCTCCAGCTTGCCAAAGTCGACGGTAAAGCCACCCAGCATCTTGAACTTGCCCTTCTCAGGCGGGGTGGCACCTGCCTCCATCAGAGCCAGTGACGGGCCATACTTCTTCTCGAACTGCCTGACCAGGGATTTCTGCGAACGGACTTCCGCCTTGATGCGGCTTCTGTCATTGATAAGTCCATTCCGTCTGCGCAGCTTGGCTTCCAGGGCTTTGTCTTCAAGGTTCTGGAGTTTTTCTTCAGAGACGACTTTCCAGTCCTGACCTTTGGTTTTTTTCACAAGATGCTTGAGGGATGACGGCGTAGACAGCACCACCTCTTTCAAATGAGCAGCCTCTTGTCTGGCTTTTTCTATTACCCGTGAAGCAAGGTGTTCTTGTGCTGTTTTAATGGAAGGCGCTGCTTTGGGATCTGCGACGCCCGACACAGATCGATCTAAGATTGCGGTACCAGACCCTTTCGAGGCACCGGGCCTCATTGCAGCTTTGGGCATTGAAAATCGGGGGTCAGGATCTAAAGATCGTACACTTCGACTGCCAAAAGAACCTGCTGCCTCGCGGGCTCCATGGGACGTTCCACTGCCGGAGCCAGCGCCACTGACGCTATCCAGAGAACCCTGAGAACCAAAGGCACCACTGCTTCCATCAACCGGCATAATTCCTACCCCCCCATGCGTCCTGCTCAGGCAATTCCGTTATAGATTAAGTATCAGCTATAGCGGACAGGCTTATATCTGGCGGATTATACCTTTTTGAAATATCACAGCAGTCGATCTACCAGGAAGCCACTGATGGCGACCAGGCCCACCAGAAAGGTGAAGACATCCAGGAAAGTATTGCGAAAGCCCTTCAGGCTGCTGACCCGGTACAGGGCATAAACAGGCATCAGGTAGAGAATGGTAGCCAGAACCGGCACCACAATCATTTCTACCATGCCAATGACGCTCCAGTTGGCATAGCCGGCGATCCAGCAGGACAACAGAATAAAGGCCACTGAACCCCGCCTCAGGGCGGTCGGGCTGAGAGCACTGTGTCGGTTATATTTCAGCCAGTGCTGGATAACCAGCCCCTGCAATCCCTCAAGAGTGCCGAGATAGACGCCGAACCAGGAGCTGGCAATGGCAAGGAAAGCAATTATTGGTGCCAGCAGAGCAAACAACGGGTTATCGGAGTGGTTGGCCAGCACTGATAATACCGGCAGGTTGTCATTTTTGGCCTGCAGCAGATCCTCCGGTGCAAGACTCAGAACGCAGGAAAACACAAACAGCAATATCACCAGCAACAGCAACTGGGTATTACGTCTGAGAATCAGGCTGGTCTTGCGGGCACAGGCATCACTGTCCGGTATCTGCAGTCGGTAGGCCTGGGCAAAGGCAGAGCAGGCCGGGGAGTGGTTGAAAGAAAACACCAGCAGCGGCGTGGTCAGGAACAGGGTCACCAGCATGTCACTGCCGTCAAAAGGCTGATGAAAAGCCGACATATTCCATTGCGGAACCAGGTAGAGCGAGAGACCGATCAGAATCGCCACCAGTGGATAGCACATCGTTTTCACTGCTCTCAACATCCATTCTTCACCGGCATGCATGATGGCGATCAATGACGCCACCAGGGCAAAGCTCAGCCACACTCGCGATACAGGTTCCCAGCCCAGCTGGTTCTCCAGGAAACTCATGGCCACATTGGTCATGCCTATGCCATAGAGAAGGGCGATCGGATAGATCGACATGAAGTAGGCAAACGTCAGGGCCCTGCCGGCCCGGCAGCCAAAGTGCTCACTGACCGTGCCGGTAATATTGCCTGCCGGGTCGCCAGACGACAGGCAGAAGCGAACCAGGTTTCTGTGGGCCAGCCAGACCATGGGGCCCGCCAGCACGGACAGAACCACCAGCGGCCAGATACCGCCAGTCCCGGCATTGATGGGCAGATACAGAACCCCGGCACCAATGGCGGTACCAAACAGGTTCATCATCCAGCCAGTATCTCTGGCGTTCCAGCGTTCAGAAGCTTTTCCAGGAGCGGTGCGCGACTCTGCAGATTCTGAAACACCTGGTTCTACAGTACTCTCCGGCATCAACAACTCCTCTTGCACATTGAACCAGCCAAGGCAAATAATCAGCGATTTCAAGAGTATCAGGCAGTATAGACAGCGAATCCGGGTAACGGCCCAGCCCTTACAGATTGAAACAATACGCTAGGAGCCTGACCGGGAATAGGCAGGCTCCCAGGATTCCGTTTCACGGGTTGAGGAAAGCTGAAAAGCATATGGTTATAACGGCAAACCATTAGCAGGGGGTGCTTTAGTTCCCCCGGGTTAGAGTACAATGGACCCTTTCGAACACAGCACCCGGCACAACAATGAAAAAAGACAAGCAGAAAGTCATTGGCGAATACCTTTCTGATGAGCGGCTGAAAGAGCTGTTGAAGCTCCAGCCGCCTGCCGGTGAAGATCCGGCCCTGCATATTCTCACCAGGGCCTACCGGGCTCTCAGGGCCGATGACTTTAAACGTTTCCTTTGTTTCTATGCCGAAACCGGTCTGCCACTGAATCCGAAAAACAGCCAGGGCCAGGGCTTTCTCGAAACCCTTTCCCAACAGGGTCACGCCCGGCCATACCTGGCAGCCCTGACGGAATGCGGAGCAGCGTGATTTTTCTATACTCCTGAAGCACTCAAAGCAGTATTCAGGAGTACACTCCCATGTTCGGCACTATTTTCCGTGATTCTCGTCTGGTCACTGGCGTCATGCTCCTATCGGCTCTTTTATCTGGCCAGGCTCTGGCTGCCGATTCCGAAGACGCAGCCGCCTATGACCAGCACTACCCGGAGATTAAATACCCCCTGCTCCGTAAAGCCATCGATGCCGGCGAGGTATTCCTTATCGACGCCAACAGCACCGAAACCTATCAGAAAGGCCACCTGCCCAGCGCCCGCTCCATCACCAACAGAAAAAAACTGGAAGGAGAACTGCCGGTGCTGAAAAACTACCCCATTGCCGTCTATTGTGGCGGCCCCCAGTGCTCGGCCTGGCACAGCGCCGCTGATTTCGCCGCCGCCAGGGGCTATACCAATGTCATGCATTTCAAAGGGGGACTCAAGGTCTGGAAAGAACAGGGAGACACCCTCTCCACTGGCAGCGGCTCCTGAACATTAGAAGCCGCTTGCCGGCTTCCTCCCCTTCAGGCTCTGACTATTCAGGCAGTGTGATTTTCTGTCTATCTGTCGACTACCCTCTTTGGCCTGCTGGTATTGTGTTTTTTATTAATCAGCCGTACTGATTTCCGCCTTGCCCGAGGTTTCTCAGCTGGAAACTGTATCAGGGTTTCCAGAAGAGTGGTTCTGACCAGTTGGCTTTCTGCCTCAGCTATCTGGCAACAGGTTCGGTATCAATGCCCAGCAGGGTCAGAAAAGCAGCCCTGGATTCAGGAGTAAGGGGCTCAATAAATTCGCTTCTATGCACAAAACCTGTCTTCTGTGCGATTCTGGCCAGCGGGTAAAGAGCCGAGTGCTGATCGAGCTGACCTCTGGTAATCAATGCCTGACTGGTCTCAGCCAGCCATTGTATCTGAGAAGGTTGCAGATCCAGCTTGTTCACACTCTTAAGGCAGGCATCTTGATTGGTGGCAAAGTACTGATATATCTGTCGCAGGTAGCCAGCTTCCCGGAATTCGATAGCATGCCTCAGGAGATCGTAGAGGCTTCCCGGTGACAAGTATTGCCAGTCATCAAATGTGCTATCAACCATGTACATTGTAACAGCCTCTGTAATGGCATCTCTTTGAGCATTTCCCAGTGAAACCTCTTTGAAGGCATGATGTTTATAAAGCGCCTGAAAGACTGCCCACATCTGAGCATTCCGATCAGCAAGAAGGATCATTGTACTTACCTGAGGATTGTTCCTGTCCAGACTGAACAGGTGGTCAAGATAATTCCTCTGCAATTCAGCTGACAATGTATGATAAATTATGGGGACATCCTCTTTTGCGGTCACCAGCATTGTATTGAAAATAGCCTTCTCCAGACCATGCTCGATAATAATGTGCCGCGCCCCTTTGACCCTTCTTGTCTGGACTGCCTTTACTGCCAGATCTAACTGCCTTTCTTTTGTAAAATCTGGTAGCCGCTCAACAAGCAACCTGTAGCCAGCCCCTACATCTACCCGGTCAGTATCAGCTAAATTCAGAAGAATCGAATCTATTGTGGACGTATCAAAAATATCAATAATGTTCTGCACTTTTTGGCTTCGACGAACAACAGCGTCTTCCATAGCCAGAGCGAGTATTTCCGGTCTGACTCGCTTTTGAGCCCGCAAAAAATTTTCCGCCTCCCCTCTGATCAACATATCTCTTATATAGCTCAAGGCTTCTTCAGAGCTAAAGCCATCCCAGATGACCTGATCAGTGTATGGTGTCTGCATGCCCGGCGGTTTTGTCGCATAAAATTTCTTTACCGATTCAAGGTTCGCTTTCTTTGACCATTCGCGCACCTTTTCGACCTGCTGTGCAAGGTAGTTTTCTTGCAACATTCCCTCTATGGCCTTTCGTATCAGATCCATACTAATGCCTGAGCTGAACAGCTCATGCAGTTCTAATTCAATCATTAAGATTATGACCTGAACTTCACCCATTTTGACGGGAAGGTGGTTGATGTATCGCACCATGCTTGCACTCAACTGATTGCCTTGGTGGTTATCTATCAGCGTTCTGGTCAGCTCTTTTAACTCGTCAGACTCCAGGACATCCTTTAACGTTAAGTCATTACTCTCTTGCCCCAGCATACCTGGTGACAACGATTCAAAAGTGATGGATGGCACTGCTTTGAGAGTTGAATACAAAATTTCTGGCCTGTGCTGTGTTATCTGCTCCAAAAAATCCGGTAACGTTCTTTTGGGAACTGCCCGGAGGGTATCAAGCGCCAAAGAGGGTAAGACTTGAAATTTATCACCTGAAAGAAACTCGCTTGTAAAAAACCCAACCAGTTTATTGCCTTCTGTCGTATACAAGAAATCACAGGCCAGCCCTCTCTCATCACTTTGCTGAAAAGCCTGCAGAACTGTCCGCCACTCGGCAGGACTGACTGACTGAACTCTGCTCAGATCACGGTTTCTGATAGCATTGATGGTCGCCACTGCCGTGTTGTCCTTTGGGTACTGCTTCGAGGAGTACCAGATGTGGCTGACAGATTCCACCAAAGACACAAAAACCATCATTTCTATACAATGCACCCACTGCTCTGCCAGATTAAGATGGGTCACCTGGGTAGTCAGGCTATAGGCCATGTTGTCACCATGATTCTGATATCCGATATCGTTCAGAACCAGAACCGGACGATAATGGGGATAGGGCAAAAGCTGCCACTGCAACTGCAGGTGCGATGGACAGATGGGATACAGACAGAGATTGAAAGCAAAAGAGTAGTCTGAAGCCTGATATTTTCTGGTGGCATTCTGTCCCGCCATTTCAACTAAAGCAGATTGATCCTCATGACTTTCAATCAGCCCGGGGATCACTTCGAAGAGTATCTGCTCATCCAGCAACGAGTATATTTCCGCTTCATCATAACCTTGTGGTAAAACCTGACCGGGGCTTTGTTCGCCATGCAGAATATGCTCAACCGTTTTACTGCGGGGAATATCCGGAATGCTGACGACTCTCAGCAAAGTCTGACCAGAAGCTAGCCTGATCGTAACGCTGATACCATTGATGACATCCATACCCATCCACTCCAGCTGCAATGAGGTTACGCCGTTGTTCACCAGCAGACCATGCAACTCCTCCCAGCCTGAAGGGCCACTTCCAGTCAGGCGATTCTGTCCGGACTGACCATATTCAGACGCCTCCGGATAAGGCAGAATACTGACCTGCTGCCAGTCACCGGAAAGACTGTAAGCCAGCTCCAGGTAGACCAGCCTGCTGACGCGTTGGTTGTCGATATGAATTTGTTCAGTGCCCAGACGTTTCCCTGCCAGACTGTGCAACACTATGTACCAGGCATATTGAGAACCGTAAAAGGTCCCCAGAAAAACGAGTCTGGAATATAACGGGTTGCTGACACAGCGCCTGAGAGCATTCGCCAGCGTTAATGCTACAGCGCTGCGAGCCAGCCACTCGCCGAGAGTGGGTAGTAATGCGGGCGTGACATAATGGCCATACCGCCTGTAGGTAAGGTCTTTACCCAGCCTGATAAACGTTCCGGCATTATTTGTTTTCATGCCGAAATCTAATAGAACCGCCTCTGTCGTCGTTGATGCCATGCTCGCAGGCCCGTAACTCACCATCGCGGCCAGCAGGATACATCGGAGAAAATTCTTCAGTTCACGGACAGAGCTCTGATACACCATCACCAGAGACTGGCTGCCGCTCAAATGGCCACCTGCCTTTTCCTACAATGACGAACAAAACAGAAACCTCAATTCTCGGCCCGGACATCCTGTCAGAATCCACATCACCAGCGTTTAACATAGTACAGATGTCGTTTTCTCAAGCGACTGCGGGGGCCATTCTTCGTCCTTACCTGATTCTGGCGCTGTTGCTGGCAATTGTGGCAATAAGCAACCAACAGTTGCCAATGCCCGAACTACTGCTCGAAGACAGGCAGCGCAAGGGTTTACAGTCAGATAGTGCCTGGCACTACAGACACACCGCCCTGAGAGTATGGCCGCTTTTTCTATGTGGGAACAGGGATATTGCTGGGCAGTTTTATTATCAATTTTATTAAAATACACGTCATGAGTGGTTCTATTCCAACCAGAAAATCCTTCCAAGGTTTATTTCCGGCGTCGCCGTCATCCGGGGCGTGGAAGCCAACATCATGGACGCCGACGGCGACCTTGATATCACCCCGAAAGTAGCTTCTTACATGGACTGGATCATGGCCGGCTTCCACGAACCGGTTTATCCGCCAACCAGTTCAGCCGAGCACACCCGCACATTGATCAAAGTGATCGAGAGCGGCCGTGCCGATGCCCTGGTACATCTGGGCAACCCAAACTTCGATTTCGACTTTGAGGCTGTGATTGCCTGTGCGGTGGAGCACAATGTCGCTATTGAAATCAACAACTCGTCAGTAATGGGAGTCTCCCGCTATGGGAGCGAACTCCGCTGTCGCGACATTGTTGAAGAGGCTGTAAAACAGGGCCTTCATCACCACAGGGTCTGACGCCCATTTCTGCGAAGAGATCGGCCGACTGGCCCATGCCAGCGAATTTCTGGATGCGGCAGGCGTTGACAGCAGCAAGGTCATCACCCACACCCCTGAACAGTTCCTGGACTTCCTCAAGCTCAGGGGTAAGGACATTACCGGGCAATTTGCCGACGTCTGATACAGACAGCATTCGTGTTATGAAAAAACTGCTATTTTTCCCCGAGTGATGGTTATTTTTCCCGCCGGGGCCAGGCAATGCTTTTCAGACAGCTGCAGGATCACAAAAGCCGGACATTCACCTATCTGCTGGCAGACAGCGGAACAGCCGAGGCATTGATCATTGATCCGGTCCGGGAACAGTCCGGATCCTATCTGAAGCTGTTAAAGGAGCTGGGGCTGGCGCTGTGCGGCGTGATTGACACCCACACCCACGCCGACCACATCACTGGTTCATCGAGGCTGGCTGAGGCAACGGGCTGTGACATCATCCAGGGCCGCGAAACCCTGGCAGAAGGTGTCAGCAGAAAGGTGTCGGATGGCGAACAGATCTGTTTTGGCCACCACCGCCTGCTGGCGATGTCCACCCCTGGCCACACTGATGATTCCTACTGCTTCTACTTTGATGGAAGCGACGATCGTCGTGTTTTTACCGGCGATACGCTGCTGATCCGTGGCACCGGCAGAACCGATTTCCAGAACGGTAATCCAAGTCAGCAATACCACAGTCTGTTCAACAAACTGCTGGAACTCCCGGAAGACACGGCCGTTTATCCCGGGCACGATTATAAAGGGTGGATGGTCAGTACCATCGGCGAGGAAAAGAAACACAACCCCCGACTTCAGGTCAGTTCAGCGGCAGAGTACATTGAACTTATGGAACACCTGCAACTGCCTCCCCCGGCACTGCTGAAAGTAGCCGTGCCTGCCAACCTGCAATGCGGCAGGAATTAAAGCGCTGCAATTCCACGGCCTTTTGACTCCCGCTGTCGATAAAAGGCAGGCATGCAACCCTGTCAGCTGCAGATTCGCCTTCACGCCGGTCTTCTACCCTCTCTCTTGACAAATGTTTCGTATTGTCTTCTGTGAGT
>JBPCXN010000280.1:0-3541 GCA_051008495.1 Endozoicomonas sp. | reverse complement strand
ACTAGCTTCTAAATGGTGGGTGATGACGGGATCGAACCGCCGACCCTCTGCTTGTAAGGCAGATGCTCTCCCAGCTGAGCTAATCACCCTGATAAATTACAGTGCCTGTCGTACTGCAATTCTTACTCTTTATAAATAAGAGTGGCGGACCGGACGGGACTCGAACCCGCGACCTCCGGCGTGACAGGCCGACATTCTAACCAACTGAACTACCGGTCCGCATCGTTCTCTTATAAAGAGTCTGCTCTGAAGTATCCACTCCAGACTTGCTATTTAAGCATGTGTGGTGGGTGATGACGGGATCGAACCGCCGACCCTCTGCTTGTAAGGCAGATGCTCTCCCAGCTGAGCTAATCACCCTGTCTGCCCTGCAACACAGTAAACTGCATTTGCTAAAGCTGTTTGCTTTCGTCAAAAGCCAGACCCGAACTATTACCTAAAGACAATCGTCGTTCAAGTCGTAATTTACGAGACGGTTTCTTTTACACATCGTATGGATGCCTGAAAAAGAAATGGCGGACCGGACGGGACTCGAACCCGCGACCTCCGGCGTGACAGGCCGGCATTCTAACCAACTGAACTACCGGTCCGCTGACCTAGCTTCTAGTTTCAAGACACTAGTTTCCAGGTGACGGCCGCTGTGTCTCTCAGCGACGCGGCGCATTATAAGCAGCCGAACGATCCTTACGCAACATCCTTTAGACATTTTTTTTATAAGTATCCGTAACATAGCGATCCTCTCGATATTTTACATGCGCCCTCCCAAGCAGCCACTCTTCCGTTACCGTGCCTGAACTTCCTGGTGACAAATTCTTTTACACAGCGACTCTGCTAACATGGCCCACTGTATTAATGGATGGAATATGTCATGTGGTTCAAAAACCTGATCCTGTACCGCTTCACCCAGAACTTTGAACTCACCCCGGAAGCGCTGGAAGAGAAACTGTCGGAGAAACGCTTTCGCAGCTGCGGCAGTCAGGACATGAGCACCTATGGCTGGGTCCCGCCCCTGGGACGCCATGGAGACACACTGACGCACGCGGCGAATGGTTTTGTCATGGTCTGTGCCCGCAAGGAAGAGAAGATTCTGCCTGCCAGTGTTATCAGGGAAACACTGGAAGAAAAGGTTGAAGTCATTGAGCAGGAGCAGGACCGCCAGCTTTTCAGCAAAGAAAAGAAGGCGCTGAAGGACGACGTCATTATGGAGCTGCTTCCAAAAGCATTCACCAAGAGCCAGAACACCTTTGCTTATATAGACCCTGAAGCTGGCTGGATGGTGGTAGACGCCTCATCATTTAAAAAAGCCGAAGAGCTGACCAGCTGCCTCCGTGAATGCACAGGCAGCCTGCCAATAGTAAACCCGCCCCTGAAAAACGCCCCCTCTGCCGTCATGACTCAGTGGCTGACAGAGAACCCTCAGGTTCCTTCTCCTTTCGTGCTGGGCGATGAATGCGAACTGAGAGAGCCCGGGGATGAAGGTGGGCAGATCAGCGCAAAAAAACAGGAGCTGATTTCCGGTGAGATCAAGGCCCATATAGAAGCAGGCATGCAAGTCAGCAAACTGGCCCTGTCCTGGGATGATGCGCAAACCTTCGTCCTGGGCGACGATCTTGTAATCCGTAAACTGAAGTTCACGGAGATGATTCAGGAGCAGCTGGACGATATTGAAGCAGACTCGGCAGCTGAGCAGTTTGATGCCGACTTCTCTGTAATGACGCTCTCACTGAGAAAGCTCATAACCGATCTGGTAGAAGCGCTGGGCGGAGAAGCGGAAAGTTAAAAGGAATCCTATCAAGACCGGGTCAGACGTGTAGGTCGGATTACGGGCAAACCCCAATCCGACTTTGTAAGCCATCAATCTCATTGAATAGTGTTCAAGAAAGGGAATCAGTGCATCAACCCAAACAGCTTGCCCCTGTACCTTTTCGCTAACGGATTGCTCGCTCCCAGCTGGTCAAAGACTTTCAGCATTAGCAGCCGGGCGCCGTCTTCCCTGAAGGCCCGGTCACTACGGACAATGATTAGCAGGTTTTCCAGAGCCTGTTCGTTTTCATCGGCAATCACCAGCCGTATGGACAACTGGTAACGAGCTTCGTGATCATTCTCGTCTGACGCCAGACGGGCTTCGAGCTCCTCACGCCGGGGAGCTTCGGCAACCATTTCGTAGAAGTCCAGCTTGGCCTTTGGCTGGGCAATCCCCTGGGTGTCGGCCGGCAGGGCAGAGATCAGGGTTCTGGCATCATCAATTCGACTCAGCTCCAGCAGCAGGTTCACCTGCAGAACCTGCAGCGCATTATTCCCCGGCTCTTCCTGCAGGACCTGCTGTAACAGCTGCAGCGCCTGCTCATGCATCCCCTGTGACGCCAGATCTTCTACCTGCAGTTTTATGCGGTCAGCCGGACTTATGGTCAGAGGATCAAGCACAGCCCTGAGAGCCACCTCAGTCTGCTGCCCCGCAAGCACTTCAACAGGCTGCCCCTGATGGAAGAAAACCAGTGTCGGTACACTTCTGGCGCCCAGCTGCGCCATCAACTGCTGCCCCAACGGGGTATCCGCATCCAGCTTGGCCAGCAGAAACTTGCCCTGGTAACTGTTCACCAGTTTTTCCAGGATCGGCAGCTGGGCCTTGCAGGGTTCACACCACTCAGCCCAGATGTCGAGCAACACAGGTCGTTGCGCTGACTGCTCGATCAACACTTCCCGAAAATTGGCCTCCGTGACATCAACCGTATCCGCAACAAGGTTTGGCTGCTCATTCATGATCCTATTCTCCATTCACCAACTCGTCAGAACTGGGAAGCACTTTAATACAAAGTTGTAATAAACGGCACCCCATAAGGGTGGCGGCCCAAAAGCCTGTGTAAAGAAAACTTTACCCACAGATTCTGTGGATAACTTTGTGGAAGAAGATATCAAAACTGTCACAAAGACCGATAGATACTGACCCTATGTTAAATTGGTTATTTTTTAACCAATTATTTTTTCTTTGTTTTCAATGAGTTAGCTCCCCATCACGTAAAATCAAGCACTTAGACAATTTTGAAAAATTAAACGTCAAGGCCTTGACATTTGTGCATAAAAAGCCGATGTCGACTACTGTTGCGGGTAAATGGCGGGATCTGGCCGCCAATTTTCACGTTCTTGCTAATAACAGATAGTTATTACAGGCATGTGACCAGACCCTGGACCCGTTTCGGTCTTTTCCTGTTCAGATTGCAGGTCTCCCAGGCCCAGGAGCCTGACCGAGAATAGCGGTCGAGGATAAAGTTCAGCAGATCGAGTCAGATTTTTCACTGAATTTGTGCGAATAGCTGACCTATTTAATCAAATTCAGTGAGACTCTCATCCGCTTTCTATCGAAAAGTGGCCGATCTTCCTGGGCTTTTGACCGACCTGCCTATTCTCGGTCAGGCTTAGTACTCCGTCCCGCTGCATATGATATGTTCAGTGGATCGTAAAGCGGTCATATGCAAGGCGAACTTGTGAAGGCGTAGTTATTCTACGTCAATCAAGTTTAACGCAGCCAGATGGCCGCTTTACG
>JBPCXN010000279.1:0-3176 GCA_051008495.1 Endozoicomonas sp. | reverse complement strand
CCGCCAGGTGGTGCAGTGGCTTACTGAGTGGAATTTCCCCAACGCCCAGCCGCCCAGAGTCTGGAGAAAGACCGAGCCAGAAGAAGATCTCATGGCCAGGGCTGAGCGGGACAACAAGATCAGCACCCTGGGATATGAACCCACCGAAGAGTACATCACTGAGACCTACGGTCCAGGGTGGAAGAAGAAAGCAGCCAGCACCCTGCCGCCCTCTGGTAAGGGTGCTCCAGAGTTATCAGCGGAATTCTCAGAAATATCCGGGCTTACAGAGAAACGGGCAGCACACCGCGCCGATATGCAGGCACTGGTGGATGCCAGCGAATATCTAAGCAGCAAGTACCGTGAGCTTTACGGACAGCGAGTGGAAAAGCTGCTCACTTATATGGAAGAAACGGGAGATGTGGAAACCTTCAGGAAGAAGGTCACAGAAATGATGAAGGAACCGCCACACAAGACAGCGGTGGAGACTGTGAGGAATGCTTCGTTTTTTGTGCGGTTGATGGGGTTGGTGAAGTAAGGTTTTTTTAGCTGCGGATTTCCGATAAAAGTTCAGGGTAATTGTTCAGTAACCTGAATAGTTGCACCAGGGAAAGCGGCGGCTTGGTTTTACCATTCTCGTACCGGGAAAACGCGTTAACACCCCCACCGAAAATCTCACTGGCCTCTTTCTGGTCAAGGGACAGCTTTTTACGGACATTAGCGATAAAGCCCGGATCTACTATGGAGGCGTTTACCTGTTTATTGAATGCAAGCATGGCGACACTGACCCGCTCTGATTCCCTGGTGCCAAGAACGACCTCCCCACAAGCTGGACAATAATCTCCGGCAACCTCTGGGATGGAGGTACTTTCGCCCTTGTAAGTGTGAGGCAAATCACGAGTGTCATGCACCAGATCGGCCCCAGAACATATTGGACATTTCATAGCCTATAGCTCCTTAAAGGACACGACGAGTACATCATCAGTCACTGTCAGTTTTAAATAAACCTCACCGGAAGATGTAACGGGCCTGTATACATCTTGCCATACCCTGTGATCCGCATAGGTGGTCATACTTTTATAAAAGTCTCTCGATGTCAGGGATTTTACAATCGTTACAACGCCATCGGCATCCAGACCAAGGCTCGCTGCTCCTGAGAGCGCACTACCTGTGAAACGAACCCTGCCCTCCTCAATCATTGTTTTGACGATGGCAAGCTTACAGTGAGGCGTGCTCTTTTCCATAGTATAAAAATAACCTAGTAGGTTAATTGATGCAAATTTGCCCTTGCACTGATTGCAAACAACAGTACAGGGAGGCTCGAAAGCTACATTCTTGTAGAGTATTCGAGCTTTCGCTACTACAGAAAAATATTGCCCTTTGCGCAGAAGGTTGGATTAACCCTCTGTCCCCGTTGCCCCTACCGGAAACGCCGACTCATTCACCGCTTTCAGCTTATCCACAATTTCCCCCGCCTGCTCATCGCTGAATAAACCGAACACACTGTCATCGTCAAAGTTGATAAACGGCGGGTCGTAGAGCGCTGCGGGCTCCATGGTGCCGTTCTGGCACAGCCAGTCAATGATGGTGTTGATAAACTCCATCTGCACCGCATTAAAGCCCGAATCGTTCAGGTACTCGGCAAAGACGGCCTTGGCGGCTTCCCGATCCAGCCCCACCAGGCTGCGGATAAAGACACCCACTGGTTGATCCTTATGCACCACTTCCAGGTAGCGATTCTTATCCTCCATTCCGGAGGCTTCGAATAACAGGCTATCCAGCTGTTCCAGGTCCTTTTCGGTGACCGGTTTACCACGCTTCAGGCGCTGAATGGTGATCTGGTTTTCATTGTCCCGGACAAAGGCTCTCACCTTCTTATGATATTGCTCAAGCCCGACACTGGTGGCGGGCATGGGCACCTCCTTAATGTCTCCCTCGAACTCATCACCAAAATCGGTGTAGACGATGGTCTTTTTGCCCTTATCAAGAAACTGCATCAGGTTCCTGAGCTTACGACGCACCTCGTCCAGGGTGGCCAGAGAGATATGCTCCCAGAACTCCGGGGTCTGTATCTGCTGCAACAGGCCAAGATGAGCCGCGACCATGGGAATGGAACTCTTGGCTTCCAGTTGTTCTGCAGCCTCCACCACCTTTATGTGCCTGGCTTCTGAAACGCCCTGGCCGTTGAGCTTTTCAAGCTGCATCTGCAACAGCAAATGGTCAAAGCGTTTGGCCAGTTCGTCGTCCGCTTCGTCCTCATTGATTGCTTCGGCTTCGGTGGGCAGGCTGGCCACTTGGGTCAGGATTTCACTGTACTGGTCATCGGAGAGCGAGCTCCAGGTATCCCGCTTCAGGTACTTTTCGACCGTTTCACGTCGGGGGCGCACAATGAAATTCTCCAGCGTCATCCCGGCCACCTGGTGGTGGAGAATATCCAGCACATAGCTCCTGAGCTGCTGATCGCTCTCTTCTTCGCCGGTTTTCAGCCCATGGGTCAGTTCCAGGCGCTTTTCAAAGATCAGCTGCGCCAGGGGTTTCTGGCTGGAGTCGGGTGCGCCCTCGGGTTTCTGTTCGAAAAATTCAAAGTTCTGGCAGTAATCAAACACCTTGAAAAACTGCTTGTCGTTCTCCTTCTCCGCAGTCAGGTTCGGCCCGAACAGTTCCGGACAAACCCGGGTACCCCGTCCCACCATCTGCAGAAACTTGACCTTGGACTGCACCACCTTGAAAAACACCAGGTTCAGCACCTCGGGCACGTCGATGCCCGTGTCCAGCATATCCACTGAGATGGCGATATTCAGCGGCACCTTGCCAGCCGGTACTTTTGTCTCTTTAAATTCATCAATCAGAGTTTCGGCGTAGTCTTCCTTGTAGGTGATCACCCGGGCAAACTTGCCTGCCCATTTTGGATACTGTTTGTCGAACCGTTCCTGGATAAACTGGGCGTGGTCATTGTTGGCGGCGAAGACAATGGTTTTGCCAAGGGTATCGCCGCCGCCCACTTTAATGCCCTGGCGCATCAGCACCTCCAGCATTTTATCCACAGTGTCCTCGTTAAACAGAAAGCGGTTCAGTTCGGAAGGCAACACTTCGTCACGGTCCTCAAGGGCTTCTTTCTCATCCCACTCTTCCTGTTCTTCCGGGGTCAGGTCCTTATACTTCTTGGTAGTGGGCTAAACATGAGATTTTGACGTATT
>JBPCXN010000278.1:0-7012 GCA_051008495.1 Endozoicomonas sp. | reverse complement strand
ACTGAAGCGTTTGCTTCATAGGCGATCAGTGTCAAGTCGTCTGGATCTCCGGGCTGAGCGGTAGCTGCATGCCTCCAGAGGGAGAGGCAGAGCACCAAAAACAGTAATACAGGTCGTTTCATTGCTTCACTCCAGCAAGTTCTACCAGGAATCAAGCATTCCTTGGTACTGACGTTCAGAGGGGGGAGGAATGCTCAGTGCGAGTGAAATATAGACCCTGATTCCGGGTTTTGGTTGCAATAACGAGCAGTGTGGGAAATCAGTACTTTCCATGGCTGGCAGCGGAAAGAGTGCGGATTGTGCCGATTACTGGCTGTTTTAGCTGCCAAGGGGTTTCTTTCCTCTTTACAGAAGCTATAATACCGCTCCCGTTTCCCAATTGAGCGCCCCAAGTTTGAACAGGCTGACCACGGAGCTATTAGCCTGGCTCTGTTTCCTGATCAGAACCCTGAAAAGGGCGGCCAAGTAAGAACAGGTATCGTGTAAACGATGCCATTGAGGCGAAATTAATGAAAACTTTTAGTGCAAAACCAGAAACAGTAAAACGTGACTGGTATGTCGTCGATGCTGATGGCAAGACCCTGGGTCGCCTGGCTACCGAGATTGCTTCCCGTTTGCGCGGTAAGCACAAGCCTGAGTACACCCCTCACGTAGATACTGGCGATTACATCGTTGTTGTTAACGCTGAGAAAATCCGTGTCACTGGCCGTAAGGCTACTGACAAGATGTATCATCGTCACACCGGTTTCCCCGGTGGCCTGAAGAGCGTCAGCTTCGAGAAGCTGGTCGGTCACAAGCCAGAGATGATCATCGAGAAAGCCGTTAAAGGCATGCTGCCACGCGGCCCTCTGGGTCGCGCTATGTACAGCAAGCTGAAAGTGTACGCTGGCATCAGCCATCCGCACACTGCTCAGCAGCCAAAACAACTGGAAATTTAATCGGGGGTAGATATGTCAGTGACTCAATACTACGGTACTGGACGTCGTAAGTCTTCTACCGCTCGCGTTTTCCTGAAGTCTGGTTCTGGCAGCATCTCTGTCAACGGTCGCAATCTGGACGAATACTTCGGTCGTGAGACCGCTCGTATGATCGTTCGCCAGCCGCTTGAGCTGACTGAACTGCTGGAAAAGTTTGACATCAACATCACTGTTACCGGTGGTGGTGGTTCCGGTCAGGCCGGCGCTATCCGTCACGGTATCACCCGTGCGCTGATGCAGTACGACGAGACCCTGCGCCCAACACTGCGCAAGGCTGGTTACGTTACTCGTGACGCCCGTGAAGTTGAGCGTAAGAAAGTGGGTCTGCGCAAAGCGCGTAAGCGTCCACAGTTCTCCAAGCGCTGATGTCAAAGACGTCTTTGGACGTCTTATACAGAAAACGCCGGCTTTTGTCGGCGTTTTTTTTTGCCTGTATGAAAATTCCATGACGCGGTGATGAAGGGATCCTTACAAAAAAAACAGACAAGGCTTTTTCGTAGGTGTTAAAACCAGTATGATTACGCACAGTCGCGTAGGTGGGTAAGTAGAATTAAAAAGAGCGGCAGCAATAGGGAGTTGATAAAAAGCCACTACCTAGGCTTTTTCAGTGCCAGTACACTGAGCTTTTGCCGGGAAATACTGTTTTTTCGCTGTCAGTGATAAAAGCGGCCTTTCCTGTCTAATAGATGTTCGGCTCCCTGCTAATATCCCACCCATGAACAAAAAGAAGTCATTGGGCATGAGCCCGGATGGGGAGAGTAGGTTAATGAGTGACAACGGCGTAAACAAAAGCCGGCGCCGCTTTCTCGTGGCAGCGACTTCGGTGGTGGGGGCTGCCGGAGCCGTAGGGGTCGCTACACCTTTCGTCAAGTCCTGGAACCCAAGCGCCAAAGCCAAGGCAGCCGGGGCGCCGGTAAAGGTGAACCTCGGCAAACTGGAGCCCGGACAGCAGATTGTCGTTGAATGGCGGGGCAAGCCCGTCTTCGTGGTCAGGCGCACCAAGGCTATGCTGGACAATATCAAGAGTCTTGATAGTCAGCTCAGGGATCCTGGCTCCGAGAAATCAGTCCAGCCAGGCTATGCAACGAACGAATTCCGCGCTCTTAAAGACGAATACCTGGTGCTTGTAGGTCTATGCACACACCTTGGCTGTTCGCCGAAATACATGCCTGAAGTCAAGCCGATGGAATTTGATGCCCAGTGGAAAGGCGGTTATCACTGCCCCTGCCACGGCTCCAAGTTTGATCTTGCCGGACGGGTTTATAAAGGCGTGCCGGCACCCACCAATCTTGACGTTCCTCCGTATTCCTTTGAAACGGACTCGGTCCTGATTGTTGGCCAAGATGAGGAGAACGCCTGATGGGTAATTTCATGGATTGGCTGAACGCCAGGTTGCCCGTGACCCAGGCATGGGAAAAGCATCTCAGCAAATATTACGCCCCGGTCAATTTCAACTTCTGGTACTTCTTTGGCTCGCTGGCCCTGCTGGTTCTGGTCAATCAGTTGTTAACAGGCATCTGGTTGACCATGAGTTACACGCCCAGTGCCGAAGGCGCCTTCGCTTCTGTCGAATACATCATGCGTGATGTGGAGTATGGCGGGTTGATCCGCTATATGCATTCGACCGGAGCTTCCTTCTTCTTCATTGTCGTCTACTGCCATATGTTCCGTGGTCTGCTTTATGGTTCCTACAAGGCGCCAAGGGAGCTGATCTGGATCTTTGGTATGGCCATTTATCTGGCGCTGATGGCCGAAGCCTTTATGGGTTATCTGCTGCCATGGGGGCAGATGTCCTACTGGGGAGCCCAGGTTATTATCTCACTGTTCGGAGCCATTCCAGTGATTGGTCCTGATCTGCAACAGTGGATCCGTGGTGACTTCCTGATTTCCGGTATCACCCTGAACCGCTTCTTCGCCCTGCATGTTGTGGCGCTGCCCATCGTGATTCTGGGCCTGGTGGTTCTGCACATCCTGGCCCTGCATGAAGTGGGTTCCAACAATCCGGATGGTGTTGAGATCAAGAAGAACAAAGGGCCTGATGGTATTCCGCTGGACGGCATTCCTTTCCACCCATACTACACAGTGAAGGATCTCGTCGGGGTTGCGGTATTCCTGTTCGTATTCTGCAGTGTCATGTTCTTCTTCCCGGAGATGGGCGGCTATTTCCTGGAGCATGCCAACTTTGAACAGGCTGATGCCCTGAAAACGCCGGAACACATTGCGCCTGTCTGGTATTTTGGAGCCTTCTACTCCATCCTGCGGGCCATCACCTTTGACATATTTGTCATCGACTCAAAGCTCGGTGGTGTCATTGCCATGGCCGGCGCTATTGCCATCCTGTTTGTATTGCCCTGGCTTGACCGGAGTCCGGTGAAGTCCTGGCGCTACAAGGGCTGGATCAGCAAGGTCACCATTGTCATCTTCGCCTTTGTGTTCATTCTGCTGACCTGGCTGGGCACCCAGCCGGCGACACAGACATACACCCTGATAGCGCAGATCTGTACGCTGTACTACTTCGCATTCTTCCTGTTAATGCCCTTCTATACACGTTGGGAGAAAACAAAACCCGTTCCGGAGAGGGTGACCGGCTGATGAAAAGAACAATACTAACTCTTTTGCTGTCATTGGTTCCGGCGCTGGCTTTCTCTGCAGGTGGTACGAACTACCCGCTGGAACCCATTGAGACAGATCCGTCGGACAAGGCGTCCCTGCAGCGTGGTGCTAAGTACTACCAGAACTACTGCAGTGGCTGTCATGCCACCGGCTTTCAGCGTTACGAACGGGTAGCGGTCGATCTGGAGATTCCCCCCGATCTGATGATGGAAAACCTGGTTCTTAACAAGAAAGGCAAGATTGGCGACCTGATGACCAATGCCATGACCCGGGATGATGCCAAGGTCTGGTTTGGTGCAGCGCCGCCAGACCTGACCATGGTCACCCGTGTCCGTGGCGATGCCTGGGTATACA
This sequence comes from Endozoicomonas sp., assembly GCA_051008495.1. Classification (GTDB taxonomy): domain Bacteria; phylum Pseudomonadota; class Gammaproteobacteria; order Pseudomonadales; family Endozoicomonadaceae; genus Endozoicomonas_A. The sequence continues at coordinate 3,068 of JBPCXN010000278.1, read as the reverse complement.
ACTATCTGAAGACTTTCTATGAAGACCCGAAGCGCCCCTGGGGTGTCAACAACAAGGTCTTCCCAGATGTCGGTATGCCCCATGTGCTGCTTGAGCTTCAGGGCGTTCAGATTGATACCTGTGCAGGCTCCGACCCTTCAGCCATAGATCCGCTGACCGGCGAGAAGTACTGTGGGCTGAAAGTGGACCCGGAACGAAAAGGCTCCATGACGCCGGCTGAATTTGATCAGGCCATGTATGACCTGACCAATTTTCTGGCCTACTCAGCAGAGCCAATGAAGCTGCAGCGTCAGTCTCTGGGCATTTATGTGTTGTTGTTCCTGATTCTGCTGTTCATCGTCACTTACCTGCTCAAACGTGAGTACTGGAAAGACATCCATTGATTCCTCAAGGAGCCAGCTCAGAGTTGGCTCCTATCTTCCGTAGGCCATCTATTCTTCTCTACTGTTTATTCCCCATCCGATTCGCCGCTGACACCGATTTAACGCATTAGCAGTTTCTCGAAACGCGAAATGATCTTTTGGTCGATCGCTGCTGCAAGAGAAGATCTGCAGGCCTTTAATTGAGTGATTTCGTAGTGCAGCTTAGGAGTGCAACTTAGCAGTGCAAACACCTTCTTCTTTGGTGCGACGCTTTTCAGAAGCGTGACTTAATTCACTCACGAAAATGTTGGGTGTCAGTTTATAAAAATATATATTTCAATGGGTTATGGTCGATTCTTGTAGCTGGCATCGTCTTTGCACTGTTGTTTTCGTAGAGAAAAAATCTGAAATAAAAGAGAGTGCAAGATGGCTTACATAGAACCCAGTGAATTCGTCACTAAGATGGTGGATTCCGGTGAATCAAAATGTTACATGTCCAGCAAAGACACCTTTATTAGAGCTTTCATGGCTGGCGCCATCCTGGGCCTGGCAGCGGTATTCGCCATTACCGTGGCTACAAAAACCGGCTCGCCAATTTTAGGCGCGGTACTGTTCCCTGTCGGTTTCATCATGCTCTACCTGATGAAGTTTGATTTATTAACAGGGGTGTTCACCCTGGTTCCCCTGGCGTGGCTGGACAAAAGGCCGGGCATTACATTCGGACAGATCACGCGCAACTGGGGCCTGGTTTTTGTTGGTAACTTTGCTGGCGCTTTGACCACAGCCTTTTTTGTTTCCTTCATACTGACCTATGGCTACAACACTGACGGCGGGGCGTTAGCGGCCAAGGTCGCAACCATTGGTGAGTCTCGTACCCTGGGTTATCAGGAACACGGTCTGGCCGGCTGGTTCACTATTTTCATTCGCGGCATGCTGTGTAACTGGATGGTCTCCATGGGGGTTGTGGGTGCCATGATTTCAACATCGGCCGGCAGCAAGATGATGGCGATGTGGATGCCGGTTATGCTGTTCTTCTTCATGGGCTTCGAGCACTCCATCGTCAACATGTTCTTATTCCCATTCTCTATGATCATGGGTGGGGAATTTACCGTTTCTGACTACCTGATCTGGAATGAAATTCCGACTGCCCTGGGTAACCTGTTTGGTGGTTTATTTCTGGTTGGTTTGCCACTGTATCTAACCCATGTCAGAACCAGTCCGGAACGCAAGCTGGCCTGATCGGCTATTCGTCTAATCAGCAGTGAGGATCTGAAGATGAACAAAGTTGAAATGACAGAAGCGATTATGCTGGCCAAGGCTGAGAAGAAGCTCAGTTGGGATGCCATGGGGCAAGACCTTGACTGCTCCCCGGTATGGCTAACTTCTGCGTGCCTTGGCATGAACAGTGTGAAAGCTGAGAAGGCTCTGGCCATTGCAGAATATCTGGACCTGAACCAGGATGTCGCCCAAGCGCTTATGGACTACCCTACAAAAGTGTGGGATCAAACGGTTCCCACTGACCCGCTGATTTACCGGCTGTATGAAATCGTCGGAGTCTATGGGGAAACTCTGAAAGAAGTGATTCAGGAAAAGTTCGGTGATGGCATCATGAGTGCCATTGATTTTTCAATGGATGTTGATAAACAGGAAGACCCTAAAGGAGACCGAGTCGTACTGACAATGAATGGTAAGTTCCTGCCATACAGCTCGTGGTAGCTCTCTCTAAATTAACAGCAGGATTCTTGGGCCAGGCCTTCAGTACTTACTGCTGAAGGCTTTTTTAGTGTCGAAAACTATCAGCTTTGTCAGGTGCCCATATCAGGACAGGCAATTGATCGTAGCACTGGTGATCGAAACCAAACAGCCATGAGCGGCTCTTTATGGGAAAAGTGCAGCTCACCCCGAAACATGAAAATGTCTACAGAGACCGGATTAGCTGCATTTTCATAGTAAAAAAGATGACGACGAGGGCAGGCAGTGGTGCAGCCCCCGCATGCTGAATGGAAGAAGGGCCGAGACTGATGTCTAATCGTTAAGCTTCAGTTGATAAATATTCCCTCCCTTGTTTTGTACCGAAGCACCCTTTGAGCTGCCTCCACGCTGTGTCCACGTACCACTCCCACCATAATACTCGGTACCGTCTCTTTCAGTATCTGCAGTGTTTGCAGGAGTATGGCCATCGAAGAATGGAGCGATAAAACTGTAGAGGTACCCAATAGCTAGCATGCATTGATCGGGCAGAATCAGGCATAAACAAGCTGTAATGCCTGTACCGGCAAGAGCCCAGCTCGGGCTTATAACTAACAGAAGCGCCAGTGTCATGCTTGCAGCAATAAGAGCGGGTTTGCCCCTGGCTATTCCTGCTGGACTATTGGAGAACTTTGTTAATCTCAGTATGGAAAAATTCGCTGCAATGGTGGTGTCAGTGTCTCTTTTTAGCTGGCGTACAGTATTTTCCAGAATGGGAAAGGCGGCCAGCAGTGATGGTGCATCAATGCTCCAGCAGGAAGCGGGCACAGGAAAATGTTGTTCAACGAATAGATGAGCTAATGAATCCCTGAAGTTCATCGGTTCGGCCTGTATCGTCATACTGGGGTTTTCAGCCTTCTGAACTTCCAATAGGGTAGCTGGTTGAAAAACCACATAGTCTGCGTCTTTTATGGATTCGCTGTCAGCGCCACACAGGTAGATGGTGGGTGTTGTTGC
>JBPCXN010000277.1:0-25159 GCA_051008495.1 Endozoicomonas sp. | reverse complement strand
AGCATTAAAAACTTATAAATCATAATATGTGGCAATAGATGTACTAAAAGTCTGCGACTGAGGGAATAGCTATTTCCCCGCAAACCCTTGGTATCATTGACGAGAATCAACTCTTCGGGAATTGCTGACCAATCGTTCATCTGAATGTAACCGCTTGTTTTACCATGCGGCAAACAAAAAAATACAGGCCGCATCAGTGAAACCTCACGGGACAGGGGGAATGCGGGTTGTTTTCTGGTTATTCGATTCAGATCAGGAGAAGCTCCCGTCGCCACATTAATCCATTGTTTGTCTATGTGCGTTCGTTGCAATGCTCTGGTCAGGGTTGGAGAGTGCCCCCCCAGATCAGGGAAGGGCTGGGGCCGCTTTTTCGTCAGAACCTGCTTCAAAGCAGCAGGCCAAGCCTGCGACCGGGTCAACTGTTGATAATAGTCTTCAAGCAATTGCTCTGCCTCCTGAACCTTTTGGCTGGCCAGGCTCTCCAGTACGTAGAGTAAAGCGCTGGCAGGGGCAACTCCCTGCCGAATCAGAGGCAGGAAAGGCTTTAGTTTTTTGCAGTAATCCGAATCTGGTATCTTGCCCTCATACCAGCGCCAATAAAAACCATGCAGCACATCTCTAGCTTCTTCGCTTATCAGCTTCTGAAGCTCAACTCGTTTATCCGGTCTGCTTTCTGTTCGGGTTTGGCTGTGCCAGTGCTTCACAATTTCCAGCCAGGGCAGGCTCATGGCGTTTACTTTAAACCCTTTTTCATCGAAAGCTTCACCAACATTAGTAAATAAATTAACATGAAAATTCGCTTTTAAAAAATCGGCCAGCTCTGGCCACTCCTGTCGTTCCTGCCCTTTTTCGATCAATCTGCAAATGATTTTATAAGCCAATTCAACAGAATAACTTCCAGCCTGACCGGTTAACCCTGTTTCATTCGACCGAACAATGTTTTCAGGATGCTGCTGCGGGAGTTCATCCAACGAAAAGCTGCCACCGCCTCCCAGGTTAATCTTTCGCCAGTGGCGGCCATTATCGGGACTGATCTCTACATATTGGTGGGCATCATTTGCCACCATTCGGGCCGAAACGCCAAAGTACTGACCCAGAACCTGAAACACCTGGCTACGCTGGCGGCATACCCCCTGCTTTTCCCGGATCAGGTTTAACAGCAGGCTCAGGTTCTCGCCAGGTACGTCATGGCTATCAGAAAATGTCAGGCACCATTCCGCCAGGGCTTTGAGTTGCGAGGCCTTGTCGGATATTTTTTTTATAGCCTGGAGCTCCCGGAAAGCAGGATGGATTCTGCCTTTCTGACTGAATACCTCCTCATCCAGTCGTGCCCGTATCTGGGGGTCAAGCAAGCCATCGACGGTTTCTATCGGCTCACTTTCTCGCAAAGGGGCAAAACAGGTTTTATCGGGCTCAATAATAAAGTCCAGATGAATCTTGGCAGATTGAGTCCGGGCTGTATCCGCCTGCCGCACCAGCAGTTGCCCTGTCTGTTTGTCCCGGGCGATCAACAGTGGCCGTTGAGGCTTGCACTGTATATACCTCAACTGATCCAAAGCACTGAGCCCCGGTAACGATGTCCAGCTGTCCTTTTTCAGAAGAAAGTCACCGCTGCCCAGCTGCTGCATCCCGGTCAGGGTGAGCTTGGCCTCCGGCCAGCCCGGAGCCGGAATAATCTCGACCTCCTGGCCACAGTTTAGGGTGACCTCCTGCAACTGACCGTAGCGCATCTCCAGCCCTTTAACTGCAAGCCGGTAGTCGTCTGTGCCGAACTGTTCGCCAGCAAAGAATTTAGTGATCTCAAAATGATGGTAGGCGGTTATATCGCCCCTCAGGGTCCCGAGCACAAAGGGTTCTGCTTTGGGCTGCTGGAAAAAAGTCAGAATCGAGTGCGCCATATCCAGTAATTGAGCCTCATCAGAGGTATCAGGCAGGTAAAGAGTGAGACGGCCAGCTTCCCATGCCGGGTCGGCATCTGGCGCCAGCAGCCGGACGGTCAGAGGCTCAGGCTGTCCACTGTTCAGTTGCCGGGAAAGCCGTTCTTCTCGTTCACTGCGACCGTTCGCCATGGGGGCGGGGGCTTCGGCAAGGCGTTGCTCCAGTGCCTCCATGGTCAGTTTGGCCGACAACAGAGCCAGACCCAAGGTGGTTTTAAAAGCTTCAAACCAGCCACCTGGAAACGTATGGTTCAGTGTGTCCGCCACCCGGAGCAGGTCATCCAGGCTCAGTTGTACCGGCGCCTTCTTTTGTCTCAGAGACTCCGACAGGCGCTGGTAGCGGGCTAATAGCCAGTCTGTAAGTGTAGGGTTCTTGGTGTGGCGAATCAGTATTCCTCGCAGATCTGCCTCCGACAACGCCGACAACTGAACTTCTGTGCATCGGCTTTTCAGGGCGGTGGACAGGCTTTCCCTGCCACCAAAAGATCCGGGGTTTACGGTAGCGATCAGGGCAAAATCTGATTGTGCCGTACCACTGGTCAGTACGTCGTTAAACAACCCCTCCAGAAAGCGGCTGGGCAGCAGGTTCAGCTCGCTGATGACCAGTTTCTTTCCTTTAGCCATAGCAGTCCGGGCGGTTTCTACCAGGGTGTCCCACTGGTTGGGGCTGGCATTGATATGAACAAAAGGCGCCGCTGTCTGTGACTGTTGCTCCCAAAGCATCAAAACACACTTGAGGATGTGATCCTTGCCCCAGCCCGACGGCCCTTCAACCAGCAAACTGCGCCGCCCCCTGGGCCGATCCTGCTGCTGATCCAGAAACTGCCAGTAGTGTTGCACCAGCTGAACCACCGGCGCACTTTTGAGGTCGACGCCAGGATTGTCCTTGCGCAGCTGTTCAAGAAAGGTCTGAAATGCTCTTTGTTTGTTTTCCGTCAGGCTTTTGTCACAGGGAAAATGCGCCGTGTACCACTGTTCCAGGGCATGGAAGCGATCACGGTTATCTGACGGGATGCGCCCCGACAGGCTTTCAGAAAAGGCATCAAATATGATCTGGTTAAGTGACTCCGGGCTCAAGCCCGCGTCGGTTTTCATGGGTTCTTCCCCTTCAGGGGTAGCCCGGCCTTGCTGGTGATGACGCAATGTCTGGCTGATACGGCATAGCACATCCTGTAAATCTCTCGGCGACAGGGTGTCGAGCAGCAATCGGCCGTACTGCCGGTAGAGGCTGAGCATGGCCCGGGTTCCCTGGTCTTTCAACGCATCAGGCCATTGGGCCGGAAGGCCGGGCCAGGCCGGATAATACATTCAGCCAGCGTTTCCTGATCCAGTGGCCGGTAATACAGAGTCAGCAGATGTTTTTTCAGAGTGCCGTCCATGCGCCGGCCATCATAATGTTCCGGATTGCCCGTCATGATGACCCGGTGCCGGTCGCTGAGCACGTATTCCTGTCCCTGATAGTTGATCCGGGGCGGGGTTTCCATCAACCCCGCCAGAGGCGCCAATACACCCTCTCTGGTCAGGTTGGCCTCATCCAGCACCAGCAACGGCGGATTTTCGCTCATGGCCCAGCGCAGGACAGGCCCCGGCTCAAAGGTTGTTGATGCATCACCACGGATATCTTCGTGGCTAACCGCATGTCCGAACAGTTGTTCTGCCGAGGTTTCCGGCCCTAAGCTGAGCACTTTCGGTTGCGGGGCAGTTTTCCAGCGCGCCTCCAGCCGCAGCAGTTCGGCCACAGCCTGTGCCATATGGCTTTTACCGGCGCCTGTTTCCCCCTGTAGAAAGACCAGCGGATGCCTCCGTACCCGTTCAGTCAGGCGGCGCATCCGCCGTTTCTGACGATCACGCTGCCCCCGGGAGCCCTTCACCAGCGCCTCGGCCAGATCGCTGAATTCACCCTGGAGCAGGTCATCCGGGAAATAATTTCTTAATAGCGTTTCTGTATTGTTAATCGCCTGCCGCTGATCCTGGCTGTTCTTAATGATCCCTTCGATACGCTGATCCAGCGAGCGAACCTGCTCACTCACAGCCTGACTGCCTTTGCGCCTGGAACCCGTCGCCAGCAAGGCATCCCTGATCCGGGTGCAACGTGCACCCTGGTAATAATAAAGTGCTGAGTTTGCCTCCAGCTTCACCCTCAGAGACTGAGCCAGAATAGTGCGCTGCTGCGGTTCAGCAGCCCCGACCAGATAGCAGGCCAGCCGGTTCAGTGCAGGTTTGTCTGGTGTCTCAAAAACATCCGGTAAACGTCCTGAAAAAACCGACGCCGGGCAATGGCGCGCCAGAGACCAGAAGTGTCGCTCAAGCACACGGCGATCAACCCTTGGGTGCTGATCAAGCCATTGCTTCAGGGCATCCCGATTCGCTGCGTCTTCCGGGGGACTGTCCGGGTGAAGCTGCCTGATCTGACATTTCAGATATCCGTACACCTCATCGTCTCCCCGGTAAACTTTTACCAGCAGGGTGTGCAGAGCTTTTCGATGATGAATGGGCAACACATGCCTCGCAGCGTCCCCAAACCTTTCCAGTTCAACCTGCCCGGCCAGCAGTGCATCAAAGTCCTGCCCCTGCCAGGGCGGTTTAGAGGGATAGTTTTTTTTCGTCGAGGGTGGGAGATTGTTCAGTAAGTTCATCAGAGGGTGAGGTTTACCCACAGGCCCTGCGGGCAACGCCGCCTGTTGCAACGCGCGTTTCCACAGGGGGGAACTGGGATGCACAGCCTGGTCCGGCCAGAGAAATGTAACCCTGGCTTTGGGTAGCTCGATCTTCTGGCCATTGATAAAGATAAGGGGGTTGAGCCAGCAGGCTTTCCAGATTCGCCATCATCCCCGGAGCGGTCTCCAGACCGTGGAAGGCGACCGGTTTTCCCTGCTTCAGGAGCTCCAGTAGCGGGGTATCCCGGATCTCAAAGCGCATCTCATTCTGACTGGTCATCCCGGTCTCCTGCCACAAACTGCCCCACTGGGTTTGCGCGGTGACACGGCAGGTCTTATGGGTTCCTCCCAACTGCTCCAGCGTCTGAGTCTCATGGCGGTATACCTGACACTGGATGTTTTGATGAAACACAGGTGCGAAGTCTTTGTTGTCTTGAGAAAGATCAACCAGGCGTGGAACATGATCCAGACGTTCCAACCGGCGCAGCAGTCGCAGCCACTGGGCGTCGCTCAAGGGTTGCGTGAGGTAGAGTGTTCTGGCGCCTGAGAGCATTAGCTTCAGGGTGTCTACAGAGTGGATGATGCCATCGTGTATTTGAGTGTCACACAGGGCATCTTCCAGAGAAGCCGGATTCAGGAATAACGCCCGATCCAGCGTTGTGCCTGTTTGCACAAACTTTTGTTTGAGTAACGCCAACTCTTCCGGTGAGGTGTCTTGGCGGAACCAGCGCAGCGAGCCCGGCAGATTAACCCAGACACCATTGGCCTCAAAGCCTCCTTCACGCAGTACCGTGGCCAGGGCGGCGGTAAAATCCGGATTATCCCAGGGGGCATCCTGCAGGGTCAAAGTCTGTTCCTCACTCAACCCAGCGAGCTGACCGGCCCGGAAATAGAACTTCCCCCGATCATCCAGGGCCAGCCCGCCAAATAACCGCGTTCGCCAGGCGCCCCTGTCTGTGAAGTCAATAACGTCAGAAGCCTCAGGCTGCTGCAGCTTCGGCAGTTGTTCCTGTACCTGCTCCTGCAAGAGCTCATCATTACTTTTGGCGGGTGCAACTCTGTCTGCCAGAGACTTTCGGGACTGCTCACTGGCATGAAACAGAGCCGGAAAGGTCTGAAGTCGTCGCCAGCAGTCAGGCCCCGGTTTATTGGGGCCGGGCTCCAGCATCGACGGGCTGACCAGTGCGACCAGGCGCACTCCCTTTCCCAGCGGCTTGCCGAAAAAAGAGTGAGGTTTGGCCAGAAGGTCATTCAGGCTGGCGATCTGGCCGGGAGACATAACAGTCAAGTCCAGTACCAGAGTGATGGGTTGCTCACCGAAAAGCCGCCCGGGAGCCTTATGACAGAGCCCCTCCTGACAAGTGATCGTGTGCAGCAGGTTGTGGTGGTCCAGGTCAGCGGGAGATCGCAGGGTGATGACCCGGCCATGCTCACTTTGTCGGCAATTCTGCAGCACCTGCTGTCGCTGGGTATCGTCCTCAATAAAATAAATAGCATCCCCGGAAAAGTGTTGAGCCAAAGGGTTTTCCTGCACACCAGCACTCCTAGAGGTTGGTATGCCAGTCGAAGAAATAGGGGATGCCGCAGGTTCCACAGACACCTTCCGCTCACGGCTGTAATCTTGCTCGTCGCTGGTTAGCGGATCTTTTTCCTGCACAGGCGGCGGAGAGCCACCCGGACGACTTGGATCTGACGGAATAGACATAGGATTTAACAGATATTGCCCGACCTGAAGGAATTATCGGCACAAGAAGGGAGCTGTTCACTTTAGAAAATATCTCTGAACAGCTTCAGATCACCAAATCCACACGGATTGAAATGCAGAGGCAGGGGGATGGTTAGTTTTCCCCCATTCGCACGAACTCATCAAAAAGCTTGACTCACGTCAGACAGACTCCTGGGCGAGTAACCTCAGAAAGAGGCTGCGGGCATGGCCATCAGGTTAGCAGCCCCACTCTGCATGACTTCAGCATGATGGCTGGCTCTTGGCAGCAGGCGCTCATAGTAAAATCTGGCTGTATCGAGCTTGGCCTGATAAAAAGCATCCGCCTCAGACCCTGAAGTTAACTTTGCTTCAGCGGCCACAACACTCTTCAACCACATATAACCAAGCATGACGTAACCCGAGAACATCAGGTAATCCCAGGCGGCGCCGTTAATTTCGTTGACGTCTGCCGGTGACTTTTCCGCAAAACTCACCGTGATCGTACGCCACTGTCGTGCATATTCAAGCAACCGGGAAGCCAGCTTATTTCCCTGATATCCAGAGCAGGCAGCTTCAATCTCTTGCAACAGGGGTTCCAGGGCTGCGCCTCCGGAAGGGAGCACTTTCCGACCCAGCAGATCAAGCCCCTGAATACCGTTGGTCCCCTCATAGATTGCAGTAATACGGGTATCGCGATAATGCTGCTCCACCCCCCACTCACTGACATAACCATGCCCACCGAGAATTTGAACGGCATGGCTGGTAGACTCCAGGCTGGTTTCCGTGATGAAACCTTTGGCGATGGGCGTCAGGATAGCCAGCTGCTGGTCAGCTGTTTCCCGAATGGCCGGATCAGCACTGTGCTCCAGGTCAACCCGCTGGGCGCAGTAATAGTTCAACAGTCGATTGCCCTCAGCAAAGGCTTTCTGGGTCAGCAGCATCCGCCGAACATCCCCATGAACAATGATCGGGTCAGCGGGCTTTAACGGATCATGGCGTGGACTGCCACGCATCTGCAGTCGCTCCCTGGCATAGTCGAGCGATAACTGGTAAGCACTTTCGATGTGCCCATTGGCCTGCTGCGCCACTTCCAGCCTGGATTCATTAATAAACGTGAACATACAGGTCAGGCCACGATTGGGCTCACCGATCAGATAGCCGGTGGCGCCATCAAAGTTCATGACACAGGTGGCGTTACCGTGAATGCCCATTTTTTCTTCCAGCGAGCCACAGGTGACGGTATTTTTCTCAGCTATTTTGCCCTGCTCATCCAGCGTGAATTTGGGGACCAGGAACAGAGAGATACCTTTGCTGCCAGCGGGGGCATCAGGCAGACGGGCCAGCACGATATGAATGATATTGTCAGTGAAGTCATGCTCTCCGGATGAGATAAATATCTTTGATCCGGTTATTTGATAGCTGCCGTCCTGCTGCGGTTCTGCCCGGGTACGCAGAAGGCCCAGGTCAGAACCACAGTGGGCTTCTGTCAGGCACATGGTTCCCGACCAGTTACCCTGCACCATCTCGGCCAGATAGGCCTTTTTCTGATCTTCGTTGCCATGGTGCAAAAGGGTGCTCACCGCTCCCCAGGTGAGGTTCACGTACATGGTCCAGGCGTGATTGGCGGAAACAATCATTTCATGAACCGCCATATTCAACGAAGCAGGCAGGCCCTGGCCACCAAGTTCTTCAGGGTGAGCCAGACTCATCCAGCCATCTTCCACATACTGCCGGTATGCTTCCCGGAAACCGGCAGGTGTTACTACCTTGCCCTCTTCCAGGCGGCACCCCTGTTGATCACCGGATTGATTCAATGGGCTCAGTTCCTGTTCAGAGAACCTGGCAGCCCCCTCGAGAATGGCACTAACCATATCGGGGCTGGCCTGATCACCGGCCGGTATAGACTGATAATGGCCGGGAAAATCCAGCACCTCATTCAGGGCGAACGCTATATCACGCAGGGGAACCCGATAGCCAGGCATTGCCGAAACCTCTCATGGGTGGTCAAGAAATCAGTTGCAGGACACTGATCTCCTTTCTTCAAGAGACCAGTGTCGTCAGAGGGTATTGGTTTACCGGGGCGCCAGGCGGATGGCGCCATCCAGTCGAATCACCTCACCATTGAGATGGGTATTCTCCGCAATATGGCTTATCAGCTGTGCAAACTCTTCCGGCTTGCCCAGACGGTTCGGGAAAGGAATGGATTCCGCCAGAGACTGCTGAATGTTTTCCGGCAGGGTCTGCATCAGTGGCGTGTTAAACAGGCCAGGTGCAATACTCATAACCCGGATACCATACTGGGCCAGATCACGGGCCATGGGCAGAGTCATTGATGACAGTCCACCCTTGGCCGCTGAGTAGGCCTGCTGACCTACCTGACCATCCATGGCTGCCGCTGAAGAGGTAAAGATAACGACGCCACGCTCGTTATCTTCAAGTGGTTCGGCCTGTGCCAGCCGTGCAACCGCCAGGCGGGTAACGTTATAGCTGCCGATCAGGCTGATGCGGATAATCCGTTCAAATTCATCCAGGGGCGCAGGCTCGCCGGTTTTTCTGTTATAAATCCTTCGAGCTCCACCAATACCGGCAATATTGGCGATTATCCGGGCTACACCATGGGCCTCCTCTGCCAATTCAATGGCTTTGGTAACACTGTCGGTATCCGTCACATCCGCCTGAAAGGCAACACCTCCAATATCAGCGGCAACGGCCTTGGCGTTGTCCAGGTTGACATCCAGAACCGCCACTTTCGCGCCCTTGGCAGCCAGCTCTCTTGCTGTGGCTTCACCAAGCCCGGAACCACCACCAGTGACAATGGCTGCTTTTCCCTGAATATCCATAATAATTTCCTGTCTTGTTATCTAGGAGTCTGTCGGACTTAAGGCAAGCTCGAAAGCATAAGCCCAACAGCCTCCAAGCTGGTTTACAGGCAGCCTTAAGCTACCCAATTATCACACTTCCAATGTCGTCTGAGTACACCCTTTGCACAGACAACTCCCTGTTCTTGATCACGGCACGCTGATTGACTGTGCCCTTCTCGGTTATTTCATGGTGCTTCAACGAGGGGGGATGAGCCAGAATGGCAAATCGATGGATTCGCATTGAACTTGCCGTGTGCTCCCTGTTAAACGACTCAAGTCTTTTCAGCACCGCGCTAATAAGTTTCTTATCGACAATAAAGTCCGGGTCATCCTCTTCTGGTTTTTCACCTGACTGAAACTCATTGGCATTGGGAAAAACCAGCAGCGAGAGACTGTCCTGATCCTGCCCAAGAATGACTACATCCTGGGCCAGCGGCAGCAGGGCATTGACCAGGGCCACCCTGAGGTTGCTGACTGCCACCCAGGTGCCGGAAGAAAGCTTGAAATCCTCAGATACCCGACCGGCGAAAATGATACCTTTTGATGGATCATGCTCATCCATCAGACAGGCTGCATCCCCGGTCCGGTAAAACCCCTGCTCATCGAATGCCTGTGCAGACTGCTCCGGATTACGCCAGTAGCCAGGTGTTACCTGAGGTCCACGAACCCTCAGTTCATAACGGCCATGCACCCGGGCAAACTTCACTTCACAGCCTGAAACCGGGACACCAATGTTGTCTGTTCTCTCCGACTGGTAGTGTACTCCGGTGACCAGAGGGGCGGTTTCCGTCGCCCCCCAGGCCGTTACAATAGCCGTCTTCCTGCCGGCGCTGCGGCTGGAGAGATAATCAAGACGATCCCTGATGGACTGGGGCAATGCCGACGCTGAATAAAACAACATTTTCAATTTGCCAAAAAACTGCTGCCTCAGTGACTCATCTTTCTCCAGAGCCGAAGCCAGCAGGTCATAGCCAAGAGGCACATTGAAGTAAACAGTGGGCTGCACTTCACGGAGATTGGCCAGCGTGATATCAATTTTGTCCGCAACCGGCTTACCTTCGTCAATATAAAGATGTCCACCATGCCAGAGCGTCAGGGTAAAGACCTCATTACCACCAAAGGTATGACTCCAGGGCAGCCAGTCAAGCAGAACGGGGGCTTCCTGCGCCAGAAAGGGATATATCTGCAGCAGTTGCTGCTGGTTGGCAGACATCATCCGGTTGGTATTCATCACCCCTTTAGGCTTGCCCGTAGACCCTGAAGTAAAGAGGATTTTGACCAGAGTGTCGCCACTGGTTGCAGCGAACACTGCATCGATGTCCTCAGGGTCAGTGTCCAGAGCCTCAGCCAGAGAAATAACCCCTTCAGTAGCCCGATTGGCAAGAACGGTGGTTTCTTCAGGAAGAGCTAACCTGTCAAGCACATTCGAAAAACGACCACTGTCTTCAACAAAAACAACACCCGGAGTGACAAGCTGCAGGCAATACTCCAGCCGGTCAAAGGCTTCTGGTATCGTGGAATAAGCCGCTGAAATGGGTACTACCGGAATGCCAGCATAGATACCGGCAAGAATCACGGTAGCGCTGGCAATAGAGTTTTCCGACAGCACCGCTACGGTTTTTTCCGTACTGCAACCCTGTTCAATAAAAAAACGGGCCAGACTGCGGACTCTGGTAAACATCTCGCCATAGCTGATAGCCTGCCACTGTCCTGAATCATCCCGTTGAGAAATAAACGGTCTGTCCGGTGCCTGATTCGCCCAGACCGGCAACGCCTCCAGAACCCTTTCCGGATAAGGCTCAAGAGGCACCCTGGAAAACAGGGTAAAGTCCTGCCCGCTCTGTTCAGAACGGGCAATATCTGGTGCAGGGAACCGAGTGCCTGTTGTTATTGTCATTTTGCATCCCTTGACTGAAACAGCCATGAGCGGCTCTTTATGGGAAGAGTGCAGCTCGCTCCTAGGATAGGAGCCTGATAATGACTACAGAGCCTGATAGAGCTGCATTTTCATAGTAAAAAGCTACAGGGTCGCTTCATTCCCAAGAATGGTTGTGAATTCGTGCGAAAGCACACAGCCATTACCATGGGCAAGGGCAATCTCTGCGCCATCAACCTGGCGGTCACCGGCACTGCCCCGCAATTGCTCCGTGGCTTCAATAAGGGTAAACATGCCGTACTTACCCGGATGAGCAAATGACAGCCCTCCGCCATTGGTGTTTACCGGCAGGGACCCACCAGGAGCTATGCGACCATCAGCAACAAACGCACCACCTTCACCCTTGGCGCAGAAGCCCATATCTTCCAGGAACAGAATGGTATTTATAGTGAAGGCGTCGTACAGCTCAACAACATCAACATCTTTATGGCTGACCCCGGCATTGGCGAAGGCCCTGGCCGCGGACTCTTTGGCAGGTGTTACCGTCAGGTCTTCCATCTCCTGCAATTCTCTGTGCCAGTGCGCACCGGCTGAACCGAGCATATAGACCGGTTTTTGTTTAAGGTGCCTGGCGCGGTCTGCACTGGTAACGATTATGGCAGCACCACCATCCGTCATCAGGCAGCAGTCCAGAGCCCTGATCGGAGTTGCGATCATTGGTGAACTGGCGACATCCTCAACGGTAACTGGCTTATCCCGCATAACGGCGTCAGGGTGCAGGGCAGCCCACTGGCGGGAGGCAACAGCCACTTCGGCTATCTGCTCACGTGTAGTGCCGTATTGATGCATATGGCGCCCCATCGCCATGGCGTAGCCCGGCAGTGGCTGGTCATTGCCATAAATACCATCATAAGTCGGCGTATCGAGAATACCGAAATTCTTTACCGCCCCCAGGTTAGAGCCATAGGCAATCAGAACAGTGCTGCATAGCCCTGCCTCAATAGCCATCACCGCTTCCTGAAGATGAGAGAGAAAAGAAGAACCACCGGTCTGGTCAGAATTAGACCACTTAGGACGAATACCCAGGTATTCCGCCATCACCAGGGTCGGAAACATATGGTAGAAGGTGCCACCACAGATCCCATCAATATCGGAAAGCTCAAGCCCGGCGTCCTCCAGAGCCTTGAAGGTGGCATTGGCCATATGGTCCATGGGAGATCGCTGTAGCCGACTGCCAAGGCCATCATAGCCAACACCGACGATAGCGCCCTTTCCCCGCAGTGAATAAGTCATACTCCTTCCTCCTCTGCGGGCCTGAATACCACCACAGGTTGATCGCTATCTTTAAAGGTTCCGAAATTCACACATTCAAGAGACGCCTGCACCTTCATCCCTATATGCACCTGGTCAGGGTCTACATCGACAACACGGCTGAGCATTCGAACGCCCTCTTCCAGCTCAACCAGGCACAGATTGTAATTACCCCCATACTTCTCCGGGCGCTGGACGGCAGTCGTAGCGTATATTTCACCCCTGCCAGAGACCTCTTCAAAGGTCAGATCCCGCTTGCCGGTGCCGGGGCAGATCATCCGGGGGTAAAAGACAAATCTGCCGGTCCCGGCAGACCTCTGAATCATAAAACGCCCTTCGCGCAGATGGCTGAAGAACTGGGCATCAGCGCCCAACAATTGCTGTGATTGCGACAAGGTTTTTACCTCTTTATTATTCAGACTCTTAACACAGTTATTGCCGTAGTCAGACGGCATCTTCAGTGTCAGAAACAATCAGCCTGTTACTGTATTATCGATTTAATTAAAGTGTATACACTATTTTTAATAAAAAAAAGAGCCTTAAGCTTTCTACTATCACTATAAAAATAAAGTGCCTACTCTTTAAAACCCCAGGACAGACACGGTTCGGGTCGTGATGAAAGCGCCGCTTCAGTTCACCGAAATACCACTCCGGCACTGACCATGGATGGATCGATTTGTGCTTCAGCTGCTGCTGGCTGTATGCTTGTCAGCAAT
This sequence comes from Endozoicomonas sp., assembly GCA_051008495.1. Taxonomy (GTDB): domain Bacteria; phylum Pseudomonadota; class Gammaproteobacteria; order Pseudomonadales; family Endozoicomonadaceae; genus Endozoicomonas_A. The sequence continues at coordinate 12,096 of JBPCXN010000277.1, read as the reverse complement.
AACGACGAGTGACCATTGATCAAGGAGCCTGACGGCATAGCAGTCAGTTTCTGCGGCACCATGCAGGAGTATACAGCCCATGTCTCTCTGGAAAAAATACGCCGATCTCAGCAGTATGAATAGGGACATGCCCAGGCACCTGTTCCACCACCTGGGGATGGAGTTTACCGAACTGGGGGAAGATTACCTGAGGGGCACCATGCCGGTGGACGAAAGAACTCGGCAACCCATGGGATTGCTCCATGGTGGCGCCTCGGTGGCACTGGCTGAAAGCCTCGGCAGTATTGCCGGCCATCTGGCCTGCGACGACAATCACTACACAGTCGGCCTGGAAATCAATGCCAACCATCTGAAGTCCGTCACTTCAGGCAAAGTGACTGGCACCGCCCGCCCAATTCATGTCGGCCGCAGCACACAGGTCTGGGAAATCAGGATAGAAAACGACCAGGGACAGATGGTTTGCATTTCCCGCATCACCCTGGCCGTAAAGACAATGACCTGACTACAGCTTGTCCTCAATTAACTGCTCAAGCTTCACCTGATCCCTGGCAAAATTGCGAATGCCTTCCGCCAGCTTCTCGGTAGCCATGGCGTCCTCGTTCATGGCCCAGCGGAAGGCCGCTTCATTGAGCACGACCTTCTCTTCACTGTCTCCGGTGTTGTCTGCAGACAGTTTACGCTGCAGATTGCCTTCTGTGTTTTCCAGCTCGTCCAGCAGTGACGGGCCGATAGTCAGGCAGTCACAGCCAGCCAGTTCAATGATTTCGCCGGTATTGCGGAAACTGGCGCCCATGACCACAGTCTTGTAGTCATACTGCTTGTAGTAGTTGTAGATGCGGGTAACGGACAGTACACCGGGATCTTCGGCGGGTGCGAATTCCCGGCCTTCAGCTTTTTTGTACCAGTCAAGAATACGACCAACAAAGGGTGAAATCAGAAACACTCCAGCTTCGGCACAGGCTTGTGCCTGAGCAAAGCTGAACAACAATGTCAGATTGCAGCGAACGCCTTCTTTCTCCAGAACTTCAGCAGCTCTGATACCTTCCCAGGTCGAAGCAATCTTGATCAGGATACGGTCAGGATTCCCACCTTGCTCCCGGTAAAGCGCCACCAACTGACGAGCCTTGCTGATAGTGGCTTCGGTATCAAACGACAGACGGGCATCTACCTCCGTGGAAACTACACCGGGCACCACCTGCTGTATTTCCTTACCAATAGCCACTGCCAGCCAGTCGCAGGCATGGCTGGCCTGCTCGCTCCGATCTGAAGATTGTTGCCGGCCGTAGTCCAGGGCATCCTGCAACAACTGTGCGTAACCCGGGAGTTCAGCCGCTTTCAGGATAAGAGAGGGGTTGGTGGTGGCATCCACCGGCTGGTAACGACGGATGGCCTCAATGTCGCCGGTGTCGGCAACCACCTTGGTCATCCCTTTCAGTTGATCTAGCAGATTCATCGTAACTCCCCAGACTTCAGTCAGCCTGTAGTCCCTGTTTAACTGACTGACGTTCAACCAGCGTTGACCGCAATGTTTTCACCACAGGCTGTCGCTGCGGGTTTTCAATCCGGTCAATCAGCGTGTCAGCAGCCAGTCTGCCCAGCTCACCCTTGGGCTGGTGAATGGTAGTCAGTGGCGGTGAAGTGTACGCCGCCAGCTCTATATCATCATAACCGATGACGGAAACATCATCAGGCACCCTGTAACCACGGGTCTGCAGGGCGCAGATCACCCCCATGGCCATGATATCATTACCAACAAACAGGGCGGACGGCGGCTCACCGATATCCAGCATCCGGGTTATCGCCTCGAAACCACTCTCTGCCGTCAGACGACCTTCGATCACCCAGCCGTCGTTGACAGGAATGCCGACATCTTCCAGTGCCCGGTAGTAACCTGCAAGCCTCTGGCAGCTTGGCGAAAGGTGCCTGGGGCCACTGATGCAGCCTACAGACTGATGCCCCTTTTCCAGCAGATAGCGCGTCGCCTCGTAACCACCCAGTTCCGGATCTTCCATAATAATATCAGCTTCAAGGCCGGGCGCCTGACAATCCAGCACCACCAGGGGCCACTGGCAGCGATCCCTTAACAGATCGAAAAATCCCAGCTGGCTGTGTGCTGACATCACCAGTAAACCATCAATGCGTTTCTCTTCCAGGGTTTTCAGGTAAGAGGCCTGCTTATCGAGATCATCATCGGAGTTGCACAGCACCAGGTGATAGCCTCTTTCATAACAGCTGGCCTCGACACCGTGGATCACTTCCGCAAAGAAAGGGTTGGCATTGGATGCCGTCAGCATGCCAATGGTGTGTGTCTTATTGGTCTTCAGGCTTCTGGCCACGGCACTGGGCTTATAATCCAGCGCCCTGACCGCATCATGCACCTTTGTCGCCCTGTCCTCGCTGACAAACCGGGTTCCGTTCAGGACATGGGAGACGGTGGAAATGGAAACGCCGGCGTGTCGGGCAACATCCTTGATGGTGCTCATGATAAATTCTCGTCTTACTGCTCAATCAAATCTGATCCAGGAAAAAATCGGTTTCCCTGCGATCCGGAATGGAACTCTGGGCGCCGCTCTTTGTTACTGACAGAGCCGCAGCGGCATTACCGAAACGACAGGCCTCATCAATGGACTGGCCTTCCGCCAACGCCACCAGCAAAGCACCGTTAAAGGTATCGCCTGCCGCAGTGGTATCAGTGGCATCAACCTTAAAACCGGGAACCATTCGAGTCCCTTCGTAGTCAGAGATAAACGCCCCCTGTTTTCCCATAGTAATCACTACTGTGCCAATACCCTTTCCGTGCAGAGCAATAGCCGCTTCTGCTGCATCAGCTTCATTGTCAACAGCCACGCCACTGAGCACTTCCGCCTCAGTCTGGTTCGGGGTAATCATGTCGACACAGGCCAGCAATTCGTCAGACAGGTGTCTGGCAGGTGCAGGATTGACGACAACACAGGTCCCGGCAGCCTTGGCAATCTCTGCCGCGGCGCACACAGACTCAGCAGGTGTTTCCAGTGACAGCAGCAGGAAGTCTGCCGCAGCAATATCGGACTGGCGTCGACGGACTTTTTCTTCGGTCAGTTCGCCGTTGGCTTCTGCCGAAATACCGATGCAGTTTTCGGCCTTCTGATCGACAAAAATCATGGCCACACCGGTATTGCAGTTTTCTATCAGTTCGATCAGGGAAGTGTCTATGCCGTCGTCAGCAAACTGGCGGGTGAATTTCTCGCCATAAGCGTCCTGACCCAGGCAGGCCATGAAGCGGGTATTGCCCCCCAGCCTGGCGCAGGCCACGGCCTGATTGGCGCCCTTGCCACCGGGAAAAATGTTGTAGGCGCTGCCGGTGATGGTTTCTCCCGGCCGGGGCAGCGTCGCCATATTCAGTACGTGGTCAACACTGGCGCTGCCCAGCACAAAGATCTGCTTGCTCATGGAAACCTCAAAGCGGACGGTTTATTTTGTCACAGAGAGCCTGGCTATTTCACCATACGCTCCCACACTGGAGCATGGGAGCGAGAGTGAGTTCTGTATGCAGACTCATGATCTGGATTTATTACTTGCCAGTAATCAGGCGCAGTTCAACAGGAGTGTACGCTTCAACAGTTTCACCCTTCAGCACCTTGTCAGCAATCTCAACACCTACTTCACCAATCATGCTGGCCTGCTGGGCGACAGTCGCTGCCAGATCACCACTCTCTACGGCAGCAATGCCTTCGTCAGTGCCGTCAAAGCCTACGACGATGACATTTTTCTGCGCAGCCTTCACCGCCGTGACGGCGCCGAGAGCCATTTCGTCGTTCTGGGCAAAGATCGCTTTGACGTTCGGATGAGCCTGCAGCAGGTTTTCAGTAACGTTCAGGGCCCGGGTACGGTCGAAGTCGGCAGGCTGGCTGGCCACCAGGGTCATACCATTGGCTTTCACCGCCTTCATGAAACCTTCACCACGGTCACGGGCTGCGGAAGTGCCTGGTACACCTTCCAGCTGAATCACTTCACCGCCTTCCATATCGAAAGCGCCCAACTGTTCAGCAATGTAGTTACCAGCCAGCTCACCACCGGCGACGTTGTCAGAAGCCACGTGGGACTTCACCTCACCGCCTTCAGCGCCACGATCCAGGGTGATCACCGGAATATCAGCACGGTTGGCGGAACGTACAGAGTTGCCAGCAGCGGCAGAGTCAGCAGGGTTTATCAGGATCGCACTGACACCATGCACGGTCAGGTCTTCCACATTGGTCATCTCCCTGGCAGAGTCATTCTGGGAATCCAGAACCACCAGGTCATAGCCCATCTCATCAGCCTTCATTTCCGCACCTTTCTTCAGGGTCACAAAGAAAGGGTTGTTCAGCGTAGAAACCACCAGGGCCAGAGATTTTCTGGTCTCAGCCTCGGTCGACTTGTCTTCCGATTGACTGCAGCCGGTCAGGGCCAGACCGGCAGTCAGGGCAACAGCCAGGATTTTCTTTGTCGAACCGGCCTTTGAGAAAGTCTTGGAGAAGTTCATGGACTACAACCTCATCATTTTGGTCGTGGAAGACCGACGACAGTCGGCCTGGGAAGAAAACCGGATGTATTTGAGAAAGTACTGTCACCTGCCAGAACGCAGATGACAGTAGTGCCTGCTCAGGACTGCTTGCCGGACTTGGTATCCACCAGTACTGCCAGAAGAATCACCAGCGCCTTGGCAATCAGCTGGTAGTAGGAAGAGACATTGAGAAGGTTCAGGGCATTATTGAGGATACCAATGATCAGCACACCCACCAGCGTGCCCATGATCCGACCCTTACCTCCGGTCAGGCTGGTTCCGCCCAGGACTACGGCGGCAATGGCATCCAGCTCATAGCTGGTGCCGGCTGTAGGCTGGGCAGAGGCCAGACGACTGGTGACGATAATACCCGCCAGGGCTGACATGGCGCCGCTGATGGAGTAAACCGCCAGTTTGATTCGATCGACGTTGATACCGGACAGGCGAGTTGCAGATTCATTCCCACCCAGAGCATAGACGTACCGGCCGAGACGTGTGTGATTGAGCACGAACCAGGCAACTCCGAACACCAGAGCCATCAGGTAGATGGGGAATGGAATACCGAACAGGTAGCCACTGCCGATCATGGAGAACATTTCTGAAGCAGCGCCGCCACTGGTTGAAATTGGACGACCATCGGTGAATACCATAGTGGCGCCGCGCAACAGTGTCATTGTCGCTAGTGTAGCGATAAATGGCTGAACCCTGCCTTTGGAAATAATGAGTCCGCTCAGGCAACCCATGGCAGCACCGGCTGCCAGCGTCAGCGTGACCACCAGCATGATATTGAAATCCAGGCCGATCATGGTGGCGGCCAGAGCACCGGTCAGGGCCAGGATGGAGCCGACGGCAAGGTCAATCCCGCTGGTCAGGATGACGAAGGTCATGCCCACAGCGATGATGGCGTTGATTGAAGTCTGGCGCAGGATATTCAGCATGTTATTGGTGCTGAAGAAACTGTCGCTGATCATGGAAACCGCCACCATGAAAATCAGCAGCGCGATGACTGACTTGTATTCGAACAGAAGCTCTTTATTGATCCGGAACGATCGGTTCTGCCCGGCAGTATTGAGTGATAATTGTGTCATTGTGATACCTCTGTCTCACGCAGCCTACTTTGATATTGTGGCTACATTCAGTGGTGAAAACTTAGTCAACTCTTCTTCCAAAGCGGCCTTACGCTCAATGTTGCCAACAGCGCAGCGCATCAGTTTTTCCTGGGTGGCTTCCGCCTGGCTGAATTCGCCGGTTACCCGCCCCTCGTGCATGACCATCACCCGGTCACTCATGCCCAGAACTTCCGGCATGTCAGAAGACACCAGCAGAATGCTCATGCCCCTGGCCTTGAATTCATTAATCAACTGGTAAATTTCTTTCTTGGCGCCCACATCCACACCCCGGGTAGGTTCATCCAGGATCAGGACTTTCGGGTTGGTCATCAGGCCCTTGGCGATAGCCACTTTCTGCTGGTTACCACCGCTGAGGTTCCTGATCAGCTGGTTATCGGATGGCGTCTTGATATTGAAACGACGGATAAAGTCGGCCACCGATTCCCGTTCCTGTTGACGATCAATCTTGCCGACTGTGGCAGTGAACTGCTCCAGGCTGCACAGGCTCATGTTGTCACGGACGGACAGTTCCAGTACCAGGCCATCGCCCTTGCGGTCTTCCGAGATGTAAACGGCTCCCGCAGAAAGCCCATGAGCCGGTGTACGGATATTCTGCTCTACGGAGGCCACTTCCACCTTACCGCTGGAAACAGGGTTGGCGCCATAGAGCGCTTTCATCAGCTCGGTACGGCCAGCGCCCATCAAGCCGGAAACCCCAAGAATCTCACCTTGGCGAAGGCTGAAGCTGACATTTTCAATCCCCGGTGCGTTCAGGTTTTCCACCTTAAGTGTCAGGTTACCGGGTTCAACTGCCACTCTCGGGTACTGTTCTTCCAGGGAGCGCCCCACCATCAGCTCAATGATGCGATCTTCCGTCAGCTCTGAAACCGGTGATTCATCGATAAACCGGCCATCACGCATGATGGTGGCGTCATCACAGATCTGGAAAATCTCAGGCAGCCGGTGGGAGATGTAGACAATACCCTTGCCTTCTGCACGCAGTTGCCGGATGACCTTGAACAGGCTCTCGGTTTCCCGGTCAGTCAGAGCATCGGTAGGTTCATCCATGACAATAACTTTTGAGGAAAACGACAGGGCCTTGGCAATCTCGACCATCTGCTGAACACCGATGCTCAGTTTGCCAACCGGTGTGGAGGGGGCGTATTCCACATCGAGCATGACGAGCAATTTCTGTGCTTCCTGCTTCATGGCGCTCCAGTCGATGCGGCCAAAGCGCCCCATGGGTTCCCGCCCAAGGAAAATATTTTCAGCAATGGACAGTTCCGGAATCAGGTTCAGTTCCTGGTGGATAATGCTGATGCCCTGTGCCTGGGAATCTCTTGGGCCTTTGAACTCAACGGCCCTGCCCAGGTATTTGAGAGTACCGGCGTTTCTTTCGTGAATGCCGGTCATGACTTTCATCAGGGTGGATTTGCCGGCGCCGTTTTCGCCGAGCAGCGCCATCACCCGGCCGGGATAGATGTTCAGGTTGGCGTTGTCCAGGGCCCGGACGCCGGGAAACTCCTTGACCACTCCAGCCATCTGGAAAAGCGGTTCAGCTGCAGAAGGTTTGCTCAAAATACCGCCTCCTTAAAACGCCACGCCGGACTTAAGAATGACATTGGCGTAGGGCGTACATTCACCGGTGCGGACAACAGCCTGGCTCAGGTCAGACTCGGCTTTGAAAGACTCGTGGCTGACTTCAACGACTTCCACCGGCTTACCCTGCTCCGCTTCCAGCTGCCTGATTCTGGCAACAAAAGCTTCGTGCGCTTCAGGACTGACCTTGGCGAACTCTTCGGCGATGATGACCTGCTCTACCACAGTTTCGGACAGCACCACATCCAGGGTTTCCAGGAATCCAGGAACACCGTGAGTCAAAGCCAGGTCAACTCGTTCGGTATCCTGGCCAATCGGCAGACCACAGTCACAGATAGTCAGTCCCTGGCCGTGACCGAGACTGGCGATCACCTGTGAGAGCTGTGGGTTTAACAGTCTGGTTTTTTTCATCGCATGCCACCGGGAACCATCAAATCGATCGCCACCTCAATGAGAGGTGATTAAAAAAAATCTGCAAAAACGTTTGCGCAAACGTTTTTATGGGCGCAACTATAACGACCCAACGCCGAACAATAGTTGACCGGTGTCAATCAAAATCCATCAACACCGACAGACCTGCTTTCATACCAATATTTTTTCCATGAATGCCCGACTCACAATAAATACATACAGCGTCGTATACACAGCCCTTCATGAGTGGCACTCTGTAGTTGTCAGTGAAGCGTTGTACATTGACCCAAAAGCCCTGTTGGTCAGGCAGTAAAAACAGGATCACAAAGGGGTAAAACCCTGCCCTCAGGCAAGATGAGAAATAACAATGAATAAACGGCGTCTTCCCTTCATTCTGGCTGTCGCTGCATCTTCCACAATGGCCCTGGCATCAGGAACACCTTCCGCGCCCTGCTATGTAAATGGCAATCTCATTGCCACCAACATGCAGGTCAGTGTCTGCCAGTACCAGCACGACGGTGATCCGATGATGAAATATTCTTATGACGCCGGTAAAAAAGGCAAAAAGACCATGGACAGGAAAACGAGCCAGTAGTTAAGCGACGGAAAGGATTCAACATTTAACCCGCAAAGCGGTACTCTTCCATACTGCAGACCCCGGCTTCAAAGACATAGATTCTCTCGAAGTCGGGGCACTCCAGCATATCCTCTTTCGACCTTCAAGCAAGCCTGGCTATAGGTAGAGCGATCAATGTAAGAAAAATACAGGGGAAGAATAATGATAACAATTGGTGAACTGGTTGCCCGCCATGGCAGGAACCGGGCTGAACATGATGCTTTTGTAGAAGAAAACCGCCGTATATCCTGGGGAATCTTTCACCGGAGAACGGACGCCCTTGCCCACGCCCTGGTCAAACTGGGTGTCCAGCCGGGCAATCGTATTGCCTTGCTGGCTCCTGACTGCATTGAAGTGGCTGAACTGCTGGTCGCCTGCGCCAAGTCAGGCGCTGTTCGGGTTGGCTTGAATATCCGCCTGTCCGGGCCTGAAAATGCTCACTTGATCGATGACTCAATGCCTGACTTTTTACTGGTGCCGGCCGGGTTTTCCCGGAAAGCCCGGGAGGCTCTGGAGCTTAGTGAGCATCAGCCCAGACTTATCGGGATCGGACAGGGCCATGACTTCGAACTGGATTACGACACCCTGATTGAGCAACAACTGCTTTCCGGTGTATTTGAGCAGATGCCCCATGAAATCATTATGCTCTGTTATACGACCGGCTCTACTGGCCTGCCCAAAGGTGCGGTATACGAGCATGACAAACTGCTCCGCTCCATCCTTTATACTGCTGCTTGTGAAGGTGCCACACAGGCAGACATCTGGCTCCATGCCATGCCCGCAGGTGGTGTTCCCGTCATGCATTTGCTGCGCAACCTGTTCCATGGTTCAACCACCGTCATCGTCGGTGAATGGAACCCGGAAAAGGCCTTCCGGCTGATCGAGCGGGAAAAAACGACAATGACCGTACTGGTGCCAACCATGATTGCCTCCATGCTCGACAGCCCAGCACTGAAAACAGCCGACCTCAGCTCCATGAAGCTGCTGGGATACGGTGCGTCGCCGATGCCACCGGCCATGATTATGGATGCCATGAAAGCCTTTGGCTGCCCCCTGTTACAGATGTTCGGCACAACAGAACTGACCGGGATGGCGACGATGCTCTATCCCGATGACCACAGGCGGGCGCTGGACGGCCAGGCTGACATTCTCTCTTCAGCCGGGAAGCCACTGCCTTGGGTCGATATCCGTATTGTTGATGAAGATGACAATGAAGTTCCCGTTGGTGAAATGGGTGAACTGACGATTCGCAGTGAACTGAATATCTCGGCTTATTGGAGCCAGCCAGAACAGTACGCAAAAACGATCCGCAATGGCTGGCTCTACACCGGAGATTTCGCCCGCCGGGATGAGCAGGGCTACATTTACCTGGGAGACCGGGTGGGTTTTCGCATGAAGAGCGGCGGTTACAATGTCTTCCCAACTGAGGTTGAAGCGGTACTGGCCGAACACCCTTCAATTAGCGAAGTGTCTGTGGTTGGCATTCCTGATTCCCACTGGGGTGACCGTATTCATGCGGTTGTCACCCTGAAATCAGGACAGGAAGCCTCTGAAGAGGCCATTAAGGCATTCTGCGACGGCCGTATAGCCCGGTTTAAAATTCCCAAGAGCGTTGCCATCTGGCCGGAGCTGCCCAAAGGCGCTACAGGAAAAATTCTGAAGCGGGCCATTCTTGAACACTATCAGCAGGAGTCTGCCGAAAGGTGACACAGGCGGATCAGGAATTTGCCATTTAGGAGCCAGCCCCGCCGCTAACCGGCGAAGCGGTACTCTTCCATACCGAAAACCCCGGCTTCAAAGGCAAAGATAGCCCCGGAGTCGGGGTATTCCAGCAGCTCTGCTTCCGAGCAGGCCTGACGGCAGGTCGTCACAAAAATCGTGGAATTGTCCACACCACCGAAAGCCACCATGGTTGGGTACTTCGCTGGTATCTCCACTTCTTCCAGAACGATGCCTCCCGGAGAGAGTCGAACCACTTTCCCCCCTGCAAACAGGGCCACCCAGTAACAACCATCAACATCTACAGCACAGCCATCTGGCCGGCCTTCGCCCGGGGCAAAACGATGAAACACCCTGCGGCTGGCCAGGGAGCCGGATTCCAGGTCAAACTCACAGGCATAAATACTGCGCTCTGGTGAGTCGGAATAATAGAAGGTCGTATTGTCGGGACTGAAGGCGATGCCATTTGATGTCATCACCGGGCCGGCCATCTGTCGGCATTCAAGCTGGCCGTCCAGGGAATAAATCCAGGCGTCGGCCCGGTCTTTGGGAGGATAGATGGAACCGGCCCAAAAGCGGCCAGCGGCATCGCAGCGACCATCATTCAGGCGGTTATGCGGTTTGTCGGTTTCAGGGTCAACGATAGGGGTGATGACGCCGGACTCGATGGAGTCTATAAAAACAAAGCCAGAGCGCATGGCCGCTACCATTCCACCGGACTGACGAAAGGCAAAAGATCCGATCTCTTCCGCCAGAGCCAGGGAACGTATACGGCCCGTAACAGGCTGCCAGGCATTGAGCGATGGTCCGGTGCTGTCTACCCAGTAAAGGGCGGCGGTTTCATCATGCCAGCGGGGGCACTCGCCCAGGAGTGCTCCGGCATCAAGCACTTTTTCTACAGCTTTCATGAGGAGAAATAGTGAACCTCAACCTTGCAGCCTGCAAGGCTGAATTTTGTTCAGGATTCTGGCGTGTGGAGTTCTTTCATCACTTTCAGCTCCTGCAGCAGGATATCGATCTGGAACTGTTCCGCTTCGATCAGGGTTTTATAGTGACTGATGACTGACTTCATCTGTTCCGCCAGATTACCGGCCGCATCAGTGGCACCGCTGTCAGCAAGTGCCCGGAGCTTACCGGCTTCTTCCTGTTCCCGAATTGAGCTGCTGACCCTGGGGCTGCCCGAACCTTTCTGAGGCTGCGCTTTCTGCCGGATGGCTTTCAGCTCCCGCTCCATATTCCTGCGATGGGCCTTGATACGGTTCTGCCGCAGAGTGATCCGCTCATGGATCATGTGCTGGCGGATACTGGCATCTATATGCTGAATTTTCTTCAGGTCGAAAGGCTCCAGCGGCGCTGCCAGCCCCTTGAGTTGCACCGGCTGGGCATTTTTATCGCACTTTTCTTCCGTGAACTGCACAACCCCGTTCACTTCACAGCGATAGATATCCTTGCCCATTCCGTACGGTGACAGCAGCATCAACCCTGCACAGAGGATGCTGCCTGAAAATATCGGTCGAAATTCCATTTGTCCGCCCTGGCTGCTGTTCCTTCATTTACTATAGCCAGAGGCGACTTTCCGGAGTTATTCCATCAGCCAGCTGATGGCCTTATCCCGGTCATCCAGGGAGAAAGTTTCGGCATCAACTCCGGGAAACAGCATGTCGGCCCATTCAACCACCCGGCCCAGCCACTGTTTATCGGTGACAACGGCTTTCTTGTGGATAGCCTTGAGGTGCGGAATGCCGAACTTCAGGTCTTCCCAGAGCGCTGACAGGGAAATGCCTTCCCAGGATTCCACTTCCACATAGACAGAGAGCTGGTCATACCGCTCGAACCTGGGCGCCATCTGCTCGATCAGAGGCAGGATATCGTCCCTCTCTATCTTACCGGACACTTTCAGGCCAATGATGTGATCAGCCGGCATCTCCAACAGTTCGATCATGACACTATCCTCAAGTACATGGTTTCAATGAGTTTGACGTGTAGGTCGGACTAGCCCGGATATTTCATAAATTTGCGTGCGTCCTCGCTTGCCCCTTGCAGCACTAAGAAAGTTTTGCTCAATCGACCGTACACACCAGTACGGCGCTCAATCGCAAAATTCCTTAGTGCCACAAGGT
>JBPCXN010000276.1:0-3437 GCA_051008495.1 Endozoicomonas sp. | reverse complement strand
AGATATTTTCGAACATAAATACTCCGAAAAAGTATTTATGCCGAAGTCACAGGGCTGTCTATACTGGTCAACGGTTTCAAGACTGACCTGTGACTTTGACATATTGGCAGGGGTCAGTTGAGAAGCCGGTTCACCCCTAAGGTGAACATCGACAGGGTGTTCATTCGGCTGGACACTCTGTCTCTCATTCTGACAGGCGGCAGAGTTAACCTATCTCTGGGTTCAACGGCTACGCCACTTAGATAAATTCACAGTAAAGATATTTCGATGTCATCGGCCTCTTTTGTCAAAATTGGTAACAGAGTAGTCCAGTTGAAACTTCTCATACGTACAATTTTCAGCCGTACCTTCGACCCATTTCGCTCTGAATGTCTAGATCTATTTTTTGCCACACGGATGATGGACTTAACTCAATAGAGGTTCTATTTTTCAAGCTGCACTTTAGTTTTCTGAAGAGGGTTGCTAATGATCGTTTACGAAGTGAACTGCCTGGTTAACCAAAGCATTTTTGAGAAGTTCAAAGAGTGGCTTCCGTCTCATATCAAACTATTACTCGCTATTGAAGGCTTTATCTCTGCTGAAACTTACCAAATATTAGAAGATGACCAGTTGTCCAGAAAAAATAACACCCTGGGAATATCAATTAGATATTATTTAAAAGATGAGAAGACTCTGAGCAACTATATAAAAAACCATGCAGAGAAACTAAGAAAAGAAGGCAAGGATCAATTTGGGAGCCAGTTTACTGCTTATCGAAGAGTATTATTAAAAAGCACTTAAAGGAGTAAAAAATAGCTATCACTGCATAGTAGATGACACAGCCATGAGCAAGAACACCTTGGGATTCTCTAGCCTGAAGACACTGTTTATAATTTGCATTGGAGGCATGCTGGAAGCATATGACTTTATAATTTACGGGCTCATGATTACTTACATCAGCCCACTATTTTTTCCAGGTGAGGAAATACAACAAAGCCTTATCATGGCTTTTTCTATTTTTGCAGTTGCATATATATCGCGCCCGTTGGGAGGGTGCATATTTGGACATCAAGGGGATCGCTACGGTCGAAAAAAGCCCCTAACCTCTACTCTTCTACTGATGGCCGCGGCTACAGTCGCTATTGGCTTGCTGCCCGATTATAAGAACCTGGGACTTTGGGCTCCAATACTGCTTTTTTCTTTTCGTTTTGTCCAGGGGCTGTCAATGGGAGGTGAAGCCGGCGGAATTTATACGTATGTTAGTGAAGTATTTGAACACAAGAAAGGCTTAGCCATAGCCTTCATTGCTTCCAGCATGGAGCTTGGAATACTACTCGGGCATGGGATTCATTCTTTTCTCATCAGAGTGCTTGGAAAACAGGCTATGAACGCTTTCGGTTGGCGTATTCCTTTCATTTTTGGCGGCATACTAGGCTTAGTCGGTTACATTATCCGCAGAAAATCGCTCGAAAGTCCCGCATTTGTTCGAATAAAAAATCAGAACCAAATAGCAGGTCTGCCTGTGCGTGAACTGGCTCAATACCCTCGACACTGCTTGTGCGGTACTCTATTAATCACCATGCTAAGCATGACTTTTTTAACATTTCTCATTTATATTCCCACGACATTAGTGGTGGTAGGTCATCCCGACGGAACACCGGCCACCGGTTGCTATATTGTTGTAGCAACTGTACTTTCAAATTTGATTCTGGCTTTCTGGCTTGATACCCAAAGCGATAAACTGATGCAACTAGCTATTATCAGTTTACTTATATTGGGAGTCCCCATCAATTGGCTCATCTTCAACAGCACTGTAAATATTGTTCCTCTCATATTACTTTGCGGCCTGCTAACTAGCCTTTCGAGCATGACTTCACTATTTTTACTCACCTCACTGTTCCCAACACCAGTCCGTTATTCAGGTATTTCTATCGTTTACGGCCTTGGTTTTGCCATTGGCGGTACTACTCCTGCAGTTACAACATGGCTAAGCTATCAACTTTCCCAGCCCTGGGCTTCCGGATATTTACTAGCAATAGCCGGGATATTTGGTTTTTGGGCTTACATGGTATTGCGAACCCTAGATCAAAGGTTTGTTAACGATTAATTTATGACCATTGCCAGCTGCTTATACATAAGTCGCCGTGGTAGTAGTTTATGCCAGTCCATAAACAGCACTTTTTCAATCAGCTGCTTTGTGGAACTGACACCCAGCTTTAATCTAATTCTGTCAATACATTTATGAATACCGTTAACACTGCAATTCAAATACCTAGCTATTACCTTCGGCTCAACTCCACAGAGAATAAAAAACACTATCTCAGCTTGTTTTTCAGAAAGCGATTCTGGTGATAAAACATTCATTACAACCTGACTTTCACCAGTGTAATAGCGATGAACTGTTTGTAGCGTCTTCAGGGTTTCCTGCCAGATTTTCAGAACTGGTCTAGCATTTACAATCACAGCGCAAAAAACACCGTATTCATCCTCAAGCAAGGATCGCTCACCAACATCACAAAACCAGTCATCACTGTATCCAACTGGGTGAATATTTATAAATTTCAGTTTCCCATGTTTTTTAACCTGCTCGTTTTGCTCAATCAAGTTGACAGCGCAATTCTCAAAGATAGGTGCAGGAGGCTCACTCAGATGTCTGCCGATCAGATCATAGTCATCCGGAACACCCGCGGTACTTTTGTTTGAGTAGTTGCTGTAAAGAAACTCATTTTCCAGGTTGTAGATCACCCACCGATCTTCACTGGCATCCATAAATTTCTTCATGCTATGACTGAGAACAGTTCTCTGGACAGACATCGTATTCCCTCAAAAAGGACGTAACACGAGCCGCAAGTGTAGATGGAATCAGAACCTCAAACTCAATAGTAAATCGAAATAGCAAAAGACACTTAAATAATCATTACTTTAACTAAGGGATAGCCTGAAACAACTTCCCCATTCGGGGATACTCCCAAAGTCTGTTCGGGCTAAGCCTGTCGAAGCTGAATGCCAATGCCACTACCCTTCGAAAGGCTCAGGATGACAGGGGGCTGGGTGGAATTCGGGAAGATACTGTTCGACACCCCCTAACCCCCTCCATGAAAGATCACACCCAACCTCATAACTAACAACCAGATATATAAGGCTATTCTTTATTGTAAAAAATATTAACAAATTCATTTGCAGCTTCTACAAAGCTCCTATAATTGGCCAAGGTCACGTATTTAGTCGAATAAATACTTGATCTTGTACCTAAGGAAACTCGTTTATCGAAACGAGCTTTTCTAACTGCCAATATGTCAAAGTTACCTGTCTGCGATCAGTCTGACAACCTGTGACTTCGGCATGAGCACTCTACGGAGTTGTATCATGACGACTATTACATCTTTGCCCTTCCTTTCGTCTTCAAGCCCCCTCTCTGGTTTCGCTGCATATTCCAGGGCGTCTGCCTGCTGGGAATT
>JBPCXN010000275.1:0-31855 GCA_051008495.1 Endozoicomonas sp. | reverse complement strand
GGATGGCTCAGTGCACCTGGAACTGGATCAGGGGAGCCTGAAAAAACTTGAAGGCGGGGCCGGAGCCCTGAAGCTGTTTGGGCTGTTTAATCTTGAGACTCTTACCCGCCGTCTGAGGCTGGATTTTTCCGACCTGTATACCCAGGGCATCAGCTTTGATGACCTGGATGGCACTCTGCGCTTCAATGAGGGCATCATCACATTCGATGAGCCGCTGGTGGTTGAGGGGCCTTCATCCAACTTCAAGATAGACGGTATAGTCGATACCAATGCGGAAACCATGGATGTCAGCCTGGTGGTGACCCTGCCGGTGACATCCAACCTGCCGATTCTGAGTTACCTGCTAGGTTCTGCGCCGCAGGTGGCGGGTTTCTTCTACCTTGCTGACAAGCTCGTGGGCAGGCAGGTGGATCAGCTGGCCAGCATCCGATACCGGATACAGGGCTCCTTTGATGACCCGCAGGTGTCGCTTGATCAACTGTTCTCCAATAAGGCTAAAAAGCCCGTGGGGAAGCAACATCGGTGACTGGCTTCAGTCAGCTTGCGAGGTTAAATTCTACTGTTGTCTTGGATGTCTCCGGTATTCAAGTAGAACCTTTTCAGCTATTTGAGATAAGTCTTCATCGACAGTATAGAAATGGATGCCACTGCTACTGGAAACTTGCCCTGAGGAACTGGTTCGATCAATGTGGCCACCAGAAACATATTGAATTTCGATTGGTATTATGGGATGTAATACAGAGATTAAAATACTCTGCCACTCGCTGGGGGAAAAGATAAGCAGATATTGCTTTCCTGAGATGTTTATGAATTGCGCAATTGGCAGGGCATTTGCTCCCTGAGAATTCAGAAGCTGAATGATAAGGGCTTGAATTCCTGAATGAGCAGGCTGTGACAGTATTTTATGTAAGGTCAAGATAAGATGTACAAGCTGCCCATTATTATCTTGGTGTGTCGGCATGGGGGTTGGAATCTGATAGACAACGCCTGCGTCGAAACCGGAACAGATGCTTCCCTGACTTGGATCGCTGTACAACAGGTTGGCAGGAGCGGCTATAGGATATGGCCAGGGCCCGGAAGCCTCGACCCCACAGCAGGTGCCGGAAAGTTCCGCCTTCTCACTCTTGGCTTTTTTCTTTCCTTGGTCTCGCCTGTTTTGGAACCAGTTTGCAATCGCTGGGACGGGTAAAGTAGTGATAAAACTGATAGCATTTTTAGTTGCTCCGTCTGGTCGGGGGATTTGCGCAAATATAGCTATCAAGAGCGCTAGTGTTTCACCTGGTATTACTGTTCGATGCCTGGGTCGCTTTTTAGCAGGCTTACCATTAGTGACGGGGTTCAGTTGAAATATCTCAGATTGAAAATAGTCCATCTGTATAAAGTGATCTGCATTCTTGTAAAAAAACATCCTGGCAAACACTTCTGTTTTGAACTCAGCCAGGGTTATTTCTTCAAAGAACCGGTTAGGTGTAACGAGTAAGGCATAGGCTTGTGATAAAGAAGAAAACACGAAGTTGAAAACGATAAACAGAAGTTTGTGATTTCTGGTGAACATGTGCTGCTCCTGTCTCAGTGGACATCGCAAGCCACCAAGAATAGACCAAACTTAAAGTAATGGATTCCGCCAGGGCCTTGCCATACCATAGGAGAGGAACATAACTGGCCTGAGCAATCTATGACCGACCTTCTAACACAGGCGCGAAACCATTTGCTGGCGCCGGCAAATATCGGTGACAACGAACTGAACCGGGTGCTGGACAGCATTCTCGGTCATTCTGTTGATGCGGCCGATCTTTACTTCCAGTCTACCCGCCATGAAGCCTGGGTTCTGGAAGACAGTATTGTCAAGGAAGGCAGTTTCAATGTGGATCGGGGGGTGGGCGTCCGGGCCATGAGTGGCGAGAAAACCGGCTTTGCCTACTCCAATGAAATTATCATTCCGGCGCTGGAACAGGCCGCCGGCGCCGCCCGCAGTATTGCCCGACAGGGGCAGCACAGCCGGGTCCAGGCCTGGCAGAGAAGTCAGCCATTGTCGCTTTATGGCATGAGCAACCCTCTGGACTCCATGAGCCGGGAAGACAAGGTTGAGTTGCTGCATGCCCTGGATCGTGAAGCCCGCAACAGTGACAGCTGCATCAAGCAGGTCAGCGTCAGCCTGGCAGGTGTCCACGAAGTGGTTCTTGTAGCGGCTTCTGACGGAACTCTTGCAGCGGATATACGACCGCTGGTGCGCCTGAATGTCAGTGTGATCGCTGAGAAGGATGGGCGTATTGAGCGGGGTACCGCTGGTGGCGGTGGTCGTGGTGACTACACTCAGTTTCTGCTCGAAGATACAGGCCTGGGCTATGCCCGGGAAGCCGTTCGCCAGGCTATGGTGAACCTGGAAGCTATTTCAGCTCCGGCTGGCAGCATGCCTGTGGTACTGGCTTCTGGCTGGTCTGGAGTCCTTCTTCATGAGGCAGTGGGACACGGACTGGAAGGTGATTTCAACAGGAAGGGCAGCTCTGCCTTTGCTGGCCGCATTGGTGAACGTGTTGCCTCACCGCTCTGTACGATTGTCGATGACGGCACTCTCGCGGGGCGTCGTGGCTCCCTCAATATGGACGACGAAGGCGTTCCCACAGAGTCAACGGTCTTGATCGAGAACGGTATCCTTAAAGGCTATATGCAGGACAAGATGAATGCCCGCCTGATGGGTGTGTCGTCTACCGGCAATGGTCGCCGGGAATCCTATTCACACCTGCCCATGCCACGTATGACCAACACCTACATGCTGGCTGGCAGACATGAGCCTGATGAGATCATAGCCAGTGTCGACAAGGGTATTTATGTCAGCAATATGGGCGGTGGTCAGGTCGACATTACGTCCGGCAAATTTGTGTTCTCAACCAGTGAAGCCTACCTGATCGAAAAAGGCAAAATCACTGCACCGGTGAAAGGAGCCACACTGATTGGCAATGGCCCTGACGTGATGAATCAGGTTTCCATGGTGGGTAACGACCTAGAACTGGATACTGGAGTTGGTGTCTGTGGCAAGGACGGGCAATCCGTGCCTGTAGGCGTCGGCCAGCCCACACTGAAAATTGATGAAATTACTGTGGGCGGTACAGCCTGATTCGATATTGTCGGCCGGGTTAGCTACAGGCTAACCCGGCAACCTCTTAAGCCTGCTACCCATCACCTATAATTCCCTGTATTCAGTCAAAGATCGTTGGCAGACTAATGTCGTCCAGATGAGCTTTCAACAGATGAATATCTTCAGCGATGGTGCGCCCTTCGGAAAGTTCGGGCAGCTGGTCAAGGGGAAAGAAATCGATGTCGGAGATCTCGATATTGCTTCTGGCCTCGCCCCCTTCCAGCTGGCAAAGGAACAGCATTTTGTAAATATGGTGCGGGTTGCGGGGATGGTAGGCATGCCGATGCACGTCCCTGACTGCGACCAGCTTCCCGGCCCGTGCACGGTAGCCGGATTCTTCCAGAACTTCTCTCTCGACACCAGCCGAAGGTGGCTCACACACATCGGCCCAGCCACCGGGCAGGGCCCAGCAGCCATCTGACCTTTCCTTTACCATAAGGACTTTTCCATCCCTGAACACGCCCGCCCGCAGATCCAGCTTGGGCGTGGTGTAACCTTTCTCAGGGAGAAAATAGCTATCCACTTTTCTCTTGGGCGCACCCGCCAGCAGTGCTGTCATTTCATGGGCTATGGTCTGGAGCTGATGATAACGCTCCAGGTCAAATTTGGCGCGCTCATCCCCTTCCGAATAAGCAATGCCGCTCTGGGCAATGGCCCGGATTTTTTCAACCCAGTCGATCCAGGGATTGTCTTGCATGGCTCTCTTAATCCTGTTCGAATTAACGGTAGCCGATCATCATCGGCTCTCTGCCTTATCGGCTTCAATGCCCGGTCCCAGAAGAATCGCCAGGCCCTTTCCCCTTGCAGAAGACTCCAGGAATATCTTTATGCACATGGTCAGCGGCACAGACAGCAGCATACCCACGGGCCCCAGCAGCCAGCCCCAGATGATCAGTGACAGGAACACGGTAAGGGAGGAGAGTCCCAGTCCTCTGCCAAGAACTTTGGGTTCAATGAAATTCCCGATCACCATGTTGATCACAAGATAGCCCAGGGCCACACTGACCGCGTCGCCTATACCCAGTTGCAGCAGGGTGACCAGCACCCATGGGATCGCCGACAGTATCGAACCGATATTGGGAATGAAATTCAGGAAAAAAGCGGTTAGGCCTGCCAGTATGAAGAAATTGATGCCCTTGCTCCAGAGCAGCAGGGCTACCAGAAGACCCGTAAGGATGCTGATCACCGTTTTCAGCGCCAGATAGCGGTTGACCGAACTGATAAAGCGTTCAATGTCGTTCAGTTGCTGGTCCGGTGCCGGCAGTGCCCGCTCCAGCTTGTCATGCAGGAGTGGCGCCTCAAGGAGCATGAAGACAACCGTCAGAATCATCAGAACCACATAACTGGTAGCGCTGCCCATATGAGCCACCGCTGAAGTGACAAAACCAACGACAGAATTTGAGTCTATCGAACCCAGCAGGGTGTCGAGTTCCAGGGGGATGCCACGTTTGGCAAGGAGCCCCTGCAGCACCCCGAACATTTCAATCAGCTGTTCCCGGTACCCGGGCAGGGCACTGGTCAGCTCCCGGAGAGAATTGCCGGCCATAGGAATTACCGACAGCAGTGAGATCACTACCACTGTAACAACCAGGAATATCGCCAGCCCCCTGGGGACATTCAGGCGGGTCAGGCAGTGAACGACCGGGCTTAGAATCAGGGCGATGAACAGGGCCAGAAACATCGGGGTCAACAGGCCACTGGCCAGTTTGATGCCGGCCAGTATGATGACCAGCGCCGCCAGGGTAAAGAGATAATGGGCAGGTTTAATACTGTCTGCTGGGTTCATGGGTGTGGGTACGAGACATTAAAGGAGCTTGAGTTGCCTGGCAGTATACGGGTAAACCTGGATCAGAGGGAAAGAAATCATTGGAAAGCCCGCTTCCTGCGCCGGGTGGTTCAGGAAGCGCTCCTGATTATTGAGTGCGGCAGACGCCCAGGAGCCTGACCGAGAATAGCGGTCGAGATTACTCTTTATGGTAAGAGTCAGTAGAACGAGTCAGATTTTTCGTTGGATTTGTGCGAATAGTTGGCCCATTTAATCAAATTCAACGGAAAATCTGGCCGTTCTTTCTGGATTTTAAGCCGACCTGTCTATTCTCGGTCAGGCTCCTAGGTACCTCTGCTCAAGATGCTCTCTGAAATAACGTGCGTTCAACGGTTCGCCGGTGGCTTTACTGACCAGCTCTGCCGTTTCATATCGGCACCCCTGCTCCCAGATGTTGTTCTGCAACCAGTCAAAGATAGGCGCCAGCTTACCATTGCGAATCATGCTTTCTACATCAGGCATCTGTCTTTTGACTGCGGCAAACTGCTGGGCCGCGTACATGGCGCCGAGAGTATAGCTTGGGAAATAGCCAAAGGAAGCCATGGGCCAGTGAATATCCTGCATGCAGCCATTACTGAAGTCACCTTCCGTAGAAAGCCCGAGATAAGCCTGCATTTTTTCATTCCAGGCATCCGGAATGTCACTGACAGCCATATCACCTTCTACCAGTGACTTCTCAACTTCATAGCGCAGGATGATATGCGCCGGATAGGTAATCTCGTCAGCTTCAACCCTGATCAGGCCGGGCCTGACTCTGCTGTAGATCTTTTCCAGATTCTGCTGGCTGAACGCAGTCTGCTCCTGGCCATTGCCCAGGTGCTGGATGATCAGCGGCCGAAGCAGGGAAAGAAAAGCCGGGCTGCGGCCCAGCTGCATCTCGAAGAGCAGGCTCTGGCTCTCATGAATGCCCATGGATCGGTGCTCTCCGACAGGCAGGCCAAGGAGTTGTCTGGGACGATTCTGCTCATATCGGGCATGCCCGGTTTCATGGATAGTGCCCATCAGGGCTTCGACAAAGTCACTTTCCTTGTACCGGGTGGTCAGGCGGACATCTTCCGGCACCCCACCACAGAAAGGATGAACACTGATATCCAGGCGCCCCCGGTGAAAGTCGAAGCCCAGTAATTCCATCACGGATTGACCAAGCGCTTTCT
The DNA here is from genome assembly GCA_051008495.1 of Endozoicomonas sp. GTDB lineage: Bacteria > Pseudomonadota > Gammaproteobacteria > Pseudomonadales > Endozoicomonadaceae > Endozoicomonas_A. Next base: position 25,740 of record JBPCXN010000275.1, on the reverse strand, counting down.
GCTGCTCTATGGGAAACGGGCCTTCCGGTGTCAGAACCTGTTCGCCCTGCTGCTGTTCGGTGGTTTTCTGGATCAGATCTGGCAGCCAGCTTTTGACATCACTGAACAACTCGTCAAGGCTGGCGCTGCTCATCCCGGGCTCATATAAATCAAGCAGGGCATCGTAACCGGAAATGCCAGCTGCCTCAGAACGGATGGTCGCTTCTTCCTGCACCAGCTTCAGAACTTCTTCAAGGTTCCTGCTGAAACCCTGCCAGTCATTCTCAGGGCGCTGGGTTCGCCAGGCATGCTCACATTTTGAAGAGGCCAGGGACCTGGCCTTTACCAGCTCACTGGGAATCACCGAAGCATTACGCCACCTGGTTTTCATTTCCCGGATGGAAGCTCCGGTGAACTCATCGTGTTCCACCTGTGAAGCTTCATCGAGCCAGTTCCCCACCTCCGGTGCGGTCAGAAGCTCATGAGTCAGGCTGGAAAGCTCGGCCAAAGCTTCAGAACGGGCCTGGTTGCCGCCGGCAGGCATCATTGCCGCCTGGTCCCATTGCGCTAGAGAGCCTAGATGATGAAGACGGTGCAACTTTTTGAAACGTTCTACCAGGTGGTTGTATGCCTGATTCATGATGAGCCTCGCATTGGACTTTGATCTTAATATACTACAGGCCCCCTGGGGGCTGCCTATACTGCCGTGATGATAAAAACACTATCGGCTATTACTGCCCTGATATTTGTGTCTGTTTTTTCACTGCCTGCAACGGCCGTTGCTGAGCCGGCCAGTTGTCTTGATCTACAGCCTTTGGCTGACGAACAGTCTGACCCGGTTAGCTGGGTGATCAGGAATGGGAAAATGCTGAAAAAACATGGCTGCTGGTCAACCCATGTCGACCTCGGAGAAAGGGCATTGAATACAGTTGTTGCCAAGAGGAGGCAACCTGAAGAGCTGCAACTGTCACTGCAGCTGGCATCCAGTTATTTCTACCTGGGGAACTATCGCCGTTGCGCTGAGCTGGCCGATGCTGCCGGCAGAATTGCCAAAGACTCTGGGCTCTGGCCTGAAAGAGTTGAAAGTCTTTACCTGAAATCGGCTGTAGCCAGAGTGAACGGCGACAAAAATGCGGTGGCATTGTCCGAAGAAGCCCTGAACTATTCTGAGCGACACCTGCCTGATGACCGCCGGCTTCGAGCCAAGATCCTCTATAACCTGGGGGCAGCCCTGACGGACAGTGAGAAGCCCGATCTTGTCATGGCCCGAACCTGGCTTAAGGAAGCCTCCCGCACCTATCATCAGCAACACGACGATTACGAAATTGTTCGAACCGGACTGAGACTGGCAAGGGTCGAATATCTCCGGAAACATTACCGGCAGGCTTTGAAGGAGACCTTGTCTGTAGAAAAGCATTTGAAGGAGCCGAGAGCAAAAATGCTCTATCACTACCAGGTCGCGAAAATAGAGCACCGGCTCAGCCACTGGTCAAAAGCCCGGGAAGAAGCTCTGCAGGCACTGGCGCTTGCCCTGAGCCTGGAAGCGTTAAAGGATCGTCAAAGAATTGAGGCGCTGCTGGCCGTGGTGCGGAAAAGAGAATTTCTGGATGAATGAACAGCCAGAACAATCTAATCAGTTCAAGGAGCTGGCAATAACCTGCCAGCTCCGGAGTCTGTCAATCTGAAGGCTTAAGCTGTCTCGGCATCCAGCAGCTTCTGCCCGCCGATGGAGATTTTACGGGGCTTCATGGCTTCCGGAATCACCCGTTCCAGCTCAATGTGCAGCAGGCCGTTGTCCATGCTGGCGCCGGTGACTTTGACGTAGTCCGCCAGCTGGAAGCGACGCTCGAAGTTGCGCTCGGCTATGCCCTGATACAGGTACTGGCGCTCGGGGCCGTCGGTGTCTTTTTTGCCCTGGATTACAAGAACGTTGTCGCGTGTTTCAATGTCCAGCTCTTCTTCTGCGAAGCCGGCAATAGCCATGGTTATCCGGTACTGGTTCTCTCCCAGGAGTTCAATATTGTAGGGAGGGTAACCATTCTGCTTGCTGGCAGTGCTGCTGCCGGAGGTCATATTCTCCAGCATGTGGGCCACGCGGTCGAAGCCGATGGCGGAACGGTACAGGGGGGTGAAGTCAAAATCTACGGTACGCATAACCATATCCTCTCGGGAGCAATATGCTTCAGTTCGGCCTTTCCTGTGGAACAGACCCTCTCTCATTCACGGTGCTCGTTCGAGCCACCGTTGTAACTCTATTTAGGGGCAAAAATCCGCTTTCCAACCCCTTGTTGGAAAAAATCACGAATCAGGCAACAAAAGGTTCCGGGGAGTGTCTATGGTGTGTATGACAACCAATCAGGAGAAATACACCAATGGCAAAACGACTCACCGGCGAACAGCTGAAGCCCTTCCACAACTTTATGAAGGATTACATCCGGCGCTATACCAGCCTGGACGCGGCCAGGGTTGATGAGATATGGGCTGAGGACGCCCACTGCATCGGTACCGGCCCCGATGAGTGGTATGTCACCAGAAAGCAGCTCGAAGCCGGTATCAGGCGGGACTTCTCCGAGCTGGACTCAGTGCAGATGGAATATGACCGGCTGGAAGCCTTTGCCGCCAGCGACCATGCCTGTCTGAGTTGCCAGGTGAAAGTGGCTTTTGTCCCAAGGGGAGAGCAGAAGGCGGATCACATGCCACCCCTGAGGTTTACACTCTTCCTGGTAATGGAGCAGGGGGGCTGGAAAATCCAGCATATCCATGCGTCAGGGGCACTGAATTCACAACCCCAGGGGCGTTCTTTTCCTGAAGCTGAGCGCACTTTTCCTGAAGGAGAAGGCGTGTAAATCAGCTTTCTAGTTCCTGCAGGTGATAGTCGAGCATATGCTCGCCATCAAACAGGTAGCGGCCCGAGAACCGTTTGCCGGCCAGCAGCAGTGGTAGCCAGTATCTGTCGTCTTCCCACATTTCATCGTAGGGAATCCGGTCCAGGTTGAACCACAGGGGGGTGGCTTCTTCTGTCTCACCGGGTGTGCCCTCGTAGCCTGTGGCTGAGTAAGCATGGACATGGATTGAGTAGCCGTCCACGAACTGGAACAGGCACTCACCCTGGTATTTCATCCCGGTGGGGGTGATGCAGAGTTCTTCCTGGACTTCTCTGACTGCACATTGCAGTGGTGTTTCCCCGGGCTCCAGCCGGCCTCCTGGGCCGTTAATCTTGCCGGCTCCCAACCCCCTTTTTTTGCGGATCAGCAGGATCTGGCCACCCTGGATCACGAAGGTCAGGGTGGCTGGGTCTTTGGCCTGCCAGTTATCCCAGTCAATGTCGGCCAGTGTTCTGGCGTGTTCAAAAGCTGTTGTCATAGGAAGCGGTTTGGGGCGTGAATATGTTTGAGGACTCATTGTTGTTCACAGAGAGTCCAGAGGCAACAGTGTCAGCTTGTTTGTGGCGAAAGCGCCGGTATCTATAAAGTGGCTATTGCCCAGTGTCACAGGTTCTTCAACGATGGTGTGGCCACAGAGAATGTGGTCAATGCCGACAACTGTGGAGTCATCCTGGATCCGGATTCTGTTACGGGACCACATGATGACCTGCCGGAGCCAGTCATCCTGTTCCACGCGCCCGGGTGCCCAGTGATCCAGGGGGTATTCTGCATGGCAGAGGCCGATTCTTTTACCGCCAGCGGTTTCTATTTCAATGATACCGGGCAGGGAATCAACAAGGTCGGCGTACTCCAGCATCTTTGCCGAGGAAACCTGAAGGTGCCAGCGCCCGCCGTTCAGAACCCAGTCGGCCAGAACGGCCGAGGAGGGAGCCCGGGCAACGCTTCTGAGGGTATCTTCATGATTGCCCAGCACCGGGTGGAACCAGGGCTCATTGATCAGTGACAGGCACTTTTCCGAATCCGGACCCCGGTCTATAAGGTCTCCAACACTGAAGCAGCGATCCCTGGCAAAATCGAAGTCTGCTTTTTCCAGTTCCTGGAACAGCAGGTCATACATGCCATGAAGATCGCCAATAGCGTAATCCCTTCCTTCCCGGTTGGGACCAAAAGCCTTGAAAAACATATCTCCTCCTGTTCCCTCCCTGGAACTGAAGCCTCTTAACGCTCGTGGGCTGTCACCAGCCCTGTGTCGGTATCCACCTTGACGGCAAGTGGTCTGGATGTGCTGAGGATGGCCCTGATACTGTCAGTCGTGGACAGGCTGCGGAAGGAAATCGGTGTATTCCGTGGCAGTCTGCCTTTGCTGCGCAGTTGCTGCTCCTGATCCATGGCGTCAAGAAACAGCGGCAGCATCTTCTTTAACGTTTCGGCCAGATCCGTTACATCCAGAGCATTGGTAAACAGAGCCGGGCCGTAAGTGGGAGCCGGGAAGCCCGTTTCCGTCATCTGCTTTTCGGTGTGGCGTATCCAGCGCTCCTGGTCCCTGGCGGAAAGCTCTCTGAAAGCCTTCTTCAGGATTTTGCCATCCGCTGGAGCAAAAAGCCTCAGGGTGGCGCCCAGTGAAGTCAGAGCCAGACGTTCATCTCTTTTCCGGGTCAGTGCATACAGCCCCAGCCAGCGGCCCCGGTGCTCCAGGTAAACCTCCATGGGGTTGAGGTCGGTTTTCAGCCGGAGGCGATCGAGGATGTTCTTCAGCTGATTCATGGCCATGAAAGTGTTCTGGGTCAGGTAGAGAGAGCCCAGGTCGGAGAGGTGTCCCCTGAATCCGGCAATGTTCGCCACCCAGCGGTAATACCAGAGATCAAGGTCCGCCTGTCTCAGTTTTTTCGTGCGCAGACCTTCCCTGAGGGTTGAGTACATGGAGGCTGAGCCTTCGTTGTACATCATGTGACGCAGGTGACTGTCGGGAAAATAGATGATTTTGAATTTGCGCCCGTCAGATTTGTATTTCTGCGTTACCTGTTCAGCCAGCGGGTAAATGGCGGCAGCTTTCCGGGCGGTGAAGGTGAGAAACTTCTCGCTGTCTTTGGGAAAGGGCTCTTTAAGGACTGCTGAAGCTTTCTCCCTGGCTTTTGGGGACAGGGTGACGGCGCTGATGATGACCGCTGCCTCAAGGGTTTCATAGGACTCTTCATCCAGCCGGCTGATGCCTGATGAGAGCAGGGCAAAACTCTCTTGATTGAGCATGACATCCAGCCCTTTCTGGGGAGCTGTGAAAGCCTGGTAGTCCCTGTCCGTGCCGGATCTCATCAGCTGCAGGGCGTAAAGGCGAGCCAGAGCCCTGGGCACTTCCCGGTGAATGTCGGAGGCTTTCTGGCCGTTGCGAGTGTCCATTTCCGGGGTTCTGGCCGGGTTTTCCATCACCCAGGTCAGCTGCTCTATCTGGTTATCGCTGATTGTCAGCCGTTCACCGTAGGTGCCCTGGATATACTCCTTCAGGACTTCTGTGTTGGTCTTCTTTTCAGCAGCACTGAGGGCTGTACTTCCCAAAGTCATCAACAGGATAAAGAGAAACTGGGGTAATGGCTTCATAGCGTCACTTTGTTGTCAGTCAATCAGCAAGGATAGCAATGAAGGAGGAATCTGGCTGATCCCCCTATAATTGAATATGAATCTTTTATGAACACAGGGGGGAGCATGGCTGATCCAACCGAGACCATCCAGAAGTTGTTCGACCAGCAGGCGGTGAATTACAGTAACCGGGATATAGAGGGAATGCTGGCGCATTATGCGCCTGATGGCGACCTGCTGTTCTGGAGCTCTGAAGGCGGCGTCTGTTCCAGTCATGACTCCCTGAGACTCTGGTATGAGGCCCTGTTCGGGCAGTTTGAGATTCTGTCCGTAGGCTTCAGGATCGAGTCCGCCTGGCAGTCCGACGAACTGATCGGCAGTGTCAGCATCTGGCAGTTTGAGACCTGTCTCAGCGAGACAAGTATGGCGCCGCAGATGCAGTCACTCCGCGCCACCCATCTGCTGCGCAAATACGATGGGTATTGGAAAATAGCTCACATCCATTCTTCTCCAACCCAGGCCTCTGCAGACTCTTAACTCATCAGTTTCTCTGGATAAGGGTAGAGCTTGTCCAGAGCCACTGAACGACCATCCTCCATGACCTGTCTGGCGTGATAGCGACGCAGCTTCCGCGGTTCATCCACGCCACAGGAGTGTGCTATCAGCTCTACGTCGTGAACCAGGTTGTCATGGTAGCTTGCCACCCGTTGCGCCTTGTCGGCAGGAACCAGACCCCGCTGCAGCTTCAGGTTGTGCGTGGTGATGCCGGTGGGGCAGATGTTCTTGTTGCATTGCAGGGCCTGGATACAGCCCAGGGCCAGCATGAATCCGCGGGCGGAGACCATGAAATCAGCCCCCATGCACAGGGCCCAGGCGGCATCTGAAGGGTTAATCAGTTTGCCCGAGGTGATAATCCGGATTCTATCCCGCAGTCCCTGCTGAGTCAGAAGGTCATGAATGAAGGGCAGGCTTTCCTTCAGGGGCAGGCCGACATCGTCCATCAGGGCCATGGGGGCAGCGCCGGTGCCGCCGTCACAGCTGTCCAGGGTCATGAAGTCAGGGGCGCTCTCAATACCGCGTCGATGAATTTCCGCGCACAGGTCGTGCAGCCATTTATCCGCTCCGAGCACGAACTTGATGCCCACTGGCTTGCCGGTCACTGTGCGAACCCTGTTGATCATGTCCAGAAGATCACTGGGGGAGTTAATCTCCGGGTGGCGATTGGGGCTGATGGAGTCCTCGCCCATGGGAATCAGGCGGATCTTTGAGATTTCCTCAGTTACCTTGCCTGCTGGCAGAATGCCTCCCTTGCCGGGTTTAGCTCCCTGTGACAGCTTGATTTCAAACATCCTGACCTGTTCATGGGCGGCCACTTCTCTTAGCCTGCCATCGTCCATCTGCCCCTGTTCGTTTCTGACGCCATACTTGGCCGTGCCGATCTGGAAAACAATGTCACAACCCCCTTCCAGGTGATAGGGAGATAGGCCGCCCTCTCCGGTGTTATACCAGCAGCCTGCCTGTTTGGCTCCCCTGGAGAGGGACTGCACGGCGGGCACGGACAGTGCACCAAAGCTCATACCGGAAATATTAAAGATGGAGCCAGGTCGCCAGGGCTTTTCGCAGTAAGGTCCGATCTGAACACTGTCGATCTCTTTGGCGTCTTCCGTCAGGGTGGGGTAGGGACAGTTGAGGAACAGGATCGAACCTCTTTCCCGGATGGGTTTGCTGGACCCGAAAGCCACGGTCCGGTCGACATTCTTTGCGGCTCGATATACCCAGGCACGCTGGGCACGGTTAAAAGGCATTTCCTCGCGGTCACCGGCAAAAAAGTACTGGCGGAAGAACTCGCCGATGTGTTCAAAGAAATAACGGAAACGACCCACCACCGGATAGTTGCGGCGAATAGTATGGCTGGTCTGGTGTTTGTCAGAGACGTACATTATGGCGACAGCGATGAAGCCCAGCCCGATAATAAAGACAAACAGTGACGCCATGATCTGCAGGACGGCGGTCAGAAAAGCCACATATTCGTGATTAAGCAACTCCATACCCATAGTCATCGGGGGATCCTCCCGGCGTTCAGTATTTAGAATCTAGAAACACTCTTCGGCCACTCCGTGAATATTGCCAGCGTTTTCCTGAGATTTGACCAAGTCCGAACCCGGTTGTGGCTATGATTCCGTTTTTTAACAAAAACGCCTTTACTTCAACAAAGCTTGAAGTTTTATACTCCGGATACATTCTCAAAAGATCGCCCAGGAGGCGACATTATGATCTATCTGGAACATGTCAACCTGGTGGTTAAGGATATTGCCAGCAGTTTGAAATTCTACCAGGCAGCCTTCCCCCACTGGCAGGTGCGCGGTAGCGGTAAAGGTGAATGGTATGGCGCCCCCAGGCAGTGGGTTCATTTTGGCGATGACGATCTGTATCTGGCCTTCAGTGACCACGGCACCGGCAACAATCGTGATCTGACCGGCACCCAGGTCGGTCTGGCACACTTTGCTTTTGTCACCAATAACCTGGATGCCCTGCTGGAGCGGCTGGCCGCCGCAGGCTATAAGCCCGCTAAAGATGGCGCTGAATCGCCTTGGCGCAAAAATATTTATTTCTTCGACCCGGACGGATTTGAAGTAGAGTTTGTGGAGTATCTGAGCGATATACCAGCTGAGCGGAATCATTATGACGACTGATGATTAAAATAGAACACGACAGGCGCCTTATATAAGGCTGATGCTTGTCGTGTATTTTTCAGTCGTAACTGGTCATATCTCTGATTGTATCACTCTGGTGACAGTCGAACTGTCTCGGGTCTGGGAATAATCAGTTTAATCCGCCATCAATTCTTCCCATAACGCCTTGAGAATTTCCCGGATATTTTCCGAATTGATATTCAGCAGTAACCGGTCGCCGGACACGACGGAATAATGATCATCAACCGATACCACGGTCAGCAGTTCATGCCCCTGAGGTTCATCGAAATAGATAATATGCACCACAAGCGCTGTTCTGACTGCCCGAATCACAGCCTCGGCAAACTCCGACGCGTTGTCGTGGAAAACGATAGTCTTTGTCGTGGCCTGGTTAGCCTGTTCGATCAGCTGCGATTCATACTGGCCCTGGAGTTGCCGCACCTGATCCAGCCGGGGATTCAATTGCCTGCGGATAGAGGCAATGAGCTGTTCTCGGGGGATCTGTTTACTATGTCGAATTTGCTCCAGTAGCGTTTCCGGCGCACACACAGGCTGCCAGCTCGAACAGCCTGAAGGCATGTTATTACTCAGCATATGATACCTTTCAACTATGTTGAAAAAGTTCTGACTCTCTATATCGATTGCTATCTCATGATTGCAGATTCGTATGACTTGCAATAGTGCGCTTTTCACCATACGAGCAATTATCTCCTCTATCTCCCGGTTTACTTCCTGATCGCCTAGCTGATAAGCTAGCATGGGATAATGTGCGCATCTTATGCTCTGTTGCCTCATACCCAGCAACCGCATCACGGCAAAGCGCAACAGCGTCATGTGAATAATTCTGGGCGTCCACATGCAGCGGAGGCAGGTATAAAGCCGGTTGACCACTGTGCAGTAACAGCTCGACAGAGACTGCTGGTTACCACAGGGTTGAAAACGATCCAGTACTTTGTGGATACGATCCCTTTGAATGCACTTCGTTCCCCAAACATTGCTATACAACTTAAGAATCTCGCCCGACGGGCATGTCGGCACTACCTCGCACAGGCAGTATTGACAGGTGGGTTCATCATCGGTCAGGGTTTTGTTGCATAAGCGGCAGAAGTCGTCCAGGGCGGGAGTGATGACCAACGAGAGGGCGAGAAACACAGTGGTTTGAAGTCGGGACATTTTAAGGGGTCGTACGGATTCGGTTTCGATTATAGTTGACGTGTGGAGATGACCAGCTAACTTGTCTGGTCTGATGCGGATTCACCTGATGAATCAGGTTCCTGAGACACATCGTTTATCCGGAAGAAGGGTGACACTGTGCCTAAACAAGATGGGCAACGTTGTATCACTGCGTCCAGCAGGCAATATCGTCTGGCTCTGGCGGTTTCCATGGGAGGCATGCTGGAACTCTATGACTTTCTTATCTATGCGCTGATGGCCAGCTATATTGCTGAGAATTTCTTTCCGGCCGGTGACGCCATGACATCCCTGCTGGGTACTTTCGCCGCCTTTGCCGTGGGTTACCTGAGTCGGCCTCTGGGCGGCCTGGTGTTTGGTCACCTGGGAGACCGCTATGGCCGAAAGCGCACTTTCACACTGACTATTTTTCTTATGGCGCTGACCACCGCTTTGATGGGGTGCCTGCCAACCTACAGCAGTATTGGTATTTCTGCGCCAGTGATGTTGGTGCTGTTAAGGCTTTGCCAGGGGTTTTCTCTTGGAGGGGAGTTGCCTGGCGCCATCACCTACCTCAGTGAAAGTGTGCCACGGAACGAGGGAGTTGTAGTGGGTATTCTGTTTATGGCGCTGATGGTGGGCATTTCCCTGGGAACCTTTGTGCATGGCGCCATGACGCTGGTGCTGGATCAGCAGACCATGACGGAATGGGGTTGGCGGGTGCCTTTCTGGCTGGGAGGATTGCTGGGCATGGTCAGTTACCAGATTCGCAGGAGGTTTGACGAATCAGGTCTTTTCCTGGCTCTGAACCAGGTACGGCAACGTTCCAGGATTCCGCTGCTGGTCCTGTTCCGCGATTATCGTCGGGGGTTGCTCTGCGGTTTTCTGATGATGGCGCTCTGTGGGGCAACGGTCACAGTGTATGGTGTTTATATGCCAAGCTATCTGTCGACCCTGCTCGGTTTCTCCCGTTCTGACGTTGCCTGGCATACAGCGCTGGCGTTTTTGATGTTATCGCCATTGTGCCTGCTGGCCGGAGTTCTCTGTGATCAGGTTAACCGGAAACTGTTACTGGGCTTCATGGTCTTGATGGTCTTCTGTCTCTCTATTCCCGCTTTCCGGTATTTTGTCAGTGAAGCGGCGGAGATACATCTAATCCTGTTGATCTGCAGCCTGTTTGCGGCACTGGCTTCCGGGTTGCTGCCGCCAATGCTGATCAACTGTTTCCCCACTGAAATTCGTTACACGGGCATAGCCACTGCCTACAATTTCGGATTTGCCCTTTTTGGCGGCCTGGCGCCATTCATTTCCACCCTGCTGGTAAAACTGACGGGTACTGTGTCAGGTCCGGCCATTTATCTGATGCTGGTAGCAGTTATCTCGGTTCCTGCCCTGCTGCTGCGCTGGCCGGAACACCATCTGGTAGAGAACAGCAAGGAATCCAATGCATCCAGCTCCTGATTTTTTGGCTCCCTGGTTGTGAATAAACGACATAGAAACTATTGTCAGTGCACCGGTCTGGCCAATGACGTAAAGATCCATGATCCCTGACAAGCTGCATGCAGGTGAAAGACATTGTTCGTGCTTCCTGGCGGGGCTGTTGGTGGCCGCCTTTCCTGGGCTTACCGAGGCCGGTGTTTTCGAGCAGTGTCTGCTGCAACAGACACTTGATGGAAATGAGTCAATGACTCTTGCTGAAGTCCGGGCTATTTGTCGGGATACGGCTGAACCTGAAGAGAGTGCTGCTGATCTTGCACCGACAAACGGCGCTCTTGAAGAGAGGATCAGGGGCGAGGAGAGAGCCAGCGGCAACCGTTTTGTGATCACCCCACATCGACCGAATTATATTCTTCCTATGTCTTATAACTCAAGGTTCAACAGGAAGCCTTATGAGAGTCACGGTGATGTTTATTCAAACACAGAAGTCAAGTTCCAGATCAGCCTGAAGGCGCCTGTCTGGGAAGGGGTATTCAACGGTTATGGTGATCTTTATGGTGCCTATACCAATACATCCTGGTGGCAGGCCTATAATAAGGAATTTTCATCACCTTTCCGGGAGACCAATCATGAGCCTGAGTTGTTCATGGTCTTCCCAACCAGTTATCAGGTGCTTGGTCTCACCATGCGTGGTGTGATGACGGGAATCGTGCATCAGTCAAATGGACGTACCGGCTACCTCTCCAGAAGCTGGAACCGTGCTTACGCCCATGTCTTTTTCGAGAGAGATAACTTCTATTTCAGCCTGAAACCCTGGCTACGATTCCATGAGGATGAAAAAGACATCAATGAAGAAGGTTACCCCAATGTTCCCGGTGATGATAACCCGGACATCGAAGACTATATGGGGCATGGCGAACTGCACTTTGGCTACAAGTACGGCAGTCAGCATTTTGCCGCCATGGTGCGAAACAACTTCTCCACTCACAAGGGGGCGGTTCAGATTGACTGGTCTTTCCCGCTGACAGAACGCTTTCGCGGCTACGTACAGTATTTCAATGGTTATGGAGAGAGCCTGATCGATTACAACGCCAGTGTTAACCGTCTCAGCCTTGGGGTTATGCTGACGGACTGGCTCTGAAGCCAGTCCTTGCATGCTTCTTAGAATAAATAAGAGACACCGGCCATATAAACCATGGGGTCAAGCTCGGCATCGAGTTTGAATTTGGCAGTGTCAGCTTTGTTTTTGAACTCTGCTGTTGTATTGATATCCATATACCAGACAGCAGCGTTCAGGCTCCAGTTCTCGTTCAGCCTGTAATCAAAGCCCAGTTGAGCGGTCAGTCCTGCTGAGCTGTCCAGTTCAAGGCTTCTGAATGAATCGTCTGCCGCGCCTTTAAAATCTTCACTGAAGAAGAAGGTGTAGTTCAAACCGACTCCGGCATAGGGCTGAAACTTGGCGCTATTGTCTAATGGGTAGTACTGAACGCTCAGGGTGGGGGGCAGGTGTTTAACCTCGGCAAAATCCCCAAGAGCAGCCAGGTCGCCTTTGCCTTTAAGGGTGTGTTTGAAAGGTGTTGCAGCCAGGAGTTCTAAGCCAATCTTATCGGTGACCATATAGGTGAAAGAAAGGCCCAGCTGAGTATTGCTGTTGACGTCGGCGGTGGCCGCTTTGTTTTCTGCTCCACCGGTTTCAAGTCCGCCGCTGTCGACGTCAGGCTGAACGCTGGCGAGCCCGCCGCGAATAATGAAGTCACCGGATTGATAAGCCTGGGCGGAGGTGGCGGCAAGAGCTGCAGTCGCCAGAATAGCGATAGAAAGAGGGTGTCTGAGCATGGTAATCCCTGCCTGCTTTATTGTGTGTGTTTGTTATTTGAGCGACTGGTAGTCTGAATTGTTTTTAATATACAAGTATTGATGTGGGTCAATATTTTCCGTTCAAAGCAGGTAAGGTTGCTAAAGTGTAGAGATTTGCGTTGGTTAAAGGGCAACAAATATGCTTGCAGCTGGGCAGCGTCGACTGGTCTGGGTCATTTCTCTGGGCGGCTTTCTGGAGTTCTACGACTTTATTATCTACGCCCTGATGGCGGGCTATCTGGCTGATAACTTTTTTCCCAGCGATGACCCCTGGTCATCGCTTCTGACCACCTTCGCCACCTTCTCAGTCGGTTACTTTGCCCGTCCTGTGGGAGGCATTGTCTTCGGCCATTTTGGTGACCGACATGGACGTAAGCCCACTTTTATTACCACGGTGCTGATCATGGCATTGTCCACGGCTCTGATAGGTTGTCTCCCCACTTACCAGCAGGCGGGGATTCTGGCTCCGGTTCTGTTAATACTGTTGAGGATTTTCCAGGGGTTTTCCATCGGTGGCGAGATACCCGGTGCCATGACCTATCTCAGTGAGACTGTCCATGAGCGGCAGGGACTGGTGATGGGTATGTTATTCCTGGCACTGGTAAACGGGGTTGTCTTTGGCTCATTGGTGCATGCTTGTATGCTCTGGTGGCTGACGCCTGAGCTGATGGCGTCATGGGGCTGGAGAGTCCCCTTCTGGCTGGGGGGCAGTCTCGGCATCTGCAGCTACCTGGTGCGGAAAAGCTTCCATGAGTCCAGCCAGTTTCTGGATATGACCCGGCGCAAACAGCAATCCCGGGTTCCCATTGCCGCCCTGCTGCAGGATCACAGGAAAACGTTACTCTGTGGCATTTTCATGATTGTTCCGGTTGCTACCTCCATGACTCTGCTGTTTCTTTTTACCCCGGGCTACCTGACCAAACTGCTGGCCTATGACCCTGCCGATGTGGTGCTGGCGGGCAGTATTGGTCTGTTCGGCTCAAGCCTGGTTTTTGTTGCTGTGGGTAATCTGGCGGATACCTGTTCAGGCAGATGGCTTCTGGCGTTGTCTTCCGTGCTGGTATTGCTTCTGGCCTGGCCGGTCTTTGCCTGGTATTCATCAGGAACCGCCGTTGTGCTGCTGGCCATGCTGGTCAGTGCCCTGATGCTGGGCGCGATCACCGGCATTGCCCCGCTGTTGCTGTCGTTTATTTTTCCGGTCAGTGTGCGCTACTCTGGCATTGCTTTCAGTTATAACCTCGGGTTCGCCCTGTTTGGCGGCATGACACCCGTGATTGCCATGGGACTGATTCGCTGGACCGGCGATCTGACGTCGCCCGCCTGGTATCTCATGGTCAGTGGAGTCTGTGGTCTGCTTGCCTGCATTCTATTGCCGTGCAGCAGGGTGGCAGAAGGTTTTCAGCAGGAGTCCTGAGGCTGCCAGCAATACGCCACTCAGTACCATCAGGGTGTTAACGCTCAGCCAGTTTAGCAGGGAGGCGGACAGGCCGCCTATGATAAACGAAAAGGCAAAGACCGAACCGGCGATACCCATCACCCAGCCCTGGCGCTCTTCATCCACACAGCTACTGTAAAGGATCAGGGTGCTGACGTAAGCCACTACCAGGGCCAGCGCCCAGATAAAACTCAGGCACCAGCGCAGCAGCATGGGGACATCTGACTGGAATATCACAGTCAGAAGGCCACAGAGTATCAGCGGTACAAATGAGAGCTGCAGGCTGTCAAAGCGTTTCTGCAGAAGCGGCAGCGCCCAGAGTGTCGCCGCCAGTGCCCCAAGCCCCATGGCAAGAGTGCTGAACAGGCTCAGGTCACCCGGACTGTAGTGATGCTCTTCCGCCAGATAGATGTAGAAAAACTGGTAGCTCATGCTGTTGCCACTGTGAAACAACAGGTAGGCCAGGGACAGTCGTCGTATTTTTTGATCGGTAAAGGCTTCCGAGAAAACCCGCAACGGACGCAGCCAGTCAATAGCGCACCCTTGAACAGGCAGGCGCGTTTCTTTCAGGCTAAAAGCAATCCACAGCAGGGTTGTAATGGCCATAAAACTGATGCAGATGAAAGGCAGGTACAAGCCTCTGTCGGCCAGCAGGGCACCGATCCCCGGGCCCAGAAAATGAGCGCAGGCGTTGGCGATAGTGATGCGACTGAGGTTGAGCGCTTTTGTGTTTTCGGTGGACAGGTCGATGATAGCGGCCTGACCAATGGCGACGCTGCCTCCCAGCAGGCCACTGGCCAGCCGGGCCAGAAGAAACAGGGTGACGCTGCCAAGCGCCAGGGACAGAGCCATGGCGCTGAATGCAAATGTGATGCCCGCCATGCACAGCATCAGGGTCTTCCTGCGCCCCCAGCGATCACTGATATCCCCCAGTGTCGCTGCACCTATGAACATCCCCAGGGGGAACAGGGCAAAAGCCAGGCTCTGGGCGAAGGTCTGTAACCCGGGGTTGCCGGCCAGGAACACATTCCCGGCAAAAGCCGCCACAATCAGTGGTGTGATCAGTCCATAGGACAGCACATCAACGAAAATGGCGGCCATGGCGGGCAGTATGCGGCGGAATTCCGGGCTTTCAGGCACTGTCATCTGTCTTTTTCCTGTCTGTATTTCTTTTATATCGACAAACAGGATAGAGCTTCGTTCAATGAACAGCGTTGGGGTTCCCTGATTACGGGTTTAAATGCATTGCCGCGGCAATAAAGCGGTCCACTTCTGCCTTTGTCGTGTCAAAAGAGGTCACCATCCGGTAAACCCCTGGCTTGGGGCCGTTGGCGTAAAAGTGAGTGATTTTCTGCAGCTTTGTCGCGAATTCCTCAGGCATGGAAAGAAACACCTGGTTGGTCTCAACCGGGCAGATCAGGCTGGTGTTGTCGCATCGTTGCAGGCCTTCCGCCAGCCTGGCTGCCATCCGGTTGGCGTTGTCCGCATTGCGGTGCCAGAGATTATTGCTGAACAGGGCTTTGAACTGGCTGGAGATGTAGCGCATTTTAGAATGCAGCTGCAAACCCTGTTTGCGAAGGTGCAGGAAGCCATCGGCAGCATCCTGGTCAAAGAACACTAACGCTTCGCCAAACATCAGGCCATTCTTGGTGCCACCCAGGGACAGAATATCGATATGTTCACACAGAGCTTCCAGTGAACAGCCCAGGCTGGCGGCGGCATTGTAGATCCGGCAGCCATCGACATGCAGAAGCATGCTCAGTTCGTTGCAGACTGATTTTATTTTCGCCAGTTCTTCCAGGCTGTATACCGTTCCCCACTCTGTGGACTGGGTGATACTGACCAGTTTTGGCCGGGTGGCGTGCGGACCCCACCAGGTTTCGTCATGATGGGCCTGGCGAATCTGTTCAGCAGTAATCTTGCCGTTGCTGGCCGGTACAGTGATCACCTTGCTGCCGGTGGCATTAACGGGTGCGCCGACTTCATGGGTGACAATATGAGCTGAATTGGGGCAGATGATGCTGTCAATACTGCGTAATACTGCCTTGCAGGCCAGGGTGTTGGCGGCCGTACCGTTGTAAACAAAAAAGACTTCACAGTCCCTGCCCAACTCTTGCCGGATCAGTTCCCCGGCTTCTCTGGTCAGGGAGTCGTTTCCGTATGAAGGGGTATGTCCCTGGTTCGCTACCATCAGGGCTTCCATGACTTCCGGGCAGACCCCCGAAGCATTATCACTGGCGAAGTTTTTTTCCATTACCGGTACTGCTTAGTGTTGAATTCGGGACTATTGTAGATTTTCCTGTCGTAGAAAAGAAAGAATGAGAGAGACAGCGCCATGGGACGCTGCCTTGGGTGGCGGGAAATCAGGACTTGGTTTCCTGAGGGTACGTGCGAAGTGTTTCCGGGAACTCGAATTTATTAAACTGGGCAATAGGCATATGGCCTGCATGGCTTTTGTGCTCCGGGCGTCGCATCAGTCCTGCGCTGGCTCCGGATACCTTTTTGCCGGTCGGGCGAGTTACTGGTTGTTCCTCTCTGTGCTTTTTGCGGGCTTTCTGGAGATCAGCCTGACGCTTGTGGAACTCTTTGCTGAACTCCTTCTTGCCCTTCGTCGTCTTTTCTCCGGGGCGACGGAATTCCACACGACGGATGTTGCTCTCGAACCTCTGCATGTTTTCCGCCCCTGGAGTTTTACCATCAAGGTATACGGGGCCTTGGACGGCAGTCAGAAAGCCAACTTCCGTTTTTGGTGTTTCTTTTCGGGTTACTGTCTCAGCACCTTTGGCTGTAGTGGCGGCCTTATTCCTGACTGGACGAGGAATTCCTGAGGGCTTTGATGTCTTTTCCTGAGTCTTTGGCTCGGAAGTTCTGGTCATGACTGCCCCCTTGACCGGGCGGGGAATCCTGGAAGACTTTTCTGCCCTTGCCGTTTTCGTGTTCTCACTGCTTCCAGTACTGATAATCAGCTCTGCCTCGGCTTCTTTCTGAATGGGCAGTTTGTTTGCACGTGTGCCCTGTGCCTGTGCGACGGTCGGTAGAGGTTTGCATTCAGCCACCTGGGTGATCATGCGTTCTCCGAAGGATTTATAAGGAATGTCCTCAGAGTCAACACCACCGTTCAGAAAACTGAAGTGGCCAGGCTCTTGTTCAATGCCTGTATCACCCTCTTTGCCATAGAACAGCTCTGTAACGATTCGTGTTGTGCCGCCAATGAGCATGCGGCCGCTTTCAACGATGCCGCTGTAGGCATTCAGCCCCTGTTGCAGCAGTCCACTTGAAGGGCTGCCCTGTGTGGCTTGTTGAACCATTGTGTGTAAATTCATGGTGGACCTCCTTTTCCTGTATCCATGATGGCTATGGATATTGGACACTAATTTACGCTATCGGGTTGCAGGCTTTCATAACAGGCCTGTCAGGCTCACTGACTATTTCACCTGACGCTCCAGCAGCTTCTGTCCACCGTCGGAGAGATTGTGGAAGAAATCATAACCGGCTATACCGATGACCAGATCGACGGTTTTCTCCCCGGATAACGGCCTACTGTTTTGTATGAGATCCCTGAGAGCGAACTCCGCCAGTTTCAGTGGCGATTCGTTGAACTTGAGGTTGCCGGGATATCCCCAGAACCGGCATAACCCAGCCAGGAAGGGGGCTGCTTCTGCCGACTCGGGCAGAGTCATGCGGACATCATAATTGCTGATGTAGAGGGTGTTGCGATAGCGGACGGCGAGTACCGCCTCGTTAAAGCCGAAGAAGCTGACCAGTGTGACCAGTACCTGAATAATGACCCTTGTGCGTTGAAACATGACGACTTCCCTGTCTGTTCCGGTAGTTGCTGTCGAAGATAACGGGTCGGGGAGCCGGAATGCATAACAGCTCTGTCAGCACCACTGACAAAGCAGGCCTTTGGGTGAACCCGCATATTGTATGTAGCCGCTATGGAAATGCCCTAAAGCCCAAGCCTGTCAATGCCTGCAGATGGAAGTTTTGGAAATACAAACTGTCTGTTGGGCGCTCGTCGGCTTCTCGCTAGCTCTTTTTCCGCCATGACAACACTTTGTCGTCAAATCCGTGCAATAAGCATGAATATGGCGACAAAGTGTGTCAGCCGAAAAAATATCAGAGCGAGAAGCTCGACACTTCATGCAATATGCGGGTTAGGGGACTGTTGATAAAAAATATTAGTATTATCTGGCAGGTAGGCTGCCATCACCATAAAGGGGTTGGAGGCAGGATTTGGGAGCATTAGCTTCATAGGCATCATACTGTTCCAATGTAATAAACCACATGTACACCAGTGCATAAATAGCAATCGTTGCCGTCATCTCTGAGAACAGACCCCAGGCTCCATATATCGGGTCGAAATAATATATGATTCCGCCAAACAGGGGCAACAAAATGAAAGGCCATTCACTATCACCATATAGCCTATAATCAGCACTGCTGGTATTTGAAACAATGGGGCGATTCTTAAGAAGGTGAAGGTACTGCTCCCCAATATTTTTATTTTGATTGTTTTCATTAGTGATTTGCTCAAAATGGGTCTTGCTGTAAACAAGAGCTTGATTATCGGACTCTATTAGTTGCTCCCATTCTCTGGGGCTGAACTGTACCTGCTTCTGCCGCCTGATTAACTGTTGCCGTTTTACTCCTTGTCGCCAATCAAGAGCCATTTTGAAGTATTGCTTTATGATCTCAGGATCAGAAGACGGAAGAAAACTGATCCAGGGTAAACCGCTGTTTGCTTTGGTCAGTTCTTTTGCTGCCTTTGAAGACAGGGTGCACGCTTTTTCCTGATGCCAACTACTCCCTATCAGCACAATCCCACTGACATTTATGCTGGCAGCTGCGCTTAAAAGCATGTGCACAGGCTTTTCAGAGTCATTATTCCACTTGAGGTCATAACCCTCCAGTGCGAGCTGATAGGCATATTGATAAACAATATCCAGATTATCGTTAATCCCCGGTACAGTTGAATAAAACCAAATAACAGGCATCTTTTCTGCAAAACACAAAAAAGGAAGAAAAGCAAGTGTGATGGCTGGCAGGCTTCTTCTGATTGTCACGCCGCACATTTTACTGACTCCTTTTTTATTTCAGGAGAGTATAGAGATGATTTTTGAATGTGCGAATGCTGACGTCAGAATAAGAAATAGTTGGTGGTAAATTCACTTTTGTTCAGCCTGACTTTTAAATTGGCGATTGGTGAAATGATCGCTCTGGTGAGCATAATTGCATTCTTCGCATCCATTGGTGCTGTTAATCACCGTTACGGCGAGTTTGTCCTATGCTGAACCGTTCGGAAATGCCAGCGTGATTCCCCCTGCCTGGCGGCCTTCCGGGCACAGAATTACTTTGGAAAACTGATGTCGGTCAATCAGACGACAGCATTAATTCAATTCCCTGGCAGGGAATTTCGTGAAAGCTGTACATCCTTTCCTGTTTACTTCGATCGCTTTTTGAAGCGATCGGTCAGGTCAAACATATTCTCAAGTTCACGCATGCGATCGGAGGTTTGCGCCCAGAGTTTCTCTTCCAGGGCGGTAATCAGGACTTCGGCGAAAAACAGTGTGGCGACGCCGGAATCCCAGCCGGATTTGCCTTCGATGCGAAATTGACAAGTAAAAAAAGTAATGTCTAAATGTTTACACCGACCGTTGCAGTATGGCTAAGGGGTGAGAAAACTCATCTTGTCAGGTTCGTTATAAAAAAAATAATGTGCAGTGATGCAGAGATAAAAACATGGATAAGAATAAACGCGATTTTATAAAAAAGGCTGTTGTCGGCAGTGCTGCGGTTGCAGCGATCGGAGCCCCTTACGTTCATGCCAAGAAAACCCCAATTAAATGGCGTTTACAGACTTATGCCGGTGCGGCATTGGGGGCGCATGTTATCAAGCCAGCGGTTGATGCATTTAATATTGCCGCCAATGGTGAGATGGAAATAGAACTCTTCTATGCGGATCAGCTGGTTCCCACACCGGAACTATTCCGTGCCCTGCAGAAGGGAACCATTGATGCCGTGCAGAGTGATGATGACTCCATGGGAGCGCCTGTTGATATCTCTGTGTTTGGCGGTTATTTCCCGTTTGCCACCCGTTACAGCCTTGATGTTCCTGTTCTGTTTGAAGAGTACGGACTGAAAGAAATCTGGCAGGAGGCGTACGACGAAGTAGGTGTGAAATGGCTGAGTGCCGGTGCCTGGGACCCATGCCATTTTGCCACCAAGAAGCCCATCAACAGCCTGGCGGACCTGAAAGGTAAAAGAGTGTTTACCTTCCCGACTGCGGGCCGCTTCCTGAATCGTTTCGGTGTTATTCCGGTAACCCTGCCCTGGGAAGATATCGAAGTTGCTCTGCAGACCGGTGAGCTGGATGGTATTGCATGGTCCGGTATCACCGAGGACTACACCGTAGGTTGGGCCGATGCCACGAACTACTTCCTGACCAACAATATTTCCGGAGCCTGGTGTGGTTCTTTCTTCGCCAATAATGATTCCTGGAATGCCTTGCCAGAACATCTGAAAACACTGTTCAACCTGTGCATGGAGAGCTCTCACTACTATCGCCAGCACTGGTACTGGGGTGGAGAAGCCAAGCT
The DNA here is from genome assembly GCA_051008495.1 of Endozoicomonas sp. GTDB lineage: Bacteria > Pseudomonadota > Gammaproteobacteria > Pseudomonadales > Endozoicomonadaceae > Endozoicomonas_A. The sequence continues at coordinate 5,114 of JBPCXN010000275.1, read as the reverse complement.
GCGTACCCAGGGCACCAAGATGAAACTCACCTCTATTCCAGATTCAGAATGGGCCACGGTGGAAGCGGAAGCCATGAAGTTCTGGGACGAAATCGCTGCAACCAGCCCGCGTACCAGGAAAGTGGTTGAGATTTTCAAACAGTACAACGAAACCATGTCGAAAGCTGGCCGGCCGTACCGCTACAGCTAAACCCTGATCATTCGTCAATCGAGCCCCTCTTTTACTGCCGGACAGAGGGGCTTTTCAGCTCAATTCAGGGTACGCCGCTGTGTATAACGCGATTCAAGCCTACGTCCGTTTTATTTATAAGTTCAATCGTGCCGTGGGGCAGTTTGCCATGTACCTGGTGCTGGCGCTGATGGGCATTCTGTTGTTCTCATCCATATCCAAAGGCCTGGGGGCACCTCAGATCTGGGTGATTGAAATGGCCCAGTTCACCATGGCTGCGTATTACCTGCTCGGTGGCGGCTATTCCATGCAGATGAATGCCCATGTCCGGATGGACGTGTTCTATGGGAACTGGTCACCCAGGTGTCAGGCGATTACCGACGCCCTGACAGTCATGTGCCTGCTGACTTACCTGGTAATGCTGTTATACGGCGGCATTTCTAGCAGTGCCTACGCCATCGAATATGGCCAGAAAAATTATTCCTCCTGGGCGCCTCCTTTAGCGCCCATCAAAGTCATCATGACCACCGGTATCTTTTTAATGTTATTGCAGGTGCTGGCCACGTTTGCCCAGAACGTAGCTGATGCTCTGGGTAAACCGTTCACTATTGAGCAGCATCCAGAGGAAGACTCAGTATGAGTTATGAAATGATCGCCGTACTGATGTTTTCATCACTGATGTTGATGTTGCTGAGCGGACAGCGTGTCTTCGGCGCAGTAGGCTTTGTTGCCGTGATCGCAGCCCTGGCCCTTTGGGGAGACGGTGGTTCGGAAATGGCTTTTGCCGCCAGCATGAAACTGATGAACTGGTATCCGCTGCTGACGCTCCCATTGTTTGTATTCATGGGCTATATGTTATCGGAGTCCGGTATTGCCAGTGACCTGTACCGGATGTTTCATGTCTGGATGGGGTCTCTGAAAGGCGGGCTGGGCATAGGCACTATCGTCTTGATGGTGGCGATTTCTGCCATGAACGGTTTGAGTGTTGCCGGCATGGCTATCGGCACCAGTATCGCGCTTCCGGAAATGCTGAAGCGTGGTTACGACAAGCGTATGGTGACGGGTGTTATCCAGGCAGGCAGCTCGCTGGGTATCCTGGTTCCTCCCAGTATCGTCCTGGTGCTGTATGGCATGATTGCACGTCAGCCGGTCAGTCAGTTGTGGTTAGCGGGTGCGATTCCCGGGTTGATCCTGGCGACCCTGTTTATTGCGTACATAGTCATTCGCTGTCGTATTCAGCCTGAACTGGGGCCGCCGTTACCGCAGGCAGAGCGCGACCAGTTCAGCCGCAAAGAGAAGTACCTGCTGCTGGGGGCAGGTGTACTGCCACTGTTTGTTATTTTCTCGGTTATCGGTCTGTTCCTGATGGGCTACACCAGCCTGGTCGAGTGTTCTGCTGTGGGTGCTTCGGTAGCGATGCTGGCAGCGTTTCTGAAAGGGCGACTCAGCTTCCGCCTGATTCACTCCATCCTGCGTAAAACGCTCGGCGTCAGCTGCATGTTCATGTGGATCATCATGGCGGCACTTTGTTTTGGTGCGGTATTTGATGGTCTGGGGGCAGTCAAGGCCATTGAGGCGCTGTTCCTGGAAGAGTGGGGGTTGAGCCCCTGGCAGGTGCTGGTCATGATGCAGCTGTCTTACATCATCATGGGCATGTTCCTTGATGATACGGCGATGCTCGTTATTGTAGCGCCATTGTATATCCCGCTGATTATCGCCTTGGAGTTCAATCCGATCTGGTACGGCGTGCTGTATACCGTCACCTGTCAGATCGCCTATATGACGCCACCGTTCGGTTACAACCTGTTCCTGATGCGTGCCATGGCGCCAAAGGAAGTCAGCCTGATGGACATCTATAAATCGATCACGCCATTTGTCGGAATCATGGTGTTCGCATTGATCCTGTTCATGGCTTTCCCGCAGCTGACTTTATGGTTGCCTGGACTAGTATTTGGTCAGTGACAAGAGAGCCCCGTATTCAAGCAGGAGAAAGATCAGGGTGGTGATGCAAGGGTTGGAACAATCGTCGGCAGAGTGGGTGAACCCCCAGGGACAGTCTGATGTTTTGCTGGTGTGCGAGCACGCCAGCCAATACATACCGGAGATTTTTGACAATCTTGGGTTAAGTGAAACGGAGCGCCTCAGCCATATAGCCTGGGACATTGGGGCTGCAGGTGTGGCACGTGAGCTGAGTGCCGAGTTAGATGCCAGCCTGGTTTTGCAGCGCTATTCACGCCTGCTCTATGACTGTAATCGGCCACCCGGTGAGGTGAGTGCGGTACCCCTGGTCAGTGAAAAAACGACAATCACCGGTAATCAGGGTCTTACTGAAGAACAACGCAACCATCGGGTCAAGCAGATTTACGAGCCTTTCCACGCCGGGATAGCTGATCATATCAGGCTGCGTAAGGCCGCTGGCCGGAGAACCATCCTGGTAACGATACACAGTTTTACCCCGGTGTTTTTGGGGCAGGTTCGCAAGGTTCAGCTGGGGGTGATCAGTCAAGAAGGCAACGCTTTTGCCAGGTCGTTCCATGCCATGGTGCAGCAGCTGAGTGACTTTGATATCCGCATGAATGAGCCCTATGGGCCTTCTGATCCTGTTCTGCATTTGATCACCCGGCACGGTGAAGAACAGCAATTGCCCTGTGTTATGTTAGAACTCCGTAACGACCTGGTTGAACATGTGGCTGGGCAGAAAAACTGGGCCCGGTTGATAGCCGAAGTCCTGAATCGACTGACTAACCCGGATATTTCATAAACATGCTCCCGACTCTCGCTTGCCCCTTGCCGCCTCAGGAAAGTTTGGCTCGGTCGACCGTACTCCCCGGTACGACGCTCCCTCACCAAATTCCCTGAGACAACAAGGTTCTGCGCGATAGCCGGGGCAGTTCATGAAACATCCGGGCTGATAAAACGGAATAATAAATAAAGGGGAGCCAGATGAGCGCGTTATTAACGCTGGAGCAATTAAAACAAGAATTTACGGCAGGGAACATCGATACCGTACTGGCCTGCCAGATAGACATGCAGGGCCGCCTGATGGGGAAGCGCTTTCACGCTGACTATTTTATCCATCATGCCGTGGAAGAAACGCACTCCTGTAACTATCTGCTGGCCACGGATCTGGAGATGGAGACGGTTGATGGCTATAAGTCGACCAGCTGGGAGTCTGGCTATGGCGATTATGTGATGAAACCGGACCTTGCAACACTGCGTCGAGTGCCCTGGCTGGAAGGAACGGCGCTGGTGCTGTGCGATGTTCTTGATCACCATCATAATCCGGTTCCCCACTCTCCGCGGGCGATTCTGCGCAAACAGGTAGAACGACTGAACGCCCTGGGCATGCAGCCAATGATGGCGACGGAACTGGAGTTTTTCCTGTTCGACCAGAGTTATGCCGACGCCTGCCAGGCCGGTTACCGGGATATGAAGCTGGCCAGCGCCTATAACGAGGATTACCACATTTTCCAGACCACCAAGGAGGAAGGGGTTATCCGGGCCATGCGTAATGGTATTTACGGTGCCGGTATTGCGGTGGAATGCTCCAAAGGTGAAGCCTGCGCAGGTCAGGAAGAGATAAACATCAAGTACGACAGGGCGCTGGTGACTGCGGATCAGCACTCCATTGTCAAAAATGCCTGTAAAGAAATTGCCTGGCAACATGGCAAGGCAGTGACTTTTATGGCGAAGTGGAACAACGATGCTGCCGGTAGCTCTTCACACATACACCAGTCATTGTGGAGTACTGACGGTCAGCCTTTATTCTTCGACGAGAGCCGTCCACAGGGTATGTCTGAGCTGATGTGTCACTACCTGGCCGGCCTGCTGGCCTATGCCGATGATGTTACCTGTCTGCTGGCACCTTACGTCAATTCTTATAAGCGTTTCCAGGAAGGTACCTTTGCACCAACCAAAGCCGTCTGGAGTCTGGACAATCGCACGGCAGGCTTCCGTCTCTGTGGTGAAGGCACCCGTGCCATTCGTATTGAGTGCCGTATCGGTGGTGCCGATATCAACCCTTACCTGGCTCTGGCCGGGCAACTGGCGGCAGGCCTTGCCGGTATCAAGCAGAAGCTTGAGCTGGAGCCGGAGTTTGTCGGTGACGCCTATAACGGTGAGAACATACGCGAGGTGCCCAAGACCTTACGCTTGGCGACTGAAAAGATGAACGGGTCATCCATGCTGCGTGAAGCTTTTGGCAGTGAAGTCATCGACCATTATGTCCATGCCGCCCGCTGGGAGCAGAAAGTGTACGACAGGCAGGTGACTGACTGGGAAGTCCTCCGGGGTTTTGAAAGGGCCTGATCCGAAAAGGTTGAGTGACCAATGAACAAGATCCAATGTATTTCGCCGGTTGACGGCAGCCTCTATGCTGAACGTCCGGTGTCCGGCACGGCGCAGGTTGAGGCATTAATTGCCCGCAGTAAAACCGCTCAGCGGGGCTGGGCGCAACTGAGTGTTGCAGAGCGTTGTGCACTGTGCAGTGCGGCAGTGGATGCCATGGCTGGGATGAAAGAACGTATCGCCGAAGAGCTGGCCTGGCAGATGGGACGCCCCATCTCTCAGGGGGCTGGTGAAGTTCGCGGCCTGGAAGAGCGTTCCCGCCATATGATCTCTATTGCCGAGGCTTCCTTAAGCCCTCTGAATCCGGGTGAGAAGGCTGGTTTTTCCCGCAAGATCAGCCGGGAGCCGCTGGGTGTGATTCTGACCATTGCCCCCTGGAACTTCCCCTTTATGACCGCTCTGAACTCAATTATCCCGGCACTTCTTGCTGGTAACACTGTCGTGCTTAAGCATGCGGCGAATACCCTGCTGGTAGCTGAGCGGATTCAGGATGCCTTCGACCTGGCAGGTTTGCCTGGAGGGGTGTTTCAACATGTTGTGCTGGATCATGCCGGAACCAGTGAGCTGATCGCTTCAGGCAATGTGGATATGGTCTGTT